>JAOAIO010000042.1 GCA_026414665.1 Azovibrio sp.
CGCCGGGGTGATCCTGCGCATGAAGTCCTTGCGGCTCACCGATGTCGAGCGCTTTCCGTTCTTGGAGGCGCCGCCGGACAAAGCCATTGGCGATGGCTACGCCCTGCTGCAAGAGCTAGGCGCTCTGGATGAGGCGCGGCGGCTGACCGAAGTCGGCCGCACGCTGGCGCGACTACCGCTCGATCCGCGCATCGCCCGCATGATCGTGGCGGCGAAAGCGCGGGGCTGCTTGCGCGAGGTGTTGGTCATTGCCGCGGCCCTGTCGGTCCAGGATCCGCGTGAACGCCCTCAGGACAAGCAGCAGGCGGCGGACGAGAAGCACCGGCGCATCATGTTCCCAGGCGGTAGCGCCCAGGCCAGTGAGAGAGCGCTGGAAGATAAGTCCGAATTTCTGGGCTGGCTCAAGCTCTGGGACTGGTTTTTCCACGAGGTGCAGCACAAGAAGTCCAATAAGAAACTGGTGGAGGTCTGCCATGCCAACTTCTTGTCTTACCTGCGGATGCGCGAGTGGCGCGAGGTGCACGGCCAGCTACATGCGCTGGTGGCGGAATTGGGCTGGCGGGAAAACGACATCCCCGCCACTTATGAAGCCATCCACAAGGCGCTGCTTACCGGCTTGCTCGGCAATCTCGGCTGCAAATCGGACGAAACCGGCCATTACCTGGGCGCGCGTGGCATCCGCTACCTGATCCATCCAGCCTCGCCGCTGCAGAAAAAGGCCGGCAAGTGGATCGTCGCCGCCGAAATCACCGAGACTACCCGCCTTTACGGCCGCTGCGTGGCCCGCATCGAGCCAGAGTGGCTCGAAGAGGTGGGCGCTCATCTCATCAAGCGCAGTTATTTCGATCCACATTGGGAAAAGAAGGCGATGCAGGTGGCCGCCTGGGAACGCACCACGCTCTATGGCGTAGTCATTACGCCCAAGCGGCGCGTCCATTATGGCCCCATGGCGCCGTCCGAGGCGCGAGAAATCTTCATTCGCCAGGCTCTGGTGGGCGGCGAGGTAGAGGAAAGCTATGCCCGGCGTTGGTCCTTCTGGCAGCACAACCAGCGGCTCATTCGGGAAATCGAGGGCCTCGAACACAAGCAGCGCCGCCAGGACGTATTGGTGGATGACGAGCTGATCTACGCCTTCTACGACCACTTGATTCCCGAGGGCATCCACAATGGCGCCACTTTCGATCATTGGCGCCGCGAAGCCGAGCGTACGCAGCCGCGCCTGCTTTATCTCGCCAAGGCCGACCTGATGCGCCATTCGGCGGCGGGCATCACCACCGAGGCTTTCCCGCATCACCTCAAGCTAGGTGGTGTCGAGTATCCGCTCGACTACCACTTCGAGCCCGGTAGCGCCCGTGACGGGGTGACGCTCACCGTGCCGCTCGCCCAGTTGAACCAACTGCCGGCGGCGCGGCTGGAGTGGCTGGTGCCCGGACTCCTGCCGGACAAGCTCTCGCAGCTCATCAAGACCCTGCCACAGAAAATCCGCGCCAAGCTCGTGCCGGTGCCGGAGTTCGTCGACCAATTCATCGCCTGGGTGGGAAGCGAGCCGCAAAGCGCGGAGCGGCGCATGAACCAGGGCCTCATCCCGCCCTTGATCGAGTTCATTCAGGCTACGCGCGGCCTCAACGCCCGAGGGTGGAGCGTGACCCCGGATGCTTTCCGGCCCGATGCTCTGCCGGCGCATTGCTGCATGAATATCCGGCTCGTCGATGAGCATGGCCGACAGCTCGACATGGGGCGCAATCTCGCCCAGCTCAAAGCCCAGTGGGGCCAGGCGGCGCGCCAGGAATTCGCCGAGCTGCATGAGACCCCGGCTGGCTTCACCGGGCTCACCGACTGGAGCTTTGGCGAGCTGCCGGAACTGATGGAAGTGCCGCTGGCCGGGCAAACGGTGATCGGCTATCCAGCCCTGCATGACGACGGCGAGTGCGTCAGCCTTAAGGTCTACGACGACCCGGAAGAGGCGCGGCGCGTGCATGGCCGGGGGCTCTTGCGGCTCTTCATGCTGCAATTCAAGGAGCAGGTGAAATATTTTGAGAAAAACCTGCCCGGGCTCACCCAGATGGCCATGCAGTACATGCCGCTTGGCACGAGCGAGGAGCTGAAGTGCCAGCTCATCGAGCTGACGTTCGCGCGCGCCTGCCTCACCGAGCCCTGGCCCACGGATGCGGCGAGCTTCAAAGCGCGCTGCGCCGAAGCGCGTCCGCGCCTTGGCCTGCTGATGCAGGAAATCGCGCGTTTGGTTGGCTTGGTGCTGGGTGAATGGCAGGCGCTCATGAAGAAGCTGCCGGCTTACAAGGCATATGCCGCGGTGGTCGCGGATATCGACGCCCAGGTCAAGCGTTTGATGGGTAAGCGCTTCATCGCCGCTACGCCATTCGAGCGCTTGCAGCATTTTCCTCGTTATTTGAAGGCGGCGCAGGTGCGGCTCGACAAGCTGAAGGCGGATCCGGCCCGCGATGCCCGCGCCCTGGCGGATTATCAGCCGCTCTGGACGCAATACGAGCGCAAGGCCGCGCTCCTCGCCAAGCAGGGGCGCAGCGACCCGCAGCTCGAACAGCTACGCTGGTTGCTCGAAGAGCTGCGCGTTAGCCTGTTCGCCCAGGAACTGAAGACACCGGTGCCGGTTTCGGTGAAGCGGCTGCAAAAGCTGTGGGAGACAATCCAATATGGCTAAGGTCCTGCAAGCGCTGCTGCGCAGCATCGCGAGCCTGGCGCGGCCGGGGTTGTGGCGCTATCTGCTCGCGCCGGCCGGCGCTGCGCTGCTCTTGTGGCTGGGCTTGGCCGCTTTCGGCCTGGGCGAGCTCGTGGCTTGGCTGCGCGATAGCCCGCCCATGCGCCTACTCTCTGACTGGGGGCTGCATGGGCTCGCCACGTTCATGGCGTATCTTGGCGCTTGGATGCTGGTGTTCCTCATGGCCTATCTGACCACGGCCGCGCTCGCGGCGCTGTTCGTGCTGCCCTGGCTGCTTGCCCAGGTCGCGGCGCGGGATTATCCAGAATTGGCCGCCTTGGGCCGTGACAGTTTCGCCGCGGCGGCGTGGAACAGCGGCGTGGCCACCCTCGTATTCGTCTTGGGCTGGCTCGCAAGCCTCCCTTTCTGGCTCGTGCCAGGCTTAGGTCTGATACTGCCGTTGCTGCTCTTGGCCTGGTTCAACCGCAAGACCTTCGCCTTCGATAGCCTCGCGGCTCATGCAACCGAGGCCGAGTCGGCGGAAATCCGCCGTGTCCATGCCGTGCCCCTGTTCATGCTGGGGCTGGTGCTGGCGCTGTTGGCCCATGTGCCGCTACTGGGGCTCTTGGTGCCGGCGCTATCGGCCTTGGCCTACATTCATTATGGCCTGGAGGCGCTGCGTCAGCTGCGCGGCGGCGCCCTGGTGAGTGTGACGCAAGACGAAATTCGGGAGAGACATACATGAGCGACAACGCTAAGCCCTTTGGCCTCGTCGTGATCGGCGACGAAATCATTTCTGGCAAGCGCCAGGACAAGCATTTCGCCGCTGTTGCGGCGCTGCTCGCGGCGCGCGGACTACGTCTGTCCTGGGTGCAATACTTAGGTGACGACCGGGCGCGCTTGGCGGCGCTGTTCCGGCGCAGCATGGCGGCCGGCGAGGTGGTATTTTCCTGCGGTGGCATCGGCAACACGCCAGATGATCACACGCGCCAGGCCGTTGCCGATGCCTTGGGCGTGGACTTGGTGTTGAGCCCGGAAGCGGAGGCGGAGCTGCGCGTGCGTTTCGGCGACGAGCTGACCGAAGCGCGTAAGCTGCTCGGGACTTTCCCCCGGGGCTCGGCGATCATTCCCAATCCCTTCAACCGCGTGCCGGGCTTCATGGTGCGCGAGCACTATTTCGTGCCGGGCTTTCCGCAGATGGCGCACCCGATGCTTGAATGGGTGTTGGAAACTTTCTACCGCGACCGCTTCAACCCCCAGCCCAAGGTCGAAAAAGCATTCTTGCTCACGGGCGAGCAGGCACATGAATCGGGCTTGCTCGATCTGATGCAGCGCATCGTCGCGGCTTACCCGGAGCTGCGCTTGTTTTCCCTGCCCTCCTTGGTAGGGAAGGAGCGCCGGCATTTGGAACTCGGGGTGGAGGGCGAGCCCGGCCAGGTGGAGGCGGCCATGCAAGCCATACGTGAGGAGATCGAGCGGCGCGGCATTCGCTGGACCTGGCGCGACTAAAGCGTATCGCGCGCAAAAGCGCCAAAGCCCCGGCCTTGGCCAGGGCTTTGGCCGACGTGAAGAGACACTGGGCTTAGGCTTACTTCTTGGCGGCGGCCTTGTTCGCCGCCGCAGCCGCCTGGGTCGTGCTGTGGGCGGCAGCCTGCATGTTGGTTTCGGCGATTTCGGCGGCTTGGCGAGCCATGGCGTTCATTTGGTCAAAGGCGCGGCCAGAGGCGTCGAGCATGGCCTGCATGGCGGCTGCCAGGACATCGCCGCCGGGGGTGGCCTTGGCTTTGTCGAGGTTGGCGGCGGCGGTCTTGGAGATGTTCTGGTATTGGCTTTCGATGATGGCCGTGACTTCCTTTTGCATCGAAGTCACGAGGTCATAAACGTTACGCGAATAATCCATCCACTTTTCCAGAGCGGGTTGGGCCAGGCTGCTGTTCAAGCGCGATAGCTCGCTCGGGTCTTTTACAGCCAGCAGTTGCTGGGTGTTGGCTACGGCAGTATTGAAGAACTCCCGCGAGGCGGCCATGTTCAGCGCGGCCAGGCGTTCCATGCCGTTGAAGGTGGCGCGCAGCAGGCTGCTCAAGATTTCGGCGTTGGCTTGCTGGGCGGCGGCCAGTTGTTCGGTGTTCAGGTTGCTCATGGGAAGTCCTCCGGTTTGTGGATGGGGCGGCTCGAATCAGCTGCCGCGGGGCGGATGGCTCGGTGCTGCGGCGCTCGCGGCCTTGCCGATCGATGGGATAGGTCGCGGCCCGCACGGCGGTTTTCGCGGCACCCGATGGTAAAACCCCCGCCGTAGCGGGGGGGGTGCGTGATGCCTGGACTTAGGCAGTCTTTTTCTTCGCCGCGGCTGCGGTGGCGCTGACGGCCTTGACCGTGGCGTTGGTGGCGGCAGCCACGTTGGCTTCGGCGATTTCCGAGACTTGCTTGGCGGCCTTGTTCATGCTGTCGAACGCCGAGTTGGCAGCGGCGATGGCGGACTTGACGGCCGCAACTGCCACGTCGGAACCCGCCGGGGAAGACTTGGTGGCCTGGTCGAGCAGTGCCGAGACCTGCTTTTGAAAGTCGGCGAATTGGGCTTCGACGATCTTGGCCAGCTCTTCCTTGGTTTGGGCGTTGATCTCATAGACGCTGCGGGTGTAAGCCACGGCCTTTTCCACGTTGGGCTGGGCCAGGGAGGCTTGCAGAGAGAGGGCTTCCTGCACGTCCTTGGCGCCGAGGATGGCCTTGGTGTTGGCAACAGAGTCTTCCAACACGGAGCGGGCGGTGTTTAGGTTCAGCGCGGCGATGCGCTCGGCGGAAGACAAGGCGGTGTTGGCGAGCGACAACAGAGAGTCGACGGCGGCTTTGTTGGCAGCAGCGAATTGTTCGGGAGTCGTGATCATGGTGAATCTCCTATACGTGATGTGGAATGATCGGCGCAGTGCGATGTTGCATTGCAGCATGGATTCCATTATAGGAGTGGAAATACGGATGTCAAGCGCTTTTTGTGCGCCGCACAAAAATAAATTTCACTTGTGCGACAAGGGGTTGTAAGCATGGTGTAAGGTTTGGCCGGATGCGGCGCCGGCCGTCGGGCACTAGTCGCGGCTCGGAGTTTGCAGGCTGTCGGCGCTTTTGAGCTGGATGCCGGAAGGGCGCGGTGCGCTGTTATTGGGCGGCGCTTCCTTGTTTTTCGGCTGGATGATGGCGCGTACCCGGCTGGGTTGCTTCAGGGAGCTTTCCCCGGCAGAGGCTAGGTAGCGTTCGGAAATGGCGTCGTACCAGATGTATTCGCCGCGCAATTGGTCCTCGCCGCTCTTGACCCAGGCGCGGTGGAAGAGCTCGGCGACTTCGGTGCGCGTGTCGTATTCGATGCGCTCGGCTTCGCCTTCGATCCAGTCTTCGCTGCCTTCGCGTTTTTGCCGGAAACGGGCGAGCCCCTTCGGGCCGCCGAAGGCGGTGCCGCGCTGAAAGCCATACTGGTCTTCGGTAACGACGATTTTGTCGGACTGGATCATCAGGGTGCCTTGGGTGAGGATGACATTGCCTTCAAGAATCTGCACCCGTTTGATGTCGTCGATGGTGACTTTGTCGGCTTCGAGGGTGATCGGCTTGTCGCGGTCGGCGCGTTCGGCCAACGCTGGGCCGGCGATGTAGAACAGGCCGAGCAGCACAATACAGGTGAGGCGCTTCATCATGGGGCGGTCTCGCGGGAGGGCACCGGCTTGGCGTGGTATTCGCCGGTGACTTGGGATTGCAGGCTGAATGTGCCCAGATTGTTGTCGACCTGGACGCCAACACCGCGCATCCAGCTCTCGCCCTGGGTGATATGCACGGGGTGCTGGTTGTAGGCCTTGCCGGCGTCGGGCAGGACGGTGAGTTCCGGAGTGCGGGCGACGAGCTCGGCGCGCTCGGCGAAGGCGGCCCGCGTGACGACGACGTCGCCTTGCACGAGGACGTGCTTACCTTCTTGGGTGACGATGGCCTGGCGTCCGGTCAGGACGATCTCGGGGCTATCGGGGCGGTAGCTGGTGAGGCGCGGCGCGAAGACGAGACTGCTCTCGTCGTCCGGGTAGTGCTCCATGCGCTCCGCCGTGAGCTTGTACTTGAGCGCGCCATCGGGGCCATGGCGGTGCACGGTGAGGCGTTCGACCAGGGTATCCGGGTCGTGGCGGGTCTTGCCGTCGTTAGGGATCAAGGTGATTTCGCTGGCTTGGTCGAGCCAGAACGAAAGCCCGGCCAGAACGACCAAGACCGCGAAGGGAAAAGCGCTGCCGAGGCTCGGCTTCACGGGGCTGGGGCGCTGTCGCGCGGTAGATAGGGAGCCATGGCCTGATCCCAGCGCCCTTGCGCCGCGAGGATGAATTCGCAGGCTTCGCGCACGGCGCCGGCGCCGCCGGAGGCGCGGGTGAGGATGTGGGCGTGGCGATGCACGGCGCTGTGCGCGTTCTTTGGCGCGGCGCAAAAGCCGCAGGCCGACATCACCGGTAGGTCAACGATGTCGTCGCCCATGTAGCCGGCTTCATCCCAAGAAAGGCCAAGATGGCGCAAGAGACGGCCCAGGCAGTCGCGCTTGTCCGCCACCCCTTGGAACAGGTGCGTGATGCCGAGATTGGCGGCGCGCGCGCTCACAGCCCCGGAAGTGCGGCCGGTGATGATGGCGAGCTCGATGCCGGCGCTTTGCAGCATTTTCAGGCCGTGCCCGTCCAAGGTGTGGAAGGCCTTGAATTCCGTGCCGTCCTCGGTGAAGTAGAGACGCCCGTCGGTCATGACGCCGTCGATGTCAAAGGCCATGAGCTTGAGCCGCGCGGCTCGCGTGGTTGCATCCATCGGCTTGTTTAGGTGGTTGGCGTCCGGGAAATTGGATGGGTGGCAATGTAAATTCGCGGCCCGGGACTTCCGCGTTTATGATTGCCGCGGATTATAACAACATCGCTTGATGCCCCGGCCAACATGAACACCCTGCAACTGACCCTGGTGCTGCTGGGTGCGGCCGTGCTGGCGGTGCTCTTGTTCCGCCGCTTGAATCTGCCGCCGGTGCTGGGTTATTTGCTCGTGGGTAGCCTCATCGGCCCGCATGCCTTCAATCTCATGAAGGATGTGTCGGGCGCGCAGCACCTCGCCGAGTTCGGCGTGGTGTTCCTGATGTTCTCGATCGGCCTCGAGTTCTCTTTGGCGAAGCTTTACACCATGAAGCGCATCGTCTTTGGGCTCGGGCTGGCGCAGGTGGGGCTGACCATGGCCGCGATCGCCGGGCTGGTCGTGCTGCTCGGCTACGCCTGGCAGCTTGGGCTGGCGCTGGGCGGAGTGCTGGCGATGTCGTCTACGGCGGTGCTCTCGAAGCTGCTGGCTGAGCGCATGGAGCTCGATAAGCCGCATGGACGCGAGGTGATCGGCGTGCTCCTGTTTCAGGATCTCGCCGTGGTGCCCTTGCTGATCCTGTTGCCGTCGTTGTCTCGACCGCCGGAGCAGATGGCGATGCTGATGGGCATCGCGCTCGTCAAGGTGGTGCTCGTCCTGGCGCTGATCTTGTTTTTCGGGCAGCGGCTCATGCGGCGCTGGTTTCACCTAGTGGCCCGCGCCCGTTCTTCCGAGATTTTCATGCTGAACGTGCTGCTCATCACCTTGGGGTTGGCGCACGTTACCGAGCTGGTGGGGCTTTCCCTGGCGCTAGGGGCCTTCGTGGCCGGGATGTTGATCGCCGAGACAGAGTACAAATTGCAGGTGGAAGAGGACATCAAGCCCTTCCGCGACGTGCTCATGGGCTTGTTTTTCGTCACGATCGGCATGAAGCTCGACATGCCCATCCTGCTTCAGAACTGGGGCGTGGTGTTGCTCGTGCTCTTGGCCGTGCTCGTGCTCAAAGCCTTAGTCGTGGGCGTGGCGGCGCGGCGCATGGGGGCCTCGCCCGGCAATGCCNTTCGCTCGGCGCTATGGCTGTGCGCGGGCGGCGAATTCGGTTTCGTCCTGCTTGGCGAGGTGGGGCGCATACCGCGCCATGTCGAGCAGGTCGTGCTCTCGGCCTTGGTCCTATCGATGCTGGTGGCGCCGTTCATCGTGCATTACTGCGAGCGCATCGTCACGCGCTTCGTAAGTAGCGAATGGTTGCTCAAGTCGATGCAGATCACCCAGATCGCGGCGCGCAGCATGGCGACGGAAAAGCACGCCATCATCTGCGGCTTCGGCCGCAGTGGTCAGTTCTTGGCGCGTTTCTTGGCGCAAGAAGGCGTGGCCTATGTGGCGCTCGATCTCGATCCAGAGCGGGTGCGCGAGGCCGCCGCGGCTGGCGAGACGGTGATCTTCGCCGATGCGACCCGGCGCGAGACCTTGTTGGCGGCCGGCTTGCAGCGTGCCAGCGTGGTGATTGTGGCGGTCGACGATCCACACGGGGCCGAAAAAATCCTACGACATGTGCGTGCCTATCGGCCCGATCTGCCGGTGGTGGTGCGCACCCGCGACGAGCGCGATTTCGAGCGCCTGTCGCGCGAGGGCGCGACCGAGGTCGTGCCCGAATCGCTGGAAGCGAGTCTGATGCTCGCCTCGCATGCGCTCGTCTTGCTCGGCGTGCCATTGAATCGCGTGCTGCGCCGTATGCAGGAGACGCGCAGCGCCCGTTATCAGCTCTTGCGCGGTTTTTTCCGAGGCATGAGCGACCGCGACGACGATGGCGAGCAGCCGCGCTTGCGCTCGGTCTGGATCGCGCCGGGGGCAGGCAGCGTCGGCGCCACGCTGGCTAGTCTCGCCTTGGACGAACTCGGGTGCGAGGTGAGCGCCATCCGCCGGCACGGCATCAAGGCAGTCGAGCCGAGTGGCGAGACGCGGGTGAAAGCCGGCGATGTGATCGTGCTCTTGGGGCTTAGCGCCGCCCTCGCGGCGGCCGAGGAGCGCCTGCTGCGCGGTAACTCGGCATGAGTCCAAGGCGCCGCGCAGCGGGTTGGGCGTCGAGGGTTAGATGGCCTTGCAGATCACATATAGCTTGCTGCCATCATCGACATAGCCGGGCGCCGTGGTGGGAGAGCCGGAAACGGCGGGGTTGAGGCCGGCCTGGACTTCGCCGCGGATGGTGCCGGTTGCGGGCGCGCCGTCGTCCATTTGCGCGTCGATCGAGCTGGCGACCTTGGCGGGCAGGTTATTCGTGCAAATCACATGGCCGGGCATCCCGAAGGCGCCGGCTTGGATGCCGGTGAAGCCGCCCACGGCATTTTGCGGGATGTCGGCGCTCGTGCCGGCGCCTGTCACCAGGCCGGCGGAGCGTAGATGCTGCCAGAGTAGGGTGGACTCGTTGCCGCTGCCGCTCGCGCAGGTCTGGCCGCTGCCGCTGGCTACGGCAGCCGAGCCGTTGTAGGTGCCGCAGATGATGCCGTTGCCATCGCCGCCGTTGATGCCGCTCCAGCGCGCGCTGACGATGCTGCTCTTCTCGTCCCCCGGTAGGGCGCGATAGCGGTCCTGATAGGCGTAGATGGCGGCGGAGACGCCGTTCAGGTCGTTGATGACGTTCTTGATCTTGGCTTGCGTGATCAATTCCTGGCCTTTGAGCACGCCACCGAGCAAAAGGCCGATAATGACGAGGACGATGGCGATTTCCACCAAGGTAAAGCCGGATTGCTTGCGGGTTTTCATGATGGGCTCCTGATGCGGGCGATGACGTGGATTCTTATGCAGGATTCATGCCTGCAAAAATGCGGTGTCGTGCGGCCCTTGGCGCGTCAAGGTGTCCATTTTTCGACAGGAGTGTAGCGCCGATGGACGAGACCAGGCCGCAAGCACGTCGGCAAAAGCCGTGGCAGGCGTTGCCGCGCGTTTTGCGCACGGGCGCCTGCTATCCGGCGAATCTGCTGTTGGCCGGCCATCTTGCCGTCTTGCACGCGCTCATCTTTTGGCCGGGTGCCACCTTCGATGCGCGTCTCATCTTGTGGCCGGTGGCCATCGGCCTGTTCCTGCTTTGGCAGCCGGTGGTGCCGGGAGGGCAGCGCTTAGGGGTGGGGCAGACTCTGGGCCTGGTGGCGTTCGTCTGTCTTTGGGCCTGGAGCCTTACGCCTTGGATGCTGTTGCTCTGGTGCGCCACCCTGGCGGCGCTGATCGCCGGGCGCGGGCTGCGGGTGACGCGCCTGGGGCCGCGGCTGGCGCTGTTGCTGGCGTTTGCCGATTTGCTTTGCCTCATGGTGCTCGGGCTCGTGCCGCTCTTGCCGAGCGCGCCGGGCCTGCTTGGCTTCTTGCCGCGCGATGCTTTCGCGTTCTTGCTCGCGGCCGTGCCGTTTCTCCTGCCCTGGTTGCCGACGGAACGCGAGCGGCGCACCGGCGAGGTGGATTTCATCCATAGCCTCTTGATCTTCTTGCTCTTGGCCGTGTTCGTCCTAGGTAGCCTAGCGGTGACTTTTCTGCATGGCACCAGCTATGGCTGGGCTTTGTTCATCACCTGTCTTAGCCTGGGCGGCGGGCTCTTGCTGCTGGCTTGGGCCTGGAATCCGCGCGCTGGCTTTGCTGGCATGGGGGCTGCCTTGGCGCGTTACCTGTCGTCATTGGGGCTGCCCATGCAGGACTGGCTGCGCGGCTTGTGCGCGGCCAGCGAGGCGACGCCCGACCCGGAGCGCTTCTTGCGCGCGGCGCTGGCGCGGCTGCTCGAGCTGCCGTGGCTCGTCGGGGTGGCCTGGCGCTCCGCCGCCGGGGCCGGGCGAGAGGGGCGTGTCGGCGCGGGCGTGCATCGCTTCGCGCAGGCGGGCCTAACCATCGAGCTTTATTTCCGGCAAGCCCCGGCGGCGGCCCTGTGTGGGCATTTGGACTGGCTGTTGCGGCTTTTGGTAGCGTTCTATCAGGTCAAGAGCCAGGCGCACCGGCTGCAGGCCCTCGATCACGAGCGAGCCGTGCATGAGACCGGGGCGCGGGTGACGCATGATGTGAAGAACATCCTGCAGGCGCTGCAGAACCTGTGTTTTGCCGCAGCCCACGCTCAGGACCCGGGGCGCTTGGGCGAGCTGATCCAACAGCAATTGCCCTTGCTCGCCGAGCGCTTGCAGGCTACCGTTGCCCGCCTGCAGCGTCCGCAAGTGCCCAAAGATGAACGGCGTGTGTCGGTGCGCGCCTGGTGGCAGGCGCTGATGCGGCTGCATGCGCCGCGCGGCGTGCGCTTTAGCGCGGCCGAGGCGCTCGCGGCGGAGATGGATGCCGTGCTGCCGGGCGAGCTGTTCGACAGCGTGGCTGCGAATCTGCTCGAAAATGCCCATGCCAAGGCGCGCCGTGAGCCGGGGCTGCGCATTCACGTCAGCCTGATGCGCGAGGACGAGCGTTGGGCCTTGCGGGTCGAGGATGACGGCACGCCGCTTGCCGCGTCCCTGGTCGAGCGCTTGTTCCGCGAGCCGGTCGGGTCGGAAGATGGCCTGGGCATCGGCCTGTATCACGGCGCGCGCCAGGCGGCGCTTTGCGGCTATCGGCTCGTGCTCGAAGCGAATGCGCCGGGCCGGGTGGTGTTCGCCCTGCGGCCGGCTATGGTGGCTGCTGCTTGAGCGTCAGGCGTGCGTTTCGGCAAGCAAGGCGTGTTTGGACGGAAGGCCACGCCTGCCCGGCCGGATTAACGTTGCCGCGCCGACCGGCGTTATCAGGGCGGCTTTATGTCACGTGCGACAGCGGCGCAGTCGCGCGGCGGCCGTCAGACTTCGTCGCCAGCGAGGCGGTACACGGTGGTGTGGCCCTTGCCTTTCAGATAGATCTGTTGCGGCGCATGAAAGCGGAAGTGGCTACGCAGCCGGCGGTAGGTGGTTTCATCGACTTGGATCATGCCCGGCACGCCTTCGGCGGTGATGCGGCTGGCGATGTTCACCGTGTCGCCCCACAGGTCGTAGATGAACTTTTTCTTACCCACCACGCCTGCGACGACAGGGCCGGTGCCGATGCCGATGCGAATTTCGAGGTGATGATCGTTGATTTGGGCATCGCGCGCGAGTAGCGCGCGCATTCGCAGCGCCAGGCGGGCCATGGCGAGCGTGTAGTCCTCGGTGGCGGTATTGAGTCCGCCCGCCACCATGTAGGCGTCGCCTATGGTTTTGATCTTTTCCAGGCCGTGCTGCTCGGCGAGCTCATCGAACGAGGAGAAGATGCGGTTGAGCATGGCGAACACTTGCTTGGGCGCAAGACCTTCGGCGACGTGGGTGAAGCCGACGATGTCGACGAACATCACGGTCACATCGGCAAAGCCGTCGGCAATCGGCTGCTCCTCGTGCTTCAGACGTTCGGCGACGGGGGCGGGCAAGATGTTGAGCAAGAGGCGCTCGGAGCGGGCTTGCTCTTCTTGCAGACGGGCGTGCGCTTCTTCGAGCCGGGCTCGGGCCTTGAGTTTTTCTTGCGTGGCATAGCGTAAGAGCAGGTAGGCGATGCAAGAGACGGCAGCGAAGTTGAGGGCGAAGAAGAACAAGCTGGTGCGCACCGGCACGAGCACCGGCGGCCGGGCATCGACGAGGTAGAGGTCGAAGGCGCCGCTCAAAGCCGTGAGAAACAAGAAGGCGGCGAACCAGGCGAGCGACTCGCGTGGGCTACAGATCAGCACCGCGCCGATTGGGGCGAGCAGGCCCCAAAGGCTGATGCCGCTGGCGCTGATGAAATTGCCCATGCTCCACTGCAAGGCAAATGGGGCGAACAGCAAGAGGCCGAGCTGGGTGATGCGAAAGAACTCGAAATTCCGTGTCTTGAGGAACAGCGCGAGATTGCCGACTAGCGCGAGTTGAAAGAGCAGGGGCGGCGTGACCGGAAAGCGCGGCCCGAGCAGCCAGTAGAGCAGCAGCCAGACCATGGTGGCGAGCGTGATGAGGCCGGTCGCGAAGATGAGGAGCGATTTTTGTAAGCGCAGCAGCTCGCTATCGGTGGGGGCGAACGCCAGGCGTTCGAGACGCGCGGGGGCGGTTGCGCTCGACATGGTCAGAGTGGCCGGCCGGCGGCGATGAGACGGCTGATGAGGAGCGGCCGGGCGAGCCACTGGAGCAAGTCGTCGAATTCCGGGGCCGGCGGGCTTGCCTCGTAGCGTCCGCCATTCGCCTCGAAGCTGGCATTGCCGCGGTTGGCCTGGCGGTCCGGGCCGAGGCTGTAGAAGATGGCGACTGGGCNTTCGAGGGTCGTCGTCAAGGCGGTGCCGTCCTGGTTTTCCACGCTAAGCGCATCGCTGCCAAAGGCGGTGGTAAGGCCGATGGGCGCGGCGCTGTCGGCGAAATTGCGGTCGACGCGGTAGCGCCAGCGCTCGCCCCAAGGGTCGGTTTCGAAGAGGCCGAGCGATTTGAAGGGTAAGAAGCCTTCCCGACTCGGCGTGGCGCTGCAGCTGATTTCCGCCACGCCATAGCCGGCGGCGCCGGGATCGGTATCCATATCCGGGCAGGGTAGGTAGCCGTGGATGGCGGCAAAGCCGAGCAGCGCCTCGCGGATGTCGGCGAGACTGGCTTCGGCTTGGCGCAAGCGCTGCACTTCGCGTTGCGCGCCGAAGGGAAAGACGAGCCCGCCGACGAGCAGCGCCACGATGATCATGACCACGGCCAGTTCGGTGAGGCTGAAGCCGAGATGTCCTTGCTTTAGCTGCATGATTTCAGGGATTGGATGGCCGCCTGGCAGGTGGGCGCGTTGAGCGAGACTAGGCAAGGGGGCGCCAAGAAGCGTGCCGCAGCGCCTTGGCAAGCGCAGCCGGAAAGCCCCGCCAGCGCCGCCGTGCATGCGGCGAGGACCTTGCCCTCACTATGACACAGATTTTGCTGCCCATCGACCCGCGCCAACAGCTTGTCGGCTCCTTCCTGGCAATGCAGGTTGCCGCAGTTGGGCACCAGTTTGAAGCCAGGCGAGGCGGCGGTCGGGCCGGCGATGCAGGCGAGCTGGTCGTTGCCGCTGGCGGCGAATACCTGGCTGTCGCCGCGGAGCGCGGCGAGATTCTCGCCTTCGAGATAGTTCGCCGGGTCGATCCGGTCGCCGTCATGGTTACGCTTTTGGCCGGGCAGGGCGGCGCCGGCGTAGATCAGGACGGCGGCGTAGGCGCGGCCGTTGACGCGCAGGCACGCATCTGGCGTGCTATCGCAGTCTGCGGCGGGCTGGGCGGCAGGCGCGAAGCCCGGGGCGACGCGGTAGAACAGGTGCTCTTTCCATTTGTCCCACCAGCCATCGGCGCTATTGACGCTCGCGGGCGTGTCGCTGGCGGTCGGAAAGCCGGCCACGGGCAGCAGTTCCGGGCAATTGTCGGTGCGCAGCAGGCGGCAGGCGGAGTGGGTCGGGTTGCCGACCGGACAGGCGCCAAGGCTCGCCAGCGTGGCGCTTAGCACGGCCTGCGAGCGTCCGACTGAAAAAGGCGGGCGCCCGGCCGTCAGACCGCTTTGGTCGGCGATCCGGTCGTTGCGAAAGACATCTGGCGGGCTGCCGCCCGGATCGAGCGGCGCGGCCCAGGGCAGGCGGTTCCAAGGATTGCTGGCGCCAAAGCGGGCCAGGCAGCTGGCGATGCGTTGGGTCAAGGCAGGCACGCTGCTGGCCGGATCGTAGGCGCTGTCGAACAGCGCGCGTTGGGGCTGCTGGCGGCGGGCGATGCGGCGCTCGAACAGTTCGGCGCGGCTGATCCATACCAGGCGGTCGTTGAAAAAGGGGCCGGGAGTACCCGCGATCATGCGGGTGATGCCCTCCGGCTCCGGGTTCGGCGTGCTGTTGTCGATGCCCTGGAGCACGTCGAGGAATTGCCGCGCATCGTAATCGAGCCGGCATTCGCCGCCCTGGTGCTGGCGGCTTTGTCCGGGTAGAGCGGGGCCGGGCGCGATGAGCACGGCCACAGGCCGATCTTCCGGCGTGGCCCCGGCGATGATGCGGCTGCCATCCGGTCCCAGGATTTGAAATTGCCCGGGACTGTCTGGATTGAGCAGGTCGGCCTTGGGATTCGCCTTGTACTGACCGGATACGGCATACCACAGGCATTCGCCGCTGCCATCGCGGGGCGGCGGCACGCCTAGGCTGCGCCAGGGGAAGTGGCCGATCACCGTCACTCCCTTGGCGCCGCAGGTGCCGGCTTCGCTACCCTCGAAGCCGAGCGCGCTGCCGGTATCGGGGCAGGGGAGGTGGCCGGGTACGAACACCGGCCGCGCCGGATTGCCTTTGCGCTTATATTCGGGGTAGGCGGCGGCGTAGCCGAGTAGGGCCTCCTTGGTTTGCGCCAGGGCGCGGTCGGTGGCCTTGTCGCGCGCCGGAAAGCTCGCGCTTTGCAGATTCGGCTGGCGCAGGAGCCAAGCGAGCCCGCCCAGGGTCAGGGTGAGCAGCAGAATCAGCAAGGCGGCGCCGTGTTGGCGCAGGAGGGGCTTATGCATGGCGTCAGCGCTTGCGGTCGTCGCGGGGTGGGTGCACGGTGATGTGGCCACCTTTGAGCAGCGGATCGGAGGCCGGATGGCCGGTTGGGCGATTCGCCGGGGGGCGGCCGTCCTGGGGCGCGCCGTCGATCCATACGGTCGCAGGTCCCTGGCTGCGGCGCACGATGCCTTGGTAGGTGGGCGGGGCGTGCTCGGGCGCGGCTTTGGCGGCATCGAGCTGGGCGCGTTCGGCCGGGGTGTAGAACAGCCGACCGGTGGCCTCGGTGGCGTAGGCGTGGCAGCCGAGAACGAGGAGGAGCGCAACACAGCGCCTTAGCCCGACACAGGCGAGATGCGCCGCGCGCATGGTGTCGATGTGCGCTGTCATGGCGTTGCTCCGCTTGGCAGGCGGCCGGTGATCCAGTCGAGCTGGCAATGCGCCAGGATGTTCGCGCCTGGGCGCGGCGGCGCATCGCGGCGCACATCGGCCGCCCGGCTGAAGTCGCAGGCGCGGGCTAGGATGAGGGCATTGCTGCGCGCCGCGAGCCGGGCTAGGAAGGGTTCGAGCTCCATTTCGTGATTGAGGCCGAGGGAGATGTCCATGCGACTGACGAGAAAGTGGCCTTGGCCCTGTTCGAGAACGCGCTGTGGCTGGAATTCGTAGGCCAGGCTGGGTATGCCGAGTTCTTGTCGCGCCTGGCGTAGCTGCTCGACCCATTCGAGCCGGTTGGTTGGGGTGAAGAAGCCTTGTTCGACGAGTCGCTGGAAGCGGCGGCCGGACTCGCGCAATTCGCTCGCATCGGCTTCGGCCTGGTGTCGCCGCGCCGTGATGTGTTGCAGCGCGGCGGCGGCGCGGCTGTGTTCCGCCGCGGCCGTTTGGGCTTGATGCGTGCCCCAGAGGGCCGCGCCCAGACCCAGGCTGGCGAGCGCCAGACCGAGGCCGAGCGCCCAAGCGAGACGAGCAAGGTCGTAGGGAGTGAGCTTCATGGCCTATCCTCCCAATAAAGGCGTAGCTTGAAGACCGGCGGACTGGTTTCGCTCGGCTCGAAATCGCCGCCGCGCAAGGGTTTGTCGCTGGCGATGTCGATTGGATGAGTGAGGATGTCAGCGCGGATGCCGTGTGCGGCGAGGGCGCGCATGAGCTGCTCGAAGTGTTGCCTGAGCAGGCGCGGCTCGGTGGCGGGCAGGCTGCCTTCGACTTCGAGGCTGCTGCGCTGCCGGTCGCATTCCCAGTGCAGCCGCTCTAGGCGCACGGCGGGGGCGGCGTCGAGGGCGTGGCTCAAGGCGCGCATGGCGCGGCAGGGCGTGTCCTGCTGGCGGCGTAATGCATCGTAGTCGGCGAGCAATTGGCGTAGCGTTTCCGGATCTTGCGCCGGGCCGGGCAGTTGCTGCGCCAGGCGGGCGAATTCGGCGTGTTGGCGCGCCGCAAGGGTGGCCATGTGCGCCGTTTCGGCGCGCAGCTGGTGGGCGATGAGTATTTCCCTGCCCAGCCAGAGCAAGCCGGCGCAGAGGATGGTCAAGCCACCGGCCACGAGGCCGTAGCGCAGCCGGGCGATGCGGTGCGCGTGGCGCCAGGGCGCTGGCGCGAATTGCTGGCGTGGCCGGCGCGTGGCGAGCAGGTGCAAGAACAAAAGGTCGGCATACACGGCGGTGGGGGGCGTGGCCAAGCCGATGCGCTGCGCCGCGGCTTCGAGATCCGCGATGCGAAAGCGGAGGGGGCCGATGTCCGGGCAAGCCGCTTCGACCGCGGCGCGGGCCTGGCGCGGCACGAGCGGGCAGACGGTCAACACTTCGTCCCGAGCGATGTAGCGCTGGCTGCACAGGTACTGATGCAGCTTGTGCGCTTCGCTGGCGATGCTGGCGGCCATGCCGGCGATGCTGCTGTCGGGTAGCGGCGTGAGGCGTGAGAACACGGCCTCGCCGCCCATCACCAGGCTCTCGCGCAGGCCATGGGGGTGCAGGGTGAGGAGGAGACAGGAATCGGCCGGCAGTTCCAGCAGATGGCAGAGGCGGCCGGTGAGCTGGGGTAGCGTGTAGATCCCGGCCAAGGGCGTGCGGGCGTTGCGCATGGCGTTGAGCCAGGGCTCAAGCAGCGCCGGCTGCGTCAGCGCGGCGAGCAATACCCGCTCTTCCTTGCGATGGCCATGGAGATGGCCGAGCGACTGGGCCAGGGTGAGCGGCGTGTTGAAGAAGTGCTGGGCTAGCTTACGCGCAAGCACCGTGTCCCGGTCGCGGCCGCGCAGATAGGGCAGGGTTTCGACGTGAAAGCCCTCTTCGGCGAGATTGGCGAGCCACAGAAGTTCGCAGTCGGGGTGGGCTTGTAGCCAGGCGAGCCAGGCCGCTTGTCCTGCCTCGCCAGGCGCGAATTGCTGGACGAGGGTGAGCTGGGCGCGCTGCCAGACGTATAGGGTGAGCGCGTGCGCATCGAGGAGGACGAGGTGGCGGGTGGTCATGGTCAGACCTTGATCTGGCTGATGACGTCGTAGATCGGGCCGATCACCGCGAGCATGATCCAGCCCAACAGGGCGCCGAGTGTCAGCGTGAGCAAGGGTTCGATCAGCGCCTGGGCGCGGCTGACGGCTTCTTGCACGTCGCGGTTGTAGAAGTAGCTGACGTTGTGCAAGGCACTGTCGAGCGCTCCGGTGCTTTCGCCGACACGTACCATGCGCACGACGAGTGGCGGAAAGAGGCCGGTTTCTTGCAGGGCGGCGGCCATGTTGCGGCCCTCCCGAATCGCTTGCTCGGCCTCTTCGATGGCACGCCGGATGATGCGGTTGCCGACCACGTCGCGGGTAGTGCGCAAGGCTTCTAGCACCGGAATGCCGGCGGCGTAGAGCATGGCGAAAGTGCCGGCAAAGCGCGACAGGATGATCTTTTTGAGAATGCTGCCGACGAACGGCAAGCGCAGCTTGAGCGCGTCGAAACGGCGCCGAGCGAGCGGGTTGCTGCGTAACAGGAGCGGCAGCGCGACGCCACTCGCGGCAAGGCCGAGGAGCGGGATGTACCAGAAATCGACGAGCAGGTCGGAGACCCAGAACAAGGCGCGGGTGTGCGCCGGCAGGGCCTGATTCATGTTGGCTACGAACAGTTTTAGCTGCGGCACCATGTACACCATCAGGAATACGGTGGCCGACAACACGATGCTACCGACGAAGGCTGGGTAGATGAGCAGGCGTTTGGTGTGGGAGATGAGCTCGTCTTCCCACTTCAAGGC
>JAOAIO010000043.1 GCA_026414665.1 Azovibrio sp.
ACCCAGCGGCTGTCGCCAGCCTCCACGCTCAACAGCCCCTCGTCGGCTCCCAGCAGTTGCCCACGCGCATGGCGATGGGCGCGGGTGTGGCGCACGGCAGCGCTGCGCTGGCGCACCGCCAGCAGTGGCAGACCTTCATTGGCATCGGCACGCGCAGGAGATATCCAAGGCGGCGAAGAGATTGGCGCAGATGCGTGATCCATTGGCCTCAATAGCTTATCTACGCCAGGTGGATATGCCTACAGTGAGGCCATCGTTTTTCATCACCCACACCAGGAGCCGACATGCCGTCCATTCGCGCCACGCTCGATGATTTGCTCAACCGTCCCGACATGCCCTTGTCCACGTTGTTGGATCGGGACTTCAGCCCGAACTACCGGCAGCGCACCAATGGGCATTGGGACGATCTGTCCGGTTTCAGCGCCCATGCCCGCAAGCTGCGTGAGATCGTGGCCTCGGCCGATATCGAGGTGCTCGACGAGTGGCAGGACCACCAGCGCTATGCCTCGCGGCACCGGGTCCATGTGCGTAAGCGCGATGGCGCCACTGTCGTTCAAGAGGTCTATCTGTTCGCCCGTCTGGATGCCGCAGGCCGTTTTGACTGCGTGGAAGAGGTCACGCTGATGCTCGACGGCCACCCCGAAGACCAAGACATCGGGCGTGTGCGGTAACCCCCTCGGTGGGCGGCGACAGGCGACAGTGCCACGCAAACTGGGGGGCGCAGCAGACAACAGGACACCCGCAAGGGGGTAGCCGAGAGCACTCCTGCAGACAAGCGAAGCAACGAGCCAGGGCCGCCATGCAGCCGCGCGGCAATTTATTCGACATGCCCGGAAGATGTGGCCCAAAATTTACTTGGCTACCAACCCAACCATCAGTCCCTAGGCAACCCAATTACTAGTCAGACATGGCACCCGTGACAGTCTCGCTGCCCTCTGGAATATAAATCATTGAACCGTCCTTCATCCTATAGGCAACGCCAGCTTTCTCGCCGTCACCAGTGCCGATTTCGCCACTAGCTTTGTATTTTTCAATCTTCTCGCCTTTCTTGACCAACACTTCCATGGTCGGTTTGCCCGCATCGGTGATCACCGTTACGTCCTGTTTGGCAAACGGATTGATCAACGGGTTCTGAGCGACAGTGATGAGCAATGCGGCAATGACGACCAGAAAGATATCGATCAGATTGACTACCGACAGAATCGGGTCTTCGTTCTCTGGTTCGTGCAGAAGCTTGAGACTCATACGCAAGCGCCTCGCAGTGACTGGATTTCCAAGATTTCTTCAGCCAACCAACGGCGGCGAACATTGACCACCCAGTAGGTAATCGAAGCTGCGATGAGCGCCAAAATGACCGCAGCGAAGGCAATCGTCAGGTTGTGCGAAACTTCGGCCAAGTTGCCGTCGGACAGCGATTTTAGCGCCGGTCCCATGGGAATCATGGTGGCAACGAGACCAAGCATCGGCATGACCCGGCTAGCGATGCGCGGATTCTCCAATGCTTTATGTGCGAGCAGGTCAAGCTGGTCGTCGGACAAGGTCGGCTGGTTCCGGAACTGGCGAAGAAGGAACTTACCTCTGCCTCTGCGGCGCAACCAGGCCAGCATGACAAACTCCCCGAGCACCCAGAAAGCGTAGAGAAAGAGCAGCGCAATCAGAGCCAGCGTCGGCAGCAGGAAGATCTGCGAAATTTGGTACATCGTTAGTTCGAGCAAGTGAGACATGAATACCTCCAAACAGGCTGTCAAAAACTAAGTCATAGCGGTTACTGAAGATAGGAAATTTCCGCCACTGCCCCCACGGATTTTGGCGAACGGCCCACAAGCAATGCTCGGCCGCCCTAGCAGCCACTCCTCCGCCACGTCGAAAGCCCCCCACCGAAACTGGTCAGAAGCAGCAGCGAAACGATGAACAGGACGGATGGCTGGGCCAGCACTTCCTTGCTCTCAACCTTCTGCAGCAACAAGCCCTGAATCGGGGGCTGATCCATTGGTTCGGGTGGCGGTATCAGGTCCGCGGCACTTTGTGCGCGAGTCGGGCTGAGCGCGGCGGGCAGCATGGCGACTAAGCCGAAACCCGGGGCGACGAATTTCTCGAAGGCGGCGTTGTCACTTTTGACGTCGAAGCGGCGGGCCAGATCGTGGTAGCGCTCCTTGAGTTCAGCAACCGTTTTCGCGTCGACCTGCCAGTAGCCGTGGCGAGCCATCTCCAGCATCTTCTCGATGGTCTGCGCCAGCGCATGCGGATTGTGCTTCTCGAACCAGGCTTTGAGACCCAGCTGGTGCTTGTCGCGAACATAGACGTCGACGAACTCCTGCCATTGATCGTCGCGGACGATTTCGCGGGCGACCGTGGTCCACCCGGTGAAGTTGTTCATCGCGTCGAGCACTTGCAGGGTGCCGGAGTAGCCCTCTGCCATCAGGCTTTTAATATAGCCCGGGTGGAAATTGCGGCTAGCAAGTTCCTTAGCCAGGAACTTGTCAGCACCTTCGATCCTGCCAGCGCCACTGTCGCGCAGGTTGGCGATGTACAGCTCCGGCGCCTTGCCATCGAGATAACGGACAGCACTACCGATGCCACCGAGGTACTGGAAAGGGTCATCAGTGGTCAGCATGCCGTAAAGATTGGATGTGCGCGACAGTACGGCCCCCTCGGTACCTTTGAGGTGCTCGGCGTAGAGATTGATGTCTTCGCTATCAATGGCACCCTTTCTGCCCCAAGTCGATTCGTCGCTACCAAAGGCGTACTGCATGTTGCGCAGATAGAGCTGGGCCAGTTTACGATCGCCTTCCGACTTGCTTTTCCAGGTATCCGTGGCCAGCGCCGCGTCGTCGAGCCCAGTACCGTAGCGGCCGGAGGCATTGGAGAAAATGCGTATCTCCGCCGCTCGTTGTGCCGCTGCGTCCGGCACACCGCGCTGTCTGAGGCTGGCGGCGATGCGTTGGCTATTCGCGTAGACCGGGTTGTCAGCTTCGTTGGCACGCGCTGCGAGTTCGGCCGCCTTGGCTAGTTGTTTCATCACGTTTGGGAAATGGTCGCGGTAGAGCCCGGTAGCCGACAGCACGATGTCGACGCGGGCTCGGCCGAGCTGTTCGCGTGGGATCAGCTTGACGTCGACGACCCGACCACCAGCATCCCATACCGGCTCGACACCCATCGCCGCCAATGCCTGCGCTTCGAGTAGTCCCTGGTGGCGCATGGTTTCGACCGACCACAACGAGAATGTCAGCTTCTTCGGGGCTTGCCCGGTCTTGGCGCGATGCGCGCCAATCAGGGCCTCGGCGGCTTCCTTACCGGCGGCCCAGGCCTGTTGGGTCGGCACCCGCGACGGATCGAAGCCGTACAAATTTCGCCCTGTCGGCAACGCATCCGGGTTTTTCATCGGATCGCCACCATAGGAGGTCGGGCGATATTGCCCGGCCAAAGCCGATAGCAAACCATCCATTTCGGCGGCGGCACCGAGGTCGGCGTACCACTTGCGCCCTTGTTCGAGCATGGCTGTTAATTTGTCGTCGGCAACCACCGGCCGGCCGTCGAGAAAATCGCGCAGTAGGCGGAAGGGGATGGTCTCTGCCATTTGCTCGTAATCGCCAACGAAGGCTTCGTCGCGGTCTTCGTCGGGTACGCCGACTGCCTTGGCAGCAGCTTCCCAGTAAGGTTTGCCCAGCATCAGCAGTACCGTACCCAAGCGAAATTTCGCCGCCGGTGCCGCGCCTAGCGTGTGCAGGCCGAGCGGCTGCGCCGTTTTGGCCAATTCGTGCAGGTGGTCGTGTAGTTCGTTGACAAACCCGCGGAAGTCGGCAGCGATGCGCTTGTCGTCCCACCCCATGTCTTTATCCAATCTTTCTTTTTTGACCTTTTTCATCAGGTCATCGGCGATTTTTTCTTTCACCGAACCTTCGTCCTGCTGCTGCCAGGCGTGCAGCAGGATATGGATTTCATTGAGTGTGGCGTGCAGCCCGGCCGGCATGAACGGCGGCGTCTGGTGGGTAACGTTCACGGCCCGGCCACGACGCTTGGTTTGCAGAGCTTCACCGATATTGTCAACAATGTAAGGGTAGACCACTGGCACATCACCGATCGCTGCCATCGGATAATCGCGCACCGACAGTCCTCGTTCCTTGCCTGGCAACCATTCCTGCGAGCCATGCGTGCCGTAATGCACGATAGCATCAGCTTTGAAAGCTTCGCGCACCCATAGGTAATGCGCCATGTAATAGTGAGACGGAGCGGCTACTGACGAATGGTAAAGCGCTTTCTCCTTATCTTCCCAACGTTCGCCACGTGGAGCTTGGGGACTGAGCACAAGCTTGCCAATCCGGTAACGCGGTATAACAAAGTAGGCTTCGTCGCCGTCATACACCACCATCGAGGATTTTTCCGGCTTCCCCCAACGCGACTCCATTTCGGCACGAATTTGTGCCGGCTGACGTTCGAGCCAAGCGCGGTAAACTTTGACCGGCAGGCGTTCAGCCAACCCGTCGCGGAGTAGCTCCTCCAACTGACCGTCGCGATAAAAGGGGCTGAGCAGACGTTGCAGGATGTTGATCAACTGTATTTCCCCACTCGTCTCGACATCGTAACCAGCGCGTTCCATGGCCTTGAGCATCGTCTCAAGGCTGCGCGGAACGTTGAGAAAGGACGCAGAAAGGTTCCGTTCGCCAGGTGGATAATTCCAGAACAGCACGGCTATTTTCTTGTCCGCATTGGGCAGACGCTGCAAGCGAATTAAATTGATAGCCTTGGCTACCAAGGCAGCACTTTGTTCGGGCATGACCGTAATTTCGCCATCCGACTTGCGCGTAGCGAAAGCGACCACAGCATCGAACATCCCGGCATATTCGGGTTGTGCCAAATAAAAAGGAACATCCACAAGTGGAATACCTTGTGGATCGTCACGCCATTCCTCATCTCCTCCCTTACGATAGGCAAGCGCCTGAATTACAGGAATCCCCAACCTCTCGAATTCCTTGCGCCGCACCTCTGGATTAAGGGTGATCTGCGTATTGATCAGCACATCAGCAACCGGATTACCGCCCAGATACAGCATTTCGTCATGCGCCGCCATGACCGGCCCGTAGTAGGCCAGCGGTAGTGCGCCGGCGGCCTCGATGCGACGGATCACGTCATCGATGAAACCGGTCTGTCGGGCACCAATGAGGGTCTGAAAGAAATTGATGGCCACTGTTGGCGGCCGCCGGGCAGGATCAACACCTTTCCAGCGGAAATAATCTGCCGGCGCGGCAAATATCTGCCCAGGAGCATCAGGATGGTAAATGGCTGATTTAGGAAAAATAAAAGGCGGAGCAATGTCCTTGGCGGCGGTACCACGCAGATAAGCCACGAGCGTTGCAAGAAAGCCATCAAAATTTGCCATGCCACCATTGGTGTAATAAGCATGCAGGCTCTGGGCTAGCCCCCCATCCAAACCGCTAGCTTGCGGGCCATTGTCCTGCATCCATATGTACGGGGTTTTTAATCGTGCCAGCGGTTTTTCTAGCCGGCGCTTGATCGCTTCCTGCATGTGAGGGCGCGCGGCATCGAAGATCACAAAATCGAAGCCAGCGAAAATGTCGGCCTGGCGCTCGACGGGAATTCGCTCGGCAAAGAGGGCCTCGATCTTCAGACCATGCTTATCCGCCAACTCGGCGATGGCTTTGAACTTACCCGGCGGTACCGGGGCAGTGGCGATGAACAGGACGGATTGGGCGAGGGCGGCACCTGAGAAGAACAGCAGGGCGACGAGCGAGATGGCACGGAGCTGGATCATGTCTGGCCTGACGATGAAACATTTGGCAGGCGCCCGGATGGGCGCCTGCAGGCAGGGTTAGAAATCAGCCTGTAGCGAAAGGCGGAAGTTGCGACCTGGTTGCGAGTAGAAATCGACACCAAGCGGGTTTCTGGCATCAGCCTGACGGATGTCGCTCCACAGCCAGTATTTCTTGTCAAACAGGTTGTTCACCGTTGCCACGATGCGCGTGTCTTTAGTCGGCCGGTACCACACCGAAACATCAGTCACGCCGTACCCGGCAGGCCGGAACCAGGCGCCACCAGTCTCATCCGTGTGTTTTTTACGCTGTGCGGCGCGTAGACGGGCCTCAATCCCCCAATCACCGGTGTCGTAACCGATGCCGGATGAGAAGCGCACCGGCTCGACACTATTTAGCGGCCGACCGGTTTCCTCATTAGTGCCGTGCGCGTAAGCCAGAGCGGCATCAGCCCGCCAGCCCTGGGCAAAGTCCCAGCTACCTCTAAATTCCGCACCGTATATCCTGACTTTGTTCAGATTGACCGAACTGTAGGTCGTAATACCCGGGATGCATAATGGATCAGCCGGGCAATTGAGGCGGATACTCTCGATGAAGTCCTTGTAGCGGTTATCGTAGACAGTGAATTGGCCTCGCACCCCTTCATGCCGGAAACGCGCGCCGATTTCGACGCCAACACTCGTTTCTGGTTTTAGGTCGGGGTTGGGGACAGAACCATACATCTGAGTCGTATTGCGGAAAGCGCCATTCAACTCGCTGTAATTCGGCGCCCGAAATCCAGAAGCGATCTGTCCAAACAGCGTCACCTGTTCGGTGATTGCCCAGCGGGCGCCAAGCTTGGGAGAAATTGCTTCGTGCGACTGCTTGACGGCTTGTCGGCCAATGGCGGCCAAGGCGTGTTGGGCGAGAGCATCGACCTCTGGAGTGATCTCGGTGCGGTCATAGCGCAAGCCGGGGACGAGCGTCCAGCTGCTATTGGCGAATGTAATCTCGTCTTGCACAAAAAGGCCGACCGTATCGGTACGTCCGTCGGCGAAGTCGCGCAACGGATAAGTTTCTCCAGCCAGCGACTTGGAGACCTTACCAGTAGTCAGGTTGCGGATGGTTGCATCGCGCTTGGTCGAGACCTCCTGACGGCTCAAGTCGAGACCGTAGGTGAGCAGATGGTTATGTCCGCCGAGATTGAAGGTCGATTCGAACTGGGCACCCAGGCCCATGCTACTCTGGGAAAAATAGAAATCTTGCTCGATAGCGCAGTTGTTGACGCCGGTGGCGACTCCCGAACAACTAGCCGTGGTGTTGCGGCGAATTTGTCGGTTGTTATTGTGAGTGTCCGATTCCTGGTGATGCACGCGCAAGATCATGCGGTCATAAAAGCCGCTGCTCGGGCGATGTTCGTATTCGATGCTGGCGCGCAGCCGATCAGAGCTGTCATCGCCCAGCATCTGGGTGACACGCGAGAGCGACGAAGGGATCCTCAGGATAGTGGTCTTGCTGTCCTGCTCACGGCTTTCCAGGGTTGCCGTAACCCTATGCCCCGCAACAGGACGCCAGATCAGCTTGGCGATGCCGCCCTGATCATTGGTTTCTGTCGGGTTTGCCTTGCTGCGGGCCGGGCCAGTGATATCGAGTTTGCCAAAATTTTTTGTTTCCTCGCTTTTACCTTGACTGAATCCAAGCAACAGTTCCGCACTTTCACCCCTAAAAGCGCCGAGAACAGTACCGCTCTGGGCTTCGTTAGCACTCGCCCAGGTGCCGCGCAGACGCAGCCCGGATTTCTTGTCGCCTGGCGCAATATCACTGGGATCCAAGGTGACAAAGCCGACCACACCACCCAGCGCGTCCGAACCATAGAGGCTAGACGCCGGACCACGAACGATTTCAGCCTGACGCAGGAAATCCGGCATGACCCCGGGCGTAGCACTCATCGTGAAATTGGTGGCGCCGCCGCCATTGTAGAAATCAGGCAGGCGATACCCGTCAACTAGCTGAATGACTCGATTGTCCTCGATGCCACGAATATTGACGCGGGTCGCTCCAAATCGGCGGAGATCACGCGCCATGACAACATCGGGTTCGTCGCGGAAAATGTCTGAATCATCGACTGGCAAACGACGATCCATCTGCTCCCGGCCGACCTTGCTCACCATAGCGGTGGACTCATCAACACTGGCCTCGCGCCGGTTAGCGGAGACGATGGTTTCGTCAAGAGCGGTTTCGGCAAAAGCAGGCGCTGCTGAGAAAGCGAACAGGAGTGCGTAAGGAATGGCGCGAAAACCAGGCCACTGGATGCGGTGCATGGAAACCTCCAAACATGGTCGATATGACACGTCTGGCTAGCTACCGGGCAACGTACCCGAGATCGGCTGGCTGCAGCTCTATTGAAATGAGAACATTTATTATTACACAGGACGCCCTGATTGCAAATGAGTCGCGCAGGCAACTGCTGCACGGACTGATTCATGCGACTGCCTCATCACTTTCCATACCCCCCCCCGGATCAAAGGCATCACAGATCAACGACGAGATGGTCATCACCTGCAACTCAAGCCCCAGCGAGCCCGGCGTGGAAATTCACGACAAGATACAAACGCCACAGACCGGCCCCAATTCCTAGCAAACCCAAGAGATCTCCATCTCATGCCGCGCCAGTGCCATAATCGGCACCAACACAACGACAGATCGGCCCGCCTCCTAGCTTGTTACGCTGGCACTGGGCCGTATCGACGATCATGATGGAACGGCGCTTTCACCCTCGCTATCCGGCACGCTGGCGCGTCACGCTGTACTGCCAATGCCAGTGGGATCGACAGCAGAAAATTTTCGACGGCATCACCTCCGATGTCTCGCTGGGCGGCATGTGTGTCTATTGCGACCATCATCTGTGCGCCGCGCGAGAAGTCGATTTGATCCTGAGCATTCCGTCCCTACATGCCGGCGGCGCGCCGCACCGGCTCGCGATTCGCGCCCGCGCCAGCCACACCGTGCTGGTCGGCGAGCTCGACGTATTCCGCATCGGGATGCAATTCCTGCACATGCGCGAAGCCGACCGTCAGTGTCTGCGTCACCACCTGAACGTCCGCTTCGGCTGCTATGCGCTCACCCCGCCCGCCCAGCACGGCGAGCCGCGCTCTGCCTGAAGCCGATGCGGACGTTGTCTTTATGCTTTTGGGCACTGTTTTGGCTGGTCGCCATGCCCGCACAAGCCGAATTGCGCCCCAAGGCAGTACCGGGCGGAATTGGCATCCTCGATCTCGGCCCCGACGCCTTGCCGCGCCCGCAGCTCTGGCTCGACGCACAGCCGCTCGCCGTGCTGGCGCGGCAGGGCCGCTGGCAGGCGCTCATCGGCATTCCTCTCGACACCCCACCCGGTCCGCTGGCGCTACGCTTGGGCCCCAGCCCAACGCAGAGCCACGAGCTGACGCTGTGGGTCGAGCCGCAGACTTACCCCACCCAGCATCTACGCCTCAAACACCAGGACCAGGTCGATCTATCGCCTGAGCACCAAGCCCGCGTGGCCCGGGAACATGCGGAAATCAAAGCCATCAAGCAGCACTGGCGCGACACGCCCTATGTCGATACGGATTTCGTGCGCCCTGCCGATGGGCGTGTTTCGGGGCGTTTCGGCGTCCGCCGCTTCTTCAACGGCCAGGCGCGGGCGCCACATTCCGGCCTGGACATCGCCGCCCCGCATGGCACTCCGGTGTACAGCGCCGCTGGCGGCAAGGTGCTGGCGGTGGCCGACTATTTTTTCAACGGCCGCTCGGTATTCGTAGATCACGGCCAAGGCTTGATCAGTCTTTATTGCCACCTGGCCAGCATCGAGGTGCATCCCGGCCAGTGGCTGGAAAAAGGCGCGCGCATCGGCAGCGTAGGCGCCAGTGGCCGCGCGACTGGCCCACACCTGCACTGGACCGTGGTGTTGAACGGCACGAACGTGAATCCAGAGCTATTTATCAGGCCTTAACACAGCTTTACCGTGACAGTCGATCAGCGACTCTCGTCGCTTTCCTCCTCTTTGTAGGGTTGGAGTGGACGCCGCCCTGCCTTCATGCTTCGGGGTGGCGAACATCCATGAACGCCAGCATAATTTGCCCGATTCAATCCCTCTTAGGAGCAACGCGACATGAACTCCCAGAACGGCTACGACATCGAAGACCTGCAACCCGGCATGAGCGCTAGCATCGCCAAGACCATCACCGACGCCGACATTGTGCTGTTCTCGGCCGTTTCCACCGACACCAACGCGGTGCACTTGAACGAGGAGTTTGCCCAGGGCACCCAGTTCAAAGGCCGCATCGCGCACGGCATGCTCACCGCCGGGCTGATTTCCGCCGTGCTGGGCAACCGCCTACCCGGACCGGGCACCATCTACATGGGCCAGACCTTGAAATTCAAGGCGCCGGTACGCCCGGGCGACACGGTCACGGCAACGGCCACGGTGAAGGAAGTGCTGGTGGAGAAGAAACGCTGCATCCTGGAAACCGTATGCACCGTAAACGGCAAGGTCGTGCTCGAAGGCGAAGCCACCATGCTATGCACGAGCCGCGCCGCCTAAGCGAAGCGCCGCGGCCGGCGCAAGTAAGATCGGCGTAAGCCTGCCGGCGGCACAATACCGGGATGCCTGCGGCATCCCGGCCCCTTTCTCCTCGCCTTGCCATCACGCTGATCGTGCTGGCTGAGCTATTCGGCACCTCGCTTTGGTTTTCCGCCAACAGCGCCGCCGACGACCTGATCCGCGCCTGGCGCCTCGAATCCGCCGACCTCGGCAGCCTCACCAACGCGGTACAAGCCGGGTTCATCGTCGGCACTCTGGGTTTTGCCGTCACCGGCTTAGCCGATCGCTTTGCCGCCAGCCGCATCTTCGCTATCTGCGCACTCATCGGCGCCGCCGGCAACGCCGCTTTCGCGCTCCTCGCCAGTGGCCTAGGAAGCGCCCTGATCCTGCGCTTTGGCGTGGGCCTTTGCCTCGCTGGCATCTACCCCTTGGGCATGAAGATGGTGGTGAGCTGGGCGCCAGAAAAGGCGAGCGCTACCCTCGCCTGGCTGGTAGGGATGCTTACCCTGGGCACGGCCCTACCGCACGGGATACGGCAGCTCGGCGGCCACTGGCCCTGGCAAGGGGTGATCTTGGTCGCCTCCGCCCTCGCGCTGCTCGCCGGGCTGATGATCGCGTGGCTGGGTGACGGTCCGCACTTGCGCCGCCGCCCCGACGCGCCGCGCCTGAAATTGGGCCAAGTCTTCTTGGCGTTCGCCCAACGCGACTTTCGCGCTGCGGCGCTCGGTTATTTCGGCCACTGCTGGGAACTCTACGCCTTTTGGACCTTGACGCCGCTTTTCATCGTCCAGACTGGGCTGTACCTCGCCCTAGAGACGAGCGTGGCAGGGCTGGCTTTTGCCATCATCGGCATCGGCGCCGTAGGCTGCGTGCTTGCCGGGCAGCTCTCCCGCCGCCTGCCCGGTGGCCAAGTAGCCGCCCTGGCGCTCGCCACTTCGGGGCTCTGCTGCCTACTCTACCCCTGGGCCGCGGCCGCGCCCGCGCCTTGGCTCCTGGGTTTCCTGCTCCTCTGGGGTTTCGCGGTCATCGCCGATTCGGCCCAGTTCTCCGCCCTTTCGGCGCGGGCCTGCCCGCCGGAACTGGTGGGCAGCGCCCTCGCCATCCAGAACGCCATCGGCTTTACCCTGACCATGGTGTCGATCCAGCTCGTCACCCACCAGGTAGAAGCCTGGGGTAGCTACGTCGCCTGGCTGCTGCTACCCGGCCCAGTGTTAGGACTGATCGGGCTGCATCCGCTCTGGCGGCGCCGCTGAAATGGCCTACGAGCTTGGGCATCGCTAGCAGCAGTGCGAAAATAGCGGCCCACTTTAGCCGGTACGCCCCGCCCCGATGCCCACGCTCGATGTTGCTCAACTCGGCCAAGTCTTCACCCCACCCCAGATCGTGACGCTCATGCTCGACCTGTGCCGCAACTGGGGGCGCACGCTCGAACCCGCGGCCGGGGATGGCGCTTTCCTGCATGCCTTGCGTGCCCAGGGCCGGGACTGCGTCGGCATCGAGATCGACCCGAAGGTAGCGCCGGACGGGGCGCTGGTGCAGGATTTTTTCGACTATCCAGTCACGCAACAATTCGACACCATCATCGGCAATCCGCCTTACGTGCGCTTTCAGGACATCCCCCAGAGCACTCGGGAGCGCCTGCCCATGCGGCTTTTCGATGCGCGCAGCAACCTGTTCTTGTTCTTCATCGAAAAATGCGTGCGCCACTTGAAGCCTGGGGGTGAATTGGTGTTCATCGTGCCGCGCGAGTTCATCAAACTCACGGCAGCGAAGCGGCTCAATGCCTGGCTCTACCGCGAAGGCAGCATCACCGACTTCATCGAAACCGGCGACCGCAAGATTTTTGGGCCTTATGTCCCCAATTGCGCCATCTTCCGCTTCGAAAAGGGACGCCGCGACCGGACTTTACACGACGGCCGCCGCTGCGCCGAAGTCGCCGGCCAGCTGATGTTCCTGCGGCAGGACTACACCCTACCCCTGACCAAGCTGTTCCAAGTCAAGGTTGGCGGCGTTTCCGGCGCCGACGACATTTTTACCCATCCAGAGGGGAATCTGGAGTTCGTCTGCTCGCGTACCGTAGACACCGGCGAAACTCGGCGCATGATCTATGGCATCCGCCACCCGCACCTGGAAGCCCACAAGGAGCGCCTGCTGGCGCGCCGGGTGCGTCGGTTCGACGAATCCAACTGGTGGCAATGGGGCCGAGCCCACCCGATCAACGATCAACCGCGCATCTACGTCAATAGCAAGACCCGCCGGCGCGAGCCCTTCTTCTTGCACGATAGCCCGCACTTCGACGGCTCCATTCTGGCCCTATTCCCCACCCACACCGCGCTTTCCCGTCGCGACCTGATCCAGGCCGTGGTCATGCTGAACCGGGAGGTGGACTGGCAGGAACTGGGCTTCGTCTGCAATGGCCGCTTCCTATTTACCCAGCGCAGCCTGCAAACCTGCCTGCTGCCGGCCACCTTTTCCCGTTTTCTCCCGAAGGAAGACCGCTCATGACCTTCATGCAATCCCTGGCTGCCGCCTGGCAGAAGAACGATTCCCTGCTCTGCGTCGGCTTAGACCCGGATCCGGCCAAGTTTCCCGCCCACCTCAAGGGCCGCGCCGATGCCATTTTCGCATTTTGCCAGGCCATCGTTGATAACACAGCCGACCTGGTGTGCTGCTTCAAGCCGCAAATCGCCTATTTCGCCGCGCACCGCGCTGAAGATCAGCTCGAAGCCCTGATCACGCATATCCATGCGCGCCATCCGGGCATTCCGGTGATTCTCGATGCCAAGCGCGGCGACATCGGCAGCACTGCCGAGCAATATGCCCGCGAAGCCTTCGAGCGCTTCAAGGCCGACGCCATCACGGTCAATCCCTACATGGGCCGTGACTCGGTCGAGCCCTACCTGGCCTGGCGCGACAAGGGGGTGATCCTGCTCTGCCGCACTTCCAACCCCGGGGGTAGCGATCTACAGTTCCTCGACGTGGGCGGGGAAAAACTGTTCGAGCGGGTGGCGCGCCTAGTAGCCGGGGAATGGAATACCACCGGCCAGTGCGCGCTGGTGGTAGGCGCAACCTTTCCCGCCGAAATCGCGCGGGTGCGGCAGCTCACTGGCGCGCTGCCGCTTCTCGTGCCCGGCATCGGCGCCCAAGGCGGCGACATCGAGGCCACGGTGCAAGCCGGCAAGACCCCGGATGGCACCGGGCTCATGCTCAACTCCTCGCGTGCCATCCTCTACGCCGGCCAAGACGAGACCTTTGCCGCCGCCGCCCGCCAAGCGGCCCGGGAAACTCGGGACGCGATCAACCGCTATCGCTGAAACCGGCGCCGGCCGCGCTCACGCCAGGTCGAAACGGTCGGCGTTCATCACCTTGGTCCAAGCGGCGACGAAATCGCGCACGAACTTCTCGCGGTTGTCGTCTTGTGCGCATAGCTCGGCGTAGGCACGCAACACCGAATTGGAGCCGAACACCAAATCGACCCGCGTCGCCGTCCAGCGGCGGACGCCGCTTTGACGCTCGACGATGGCGTAACGGTTGCGGCCGATCGGCTCCCAGCGGTAGCTCATGTCGGTAAGATGCACGAAGAAATCGTTCGAGAGCACCCCGACCCGATCCGTGAACACCCCATCCGGGCTGCCGCCATAGTTGGCGCCCAGCACGCGCATCCCCCCGACGAGCACGGTCATTTCGTAGGCGGTGAGCCGCAAGAGCTGCGCGCGGTCGAGTAGCAGCTCTTCCGGCGTGACGACGTAATCCCGCTTCAACCAATTGCGAAAGCCATCGGCAAGCGGCTCGAGCACGGCGAAGGATTGCACATCGGTCTGATCCTGGCGGGCATCGCCGCGGCCGGGCGCAAATGGCACGTCCACGTTGAAACCGGCGGCTTGGATGGCCTCCTCCAGTCCGACATTGCCGCCCAGCACGATCACGTCGGCGATGCTCGCGCCGGTATCGGCGGCGATTTTTTCATAGACGGCCAGCACCTTGGCCAGCCGTGCCGGCTCGTTGCCTTCCCAGTCCTTTTGCGGTGCCAGGCGAATGCGGGCGCCGTTGGCGCCGCCGCGCTTGTCGGAACCGCGGAAAGTACGAGCGCTATCCCAAGCCGTGGCCACCCGCTCGCCGATGCCCAGCCCGGCGGCAGCGATCTTCGCCTTGACCGCGGCAATGTCATAAGCCGTGTTGCCGGCAGGCACCGGGTCCTGCCAGATCAAGTCTTCGGCAGGCACATAGGGGCCGATGTAGCGGCTCTTGGGCCCCATGTCGCGGTGCGTGAGCTTGAACCAGGCACGGGCGAAAACCTCCTCGAAATAGGCCTGATCGTTGCGAAAACGCTCGGCGATCTTGCGATATTCGGGGTCCATCTTAAGCGCCATGTCGGCGTCGGTCATGATCGGCTTGACGCGGATCGTCGGGTCTTCCACATCCACTGGCATATCCTCTACCGCAATGCTGACCGGCTCCCACTGCCAAGCCCCGGCTGGCGATTTGCTGAGCTGCCAGTCATGCTTGAAGAGCATCTCGAAATAGCCATTGTCCCAACGCGTCGGATGCGTGGTCCACGCGCCTTCGATGCCGCTGGTCACGGTATCGCGGCCGATACCGCGGGTCTTGTGGTTCATCCAACCCAAGCCCTGTTCTTCCAAGTCGGCACCCTCCGGCGCAGGGCCCAGATTGGCAGCGCTGCCATTGCCGTGCGCCTTGCCGACAGTGTGGCCACCGGCGGTGAGCGCCACGGTTTCCTCGTCGTTCATGGCCATGCGCGCGAAGGTGACGCGCATGTCTTGGGCGGTCTTCAATGGATCGGGCTTGCCGTCCACGCCCTCTGGATTCACGTAGATGAGGCCCATCATCACGGCGGCAAGCGGGTTTTCCAGCTCACGCTCGCCGGAATAGCGGCTGCCTTCGCTCCCGGTCGGCGCCAGCCATTCCTTTTCCGAACCCCAGTAGATGTCTTTTTCCGGATGCCAGATGTCCTCGCGCCCAAACGCAAAACCGAAAGTCTTCAACCCCATCGACTCATAGGCGACATTGCCGGCCAGGATCATCAAATCGGCCCAACTGATCTTGTTGCCATATTTTTTCTTGATCGGCCAGAGCAGCCGCCGCGCCTTGTCGAGGTTGGCATTGTCGGGCCAGGAATTGAGCGGCGCGAAGCGCTGATTACCGGTACCGCCACCGCCACGGCCGTCGGCGATGCGGTAGGTGCCGGCCGCGTGCCAGGCCATGCGGATCATGAGGCCGCCGTAATGCCCCCAATCGGCCGGCCACCAGGGCTGGCTATCGGTCATCAGGGCGGCAAGATCCCGCTTGAGCGCCTCGTAGTCGAGCTGCTTGACCGCGGCGCGGTAATCGAAGTCGGGAGCGTATGGATTGGTCTTGCTGTCGTGCTGGTGCAAGATGTCGAGATTGAGCGCCTTCGGCCACCAGGCCATCACCGATTGATCGGCAGCCGTATTGCCGCCATGCATGACCGGACATTTGCCGGCAGGTCGTACCGCGTTGCTCATGTTGCTTCTCCTTTGTGTGGGTGCTCGGTCGGCAACCGTCAGCGCAGTCGCCCCGTACGGCTACTTTAGGCGAGCGCCGCAACGTGGGCCAATTGTTTATGGAGAAGCACGCGATAGCCGCTGGCTATGCGCTCGCGCACAGCCAAGGGTCAATGCGTATCGTCAGGATGCAGATGGAAGAGCTGCGCCGCCGCCTGCTGCAACGCCTTGCGCGTCTCGGCATCGCTCAACTGCAAAGCCTGGGTAGGGGCGTGCAAGAACTTGTTGGTCAGCCGCAGCGAGAGCTGCTCGAGCACCTTGTGCGGCGCATCGCCGGCCGCCAGACGCCGCAGCGCGTGCTCGAGCTCGTGCCGGCGGGCGCGCTCGGCCACATCGCGCAAGCTGCGGATGAGCGGCACCGCGTCGCGGGACGCCATCCAGTGCAAGAAGCTATCGACCTGCGCATCGATGATGGCCTCGGCCTGGACCACGGCCGCCTGACGCGATTCCATGCCCACGGCCACGACTTGGGCCAGATCGTCGACCGTGTAGAGAAACACATCATCGAGCTCGCCCACCTCGGGCTCGATGTCGCGCGGCACGGCCAGATCGACCATGAACATGGGACGGTGCCGGCGCGCCTTGATGGCGCGCTCGACCATGCCCAGACCGAGAATCGGCAAGGGCGAAGCGGTACAGGAGACGACGATGTCGTACTGGCCTAAGGTGTCGGCCAACGCATCGAGGCGAATGGCATGACCGTTGAAGCGCTCAGCCAAGGCCCGCCCGCGCTCGACGGTACGGTTGGCTACGGTGACTTGCTTCGGCTGCCGGGCGCAAAAATGCGCGGCGCAGAGCTCGATCATTTCGCCTGCGCCGATGAACAAAATCTTCTGCTCCGCGATGGACTCAAAGATGCGCTCGGCCAGCTGCACCGCCGCAGCCGCCATGGAAACAGTGTTGGCGCCGATGGCCGTGGTCGTGCGCACCTCCTTGGCCACGGCGAAAGCGCGCTGAAAGAGCTTGTGGAGATGGATGCCCAAAGTCCCAGCCGACTCGGCCAGACGCACCGCGTCCTTCATTTGCCCGAGGATCTGCGCCTCGCCCACCACCATCGAGTCGAGACCGCTAGCGACGCGAAAGGCATGGCGCACCGCATCGCGCGGCGGCAAGGTGTAGAGGAAGGGTGCGAGCGCGTCACGCTGCAACCGATGGTATTCGGCCAACCAATCGGCGGCGGCCTCGGGCGCATCCGTAGCGCAATAAAGCTCGGTGCGGTTGCAGGTAGACAGAATGGCTGCCTCCCGCACCGGCTTGGCCCGCACCAGCGAGGTCAGGGCCTGGGGCAGGGTCTCCACATGGAAGGCCACCTGTTCACGAATCGCCAGCGGCGCCGAGTGGTGGTTGATGCCAAGAGTGAAAATCGCCATGGAGTTGCCATCGTGGGGGTGGAGAATTATAGCATCGCCCCTTGGCTTACCCGCCTGTGGCTAGGCCGGCGCCGACGCGCTATCATCCGCCCCTGATGTTCATCTCGCCCCGATTATGACCCGCCCTGCTCTGTCTACCCTGGCGCTCTCCCTCTCCGCCCTCTTCCTGGCCGCCTGTGCCGCCGCCCCGAGCAACAACGGTCAAGTGCTACCGCCGACCGCCTTCAAGGTACATCCGGGCCTGCTCGGCCAGCCGGTGCCGCCCGAACTCCAACCCATCGCCAGCAACGCAACCGATGGCCAAACGGCAGCCCGCGCCGGCTTGCAGATGGACGAAGAAGGCCTGCGCACCCAACGCAGCGTCTATTTCGATTTCGACAAATTCGACATCAAGCCCGAATTCAACCCTGCCCTGGCCGCGCACGGGCGCTACCTCGCCCAGCATCCGAAAGCCCGCGTCCGGGTCGAAGGCAATGCCGACGAACGCGGTTCGCCCCACTACAACCGCGTGCTCGGGATGCGCCGCGCCCACGCCGTCAAGAACGCCCTGCTCGAACACGGCGCCCGCGACCAACAGGTCAAGACCATCACGTTCGGCGATACCCGCCCCAAGCTGAAGGGCAAGGACGAAGCCTCCTGGGCCGAAAACCGCCGCGCCGACGTGGTGTACGAACAGGAAAAATAAGCAGCGCCACGCCGGGGCTAGGCGGGGCCATGATGCATGGCTTTAGCCGAATAGCTGCCGCAGCGCCACGCCAGGGTCTGAAGCCCGCATGAAGGCCTCGCCCACCAAGAAGGCATGGACGTTGCGCGCCCGCATGGCCTTGACGTCTTCGGGCGCCAGGATACCGCTTTCGGTAATCACCAAGCGGTCGGCGGGTATCCGGTGCAACTGCGCGAAGGTGGTATCGAGACTCACCTCGAAGGTGCGCAGATTACGATTGTTGATGCCGATCAATGGAGTTTTTACCTGCAAAGCCAGGTCGAGCTCGTCTGCGTCATGGCTTTCCACCAGCACGGCCATGCCAAGTTCCTGCGCCAGCCCCGCGAAATCCTGCATCTGCCCCAGGGATAGCTCGGCAACGATGAGCAAGATGGCATCCGCCCCCATGCTCCGGGCTTCATGGATCTGATAAGCATCGACGATGAAGTCCTTCCTGAGCACCGGCAAATCGCACGCAGCCCGAGCAGCCTTGAGATACGCCGGGCTCCCTTGAAAATATTGCCTATCGGTGAGCACCGATAGGCAAGTCGCGCCATGCGCGGCGTAAGTTGCCGCAATATCGGCGGGGCGAAAGTCGGGCCGAATCACCCCTTTCGAGGGGCTGGCTTTCTTGATCTCGGCAATCACGGCAGGCTCGCCAGCGGCGACCCGAGCTTGCAAAGCGCCGGCGAAATCGCGCGGCGGCGCCTGGTCCTTAGCCGCTGCCCGCACCTCTTCCAAGGGCAGGCGGGCTCGCGCGGCCGCCACTTCCGCGTGTTTGGTGGCGATGATCTGTTTGAGAATGTCGCTCATGCGAACTGCCGGGTGTAGGTAAGGAATTGATCGAGCTTGGCCCGCGCGGCGCCAGACGCCAAGAGATCGAGCGCCTGCTCCACGCCAGCGGCCAGCGACTCCGCCAAGCCGGTCACGTAGAGGCTGGCGGCGGCATTCAGGGCGACGATGTCGCGTGGCGCGCCGGGCTTGTTTTCCAGCGCGGACAGCAACATCGCCCGGGATTCCTCCACATTCGCCACTTGCAGCGTCCTGGGATCATGCACCGGTAGGTCGAACTGCTCGGGGCTGATCTCGTATTCGCGCACTTCGCCTGCTTGCAGC
>JAOAIO010000044.1 GCA_026414665.1 Azovibrio sp.
GTCAATCCCCCCGCCCGCCGATTGTCGATAAAGCCGTTACTGCGTCGAACCAGATCACGCGCATCTTTCTGCGCGGCTACTGCCAAGGGGGGGATGACCGGACCTCATGACGCCAAGAGCTTCGCCGCCGTCAGCGGATTCATGACCTCGATCCCCTCGCGCAGTGGATAGCTGACTGCCACTGGGGCGACCAGCAGCTTGCGAGTGGCACCAACATCTTCAGCGGCGAGATGGAAGCCACGGGACACGGTGGGCGCCGAGGAACGCTTGATCTCGATGACCCAGGTTTCGCCAGAGCGAAAACGCAAGACCAGATCGGCCTCGGCACCGTGCGAGGTGCGGTAGAAACTGGCTTCCGCATCGGGGGTTGCGGCCAGCAGTTGTTCGACAACGAAACCTTCCCAACTGGCCCCCGCCACCGGGTGTGCCAGCACAGCTTCCAGGTTGGCGAGTCCGAGCAGGGCATGAACAAGACCGCTGTCGCGCACATACACCTTGGGCGCGCGCACCAGCCGTTTGCCGACATTGCCGTGCCAGGCCGGCAGGCGACGCACCAGCATCAGGTCGCAAAGCAGGTCGATGTAACGCGCCACCGTTTGGCCGCTGACGGCAAGCGAGCCAGCCAGTTGCGATTGGTTCAGCAACCCGCCTTGGCTGTGGGCCAGCATGGTCCAGAGGCGGCGCAAGGTGGTCGCCGGAATGCGGGGGCCCAGCGCCGGAATGTCGCGCTCCAGATACGTCGCAATGAAAGCCTCACGCCAGCGCAGGCTCGCAGCATCGTCGGCAGCCAGCCAGGACAGCGGAAAGCCGCCACGCACCCAGAGCGCATCGAGGGGGCTGGAATCGCTGTCGATCACTTCCCGCGCCTGAAAGGGCGTGAGTTCGAGTTGCGCCATCCGGCCGGCGAGACTTTCGCTGGCTTGTTTCAGCAACACGCCCGAGGCCGACCCCAGCAGCAGGAATTGACCGGCACTTTCTCCGGCCCGCCGGCGCCGGTCGATCACGCCGCGCAGGACGGCAAACAGTTCCGGCAGGCGCTGCACTTCATCAAGGATCACCAGCCGGTTGCGGTGTGCCAACAGAAAAGCCTCCGGGTCATCCAGCTGGCGTTGGGCAGAAGGTAGCTCAAGGTCGAGATACAGGGCATCGCCGCGCTGTTCGGCTTCGGCCAGCGCGAGCGTTGTCTTACCTGCCTGGCGTGGGCCAAGCAGCACCACGGCAGGAAATTCGGCAAGGAGTTGGGTGAGTCTGGATTTGGCTGAGCGCGGATTCATCCGTGCATTTTAATACTTAGACGGAAGATATGCACGGTTTATCGCGATATCTGTAGGCGCAAATTAGTAATGTCCGCTTTCGGCAAGGTAGAAATATCCGTATGTAAGAGACCGGAGTGAGCTTCCCTCTGTTTTTCGTCTTCCAAAGGGCGGGTTTCATGCTACCAGTTTTTCCTGAGTCTGCTGGCTGACCCAATGCTCCAGGAATTGCACGGGCGAGCGGTAGCCGAGGGTCGAATGCAGCCGTTTCCGGTTGTAGAAGACCTCGATGTACTCGAAGCTGGCCGCCCTCATGTCGGCATGGCTGGCGTAGGCGATGCCATGCACCCGCTCGTTCTTGAAGCTGTTGAACCCGCTCTCGGTCGGGGCGTTGTCCCAGCAGTTGCCCTTCCTACTCATCGAGCAGGTCATGCCGTATTTCCGCAGCCTGTCCTGGAAGTCCTGGCTGGCGTACTGGCCGCCCCGGTCGGAGTGGTGCAGCAGTCCGCCGGCCGCTTCTTGAACCAGGCCATGGTCAGCGCATCGGTGACGATGTCCGCCGTCATGCGCGGTTTCAGCGACCAGCCGACGATTTCCCGATTGAACAAATCCATCACGATGGCGAGATAGCGCCAGCCTTCGTCCGTCCACAAGTACGTGATGTCCGATGCCCACACCTGGTTCGGTGCGGAAGGCTGGAAATTCCGGTCCAGCAGATTCTCCGCCACCGGCAGACCATGTTTGGAATCCGTCGTCACCTTGTAGCGCCGCTTGTGGCGCGCCCGGATGCCGCGTTCGCGCATCAGCCGCTCGACCCGTGCCTTGCTGGCCGGAAAGCCCCGCGCCCGCAGTTCCCGCTTGAGCCGCAGGTTCTCGGCCCGCAACCGGGAGGGCTCCATCTCTTCCGGCGTCACAGCCTTGCCGCCGGCTCCGGCAAGCCTGCCTGCCGCCGCAGCTTTGACCCAGTTGCGCAAGGTCTGCTCAACCAGACCCAACTCCTTCGCCACCCCCGCCAGGGACTGCCCGTCCTTGACCCGTTTGACCGCCAGCTCCTTGAATTCCAGCGTGTATGCCTGCTTCGGTATCTTCATTCTTCTGCCTTCCAAAGTAACGTCATCTTACGTCACCCTTGGAAGACGAAATTCCGGGGGAACCTCAGTCAGTCTTTCAGCCCCCCTCGTCTTCGATGCCATACTTTTTCTCGATTCGACGCATGATAAGCGCATAACAGCCAACCACCAGCACATAGAGGATGAGGCTGCCTTGGGCCGCCATGTAGAAGCCCAGCGGAAAACCAAAGAACACGTAAGCATTAAGGCTATCGGCAAAGTAACTAGCGACATAGGTCGCCAGAAACCAGATGAGCAATAGGACCAGGGTGAGCTGCCGGTTGCGGAGCCAGTAGCGCTGCTTACGCTGTTCTAAATCCAAAGTCGTCATAGAGCCGGATAGCGCACACTTTCGACGAAATCCTGAATCTCGCGCGACGGCGGCGGGGTCAGGAGGCTGACGCAGAGGATGACCAACATGCCCGCCCCCACGCCCCAAATGCCGGCGGCGATGGACTGGATGCCAAACCAGGGCTCCATGCGCAGGCCATGCAGACCCAGCCAGGCGATGTGATCCACTTCGAGCCGGACAATGTAATAAAGACAAACCGACACCCCAGCCAACATGCCAGCGATGGCGCCTGGCTTGTTGGCACGTTTCCAAAAGATGCCCAGCACCAACGCCGGGAAGAAGGCCGAGGCGGCAAGCGAAAAGGCCCAGGCCACCATGTAGAGGATGGTGCCCGGCTTTTGCGCCGCCACGGTGGCTGCCAGCACCGCCACCACCAGGAGCAGAGATTTGGAGATGACGAGGCGCCATTGGGTCGAGGCCTCGGGACGGATGATGCGGTAATACACATCGTGCGACAGGGCGCTCGTGATGGTGAGTAAAAGGCCATCCGCGGTCGACAGGGCCGCCGCCAGACCGCCGGCCGCCACCAAACCCGAAATGACATAAGGCATACCGGCGATCTCGGGCATGGCAAGCACGATCACGTCCGGGTTGAGGCTCAATTCGGCGAGCTGCAGGCGGCCATCGCCATTGATGTCCTCGATGCTGACGAGCCCCACCCGGCTCCAGGCCGAGAACCAGGCAGGCAGTTTGTCGAGTTCCAAGTCGATGAGATGGGTGTAGATCTCGAACTTGGCAAATACCGCATAGGCCGGAGCCGTGAGGTACAAGAGCATGATGAACAGCAAAGACCAGAATACGGATTCCCGCGCCTGGCCGACGGTGGGCGTGGTGTAGTAGCGGATCAATACGTGTGGCAAGGCGGCGGTGCCAACCGTAAGGCAGAACACCAGGGCGAGGAAGTTGATACGCGCCTTGTCTCGTTCCGCCTCGCTATCGCCAGGATAAGCCTGGGCATGTGGCTTCGGTGCCTTGGCCCGCTCTTGCGCGAGACGCATTTCGGCTTGCCAACGCTCGCGCGCCAGCTCCGGCGTGCTAGGCAGCTCGCGGCGCTGGCGCTCGAGCGTGATGATGTCGCGGGCGTAGGCATCACTCGCCTTGAGCGCGTTGATGCGGCGGGTGATGGCATCGCGCTCCTCTTGCAAGGATGTGGGTAGGCGCTCGATCTTTTCCTGCAAGGCAGCGGCCCGAGCGGCATATTGCTGCCGCGCCGCCACTTCGTCGGGCCGAGCGAACAGCTCCTGTTCTACCTCTCCTACCTGGGCCAAGACTTGACCGTACATGACTTGGGGTACCGGCACACCGGTATTTTGGTAGGAGAGAATGGCCACGGGCACGACATACGCGACGATGAGAATCACGTATTGGGCCACCTGGGTCCAGGTTACGGCACGCATCCCCCCCAAGAAGGAACAGACCAAGATACCCGCTAGGCCGACGAATACCCCCACCTCGAACTGTAGCCCGACGAAACGGCTGGTGATGAGACCCACGCCGTAGATTTGCGCCACCACATAGACGAAGGAGCAGAGAATGGCAGCCGCCACGCCGACCAAGCGAGCGCCATTGCCGCCATAGCGGGCGCCGAGAAAATCGGGAATCGTATATTGCCCAAAGCGGCGCAGATAGGGCGCGAGCAAGAGGGCCACGAGCACGAAGCCGCCGGTCCAGCCGAGCACGTAAGCCAAGCCCTGATAGCCTGCGAGGTAGAGGGTTCCGGCCAAGCCGATGAACGAGGCGGCGCTCATCCAATCGGCGCCGGTGGCCATGCCGTTGAAAATGGCCGGCACCCGGCGGCCCGCGACGTAATACTCGGATACGTCGGCGGTGCGGCTCAAGACGCCAATGGCGGCATAAAGAAAGATGGTGAAGAACAAGAAGACGTAGCCGATCCAGCGTGCTGGCATCCCCTGCTGCTCGAGCCAGGCCAGGGCGGCCACCAGCGCCAAGAAGCCGCAGGTATACCAGCCGTAATAGCGGCGCAGTTGCTGCGCGAAGGTGCTCACTCAAGCCTCCCCGTGCAACCAACGCCGCGCCCGCAGCTGCTCGAGCAGCGCGGCGGGAGTATCGATGCCGCGTGCGCGAGCAGCCTGCACCACCCTCTGGCACAGCCGCGCCAGCAGCAAAGCCGCTTGCATCGGCTCACGCGCCGAGGCAGGCGGCAGGCCGAAAAACTCCAACCAAGCGGCAAATGTCGCTTCGGTGGGGCCCGCCTCGCGGTAGAGCTCCGGCAACAATACGGCGAGATCAAGCCAGACGGGGCGAAACTCGATGCCTAGGCGAGCCGCCAGGGCCCGTTCGAGAAAAGGGCGCACGCTCGCTAGGTGAAACCCGACCAGCGGCGCCTGTCCCACGAATTCGAGCCAGGCTAGCCAAGCCTCGGCAGCATCGCCGTCCGGCGTCATCCAGAACGCATCCGTTGGGCGGATAGCACCTTGGAACAGCCCCACGGCCGCCAGGGCGGAAATCGCGTGCCGCTCCGGGTCGAGTCCCTCCAAGCCAAGCTGTAGCGCCACGTAACGGCTCTGGTAGTGCGATAGCTCCAGCACCGCCGGCGCCTGCTCCTGCCAAGCCGCGAGCCGCCGCCGCTGGGCGTCGGACAACACCGGCGCGGCCTTGCCAAAAAAACGCATGGGCATGGCTCACCCCGCTTGAAAATCGAGGCGCAGCTTCTGCTGCAATTTTCGGGCCTGGCGGAACGCTTCCTTGAGAATGCGCCGATCCAGCTCGTTGAGACGCTCTGGATAAATGAGGTTGTGTCCCTGGCCGCTCGCCACCCCGTCGAGCTGCTGCTGACGCAAGCGTAAGAGCTGGATGTAATTGAAGGCTTCGATGATGCCGCTCACCTCTTCCTCGTTGAAGGACAGCCGCGCCGCCGCCTGGCGTAGGCGCAGCACGGTATTGGTCTGATAGACCCCAGCCGCCAGGGCATAAATGCGGGCGCCATCGACGAACAGGCGGGTACCGTATTTTTTCAGGTCGATGGCGCCCGGATGTTCCGGCTCGAGATCGGTGACGAAATCACGGATCATGCCGAGCGGCGGCGACACCGAGAGGGCATTGACGGCCATGGCGCGCAGAAAGATCGGGTTCTCGGCGGCATGGGCCAGCAACATACGGCGCAAACGGTCGGCAAGGTGCGTGCGTCCGTAAAGCGGGCGGAAATCGAAGAAGATCGACGCGTTGAGCAAGGCTTCCGGCTGCGGGCGCTGCATCCATTCGCTAAACAGCTCCTGCCATTCTTCCAAGGTCAGACACCACTGTGGGTTGCTGGCCATGATGTTGCCCTTGCACAGCGGGAAGCCACAGCGGTCGAGATCGGCATTCACGGCCCGGGCAAACTCCAAGAGACGTAGCTTCAACACCTCCCGGTCGCTGAAGTCGTCACACACGAAAATGATGCCGTTATCTTGGTCGGTGCTGAAGGTTTGCTCATCACGCCCCTCGGAGCCAAAAGCCAGCCAGCACCAATCGATGCCGTACAAGTCATGCTGCTCCAGGTTGAGTTCGAGGATGCGGCGCGTGAGCGCATCATTGAGCGTGGAAATGAATTGGGTGAGCTGCTCCGCCCCCACTCCCTGGGCGAGCATGTTGAACGCGAGCTGACGGATGTCCTGGGCCACCTGTTGCAGCATGGCCACATCGGGAGCGCGCTCGATGCTCTGGCGAATCTGGGTCAAGCCAATGCGCTGCAACGCGAACAGGTCGCGCTCGGAGACCACGCCGGTCAAGCGCCCTTCCGCATCGACCAGCAGCACATGCCGGATGCCGCGGTGGGCCATGGCGAGCATCGCATCATAGGCCGCGGCCTGCTCGCTAAGGCAACAAGGATCGCTGGTCATGACCGCCGCGATGGGCACATCGAGGCCGACCCCAGCGAGCACGACTCGGTCGAGCAGGTCGGCCCGGGTAAAAATGCCCACCGGCCGCTCATCGGCATCGACCACGGCCACGGAACCGACATGGGCGCTCGACATGATCTCCAGCGCCTGGCGCAGCGGCGTCTCGCGCAAAACGCGCACCGGCGCACGCGAGCCGACTTGCGCCAGAGGCGAATTGAGCGTCTGCTGGTCGCCCGCTTGCTGCGCGAACAGCTGCTGCAATTGGCGACGCGATTGATTCAGCAACGTGGCGATGTAGCGGGTACAGAAAGCGTTGAACTCCGGGCTCATTTCCATGAGGCAAAAAACATCCTCGGCGTCGAGCACGTAGCAGGACACATCCGTAGCCGCGACATAGCGGTTGGTCGACGGCCGCGCCGCCGTCACCGCGCCGATCGGAAAGCACTCCCCCACGCCCAGGGCCAGCACCGCATGGCCGGTATTGCCAACTTCGGCAGCTTCGAGCGACTGCACCTTGCCCTGCTCGATGATGTAGAGCTGGCGCGCCACGCCTTCGCCCGGGCCGGTGATTTCGGCGCCTTTGGCGAAAAAAGCCAGGGCAGCCCGTTCGGCCAGATAGTCGAGCGCGCGCGCCTCCATGCGCTGAAATGGCAGATGGCGTTTCAAGAACCCCTGGGTGAGGCCCGCCAGCCTTTGCCGCCCCTGAACTTCAGGCGCGGCGAGGGAGCCCTGCTGTTCCCCGATCAAGATGAGTCTCCTGGTGAATAAAGCACTGCAGCTCGCATTTTATGCGGGGTGCGAGCAACACGGGGCATGGGCTTTGCCGATTTCAATACTTGACGCGGGCAAAGTAAGTCTTTTGCGAGGCTTCGAGCGCCTGGCGCAAGGTATGGATGCCCTTTTCGGCCAAGAGCGGGATCATCTTCAAGAACACCTCGCCGGTAGCATACGCATCTCCAAGGGCATTATGCCGCCCAACGATGCGCACGCCGAGCCGCTCGGCAATGACATCGAGGCGGTGCGATTCCTGGTGCGGATGAATGACCGCCGACAACAGCAGCGTGTCGAGCACCGGCTGCGAGAACTTGACGCCGGTGCGCGCTTCCTTGAGCTGCAAAAAGCGCATGTCGAACGCAGCGTTATGCGCCACGAGCACGGTCTCGTTACAAAAGGCGTGGAAAGCGGGTAGCACGACATCGATGCTGGGCTTACCGCGCAACATTTCCTCGGTGATGCCGTGGATGGGGATGCTCTCGGGACGCAGCGGTCGCTGCGGATCGACCAACTGGTCGAAAAATTCCTGGCGCAGCAAGCGGCCATTCACGATGCGCGCCGCTCCGATCTGGATGATTTCGTCACCCTTGGCCGGCTCCAGGCCGGTGGTCTCGGTATCGAACACCGTATAGGCCATGTCCATCAGGTTGCGGTCCAAGTCTACGCCGGCGGCCTGGAAATTGAACAGGTCGAAATCGTAATATTCGGGCCGCCCCTCCTGAGCGCTGGCCGGCAATTGCGCGGCCTCGGGCACGGCCTGGGCGAGCGGCAGGACGAAACGGAAATAAGCCCGATGCGCGGCCTTCTCGCGCTGATACCAAATCTCGCCGCCATGCCGGTCGAGCACCTCGCGCAGCGATACCGGCGAGTGCTCCTGCCCGACTTGCATGTTTTCCTGCTCCCAGCCATAGAAGGTTTCCGAGGACATGGCATGGCCGGACCAAATCAGGTCGAGATAGGCAAGCTGGCCTTCAGACAGCCCCCTAAAGCGCAGCTCACGGATCTCGTAGTGGTCGACGAGGCGCCCGGCGAGGAAGGTCATGGCAAAAATGAGCGCAAAGCTATCGGCCCGCACCCAGAGGTTATCCTCGAGCGCTTCGATCTTGCTCGGCAAGGCAAAGAGTGCCTCGATGCGGCGCTGCGCCGCCTTGATCAAATCGTCGGCCGACACGTCCTCGAGCGGCCAGCGCGTCTTCGTAGCATCGGCGAAGCGCTGCGCCGTGGCTTCGAGCTGGCGGCTCATGCGCCCGACCTCCTCGGCCACGACCTGGATGAAGCGCTCGCGCTCGGAAGCCTGCATGTCGGGATAGTCCTGCAAAGTCTCGATCGCGGCGCGCATATTGCCGAGTGCCGCGCGATTGCCCTGGGTGAGTTCGAGCAGGGCACGGTTGCGGGCGTTTTCCTGCTCCAGACTGCGGGTGATGTTTTCCACGGTAAGCACGTAGCCTGTCATCGGCCGCGCCCCACCTTCGGGTTCTCCCGGCGCTAGCACCGGCACCATCTGTACGCGCAAGAACTGGCCGCTCGCGGTCGTGGTGATGAAGTGCGCGACATTGGCCGACAGGCCGCGCTCGAGACGGCGGCGAATGGTCTCCTCGGCATGGGCGAGCCGGCTCTTGTCGATGATCGAGAAAATCGAGCGCCCAAGACCAATCAGGGCGCCGGATGCCACCGAGGTCGGGCCTTGCGCCAAGGCATGGAACTCAAGCCGAGCGCGGTTGTTGTAGAGCAGGATGCGTCCATCGAGATTGCAGACCACCACGGCTTGGGCCAGCTCCGACATGAGCGCGGCAAGGCGGTTCTTTTCCTCTTCCACCGAAGCCTTGGCGCGGGCGATTTGCGCCTCGACATCGGCCATCAGCGCATCGCGCTGCGCGGCCAGATCGTTGATGGCGCGCGCCACCTGCTGCACCTCGGGCGGCCCATCCTCGACACTGACGCGGAAATCGCGGTTGGCGCCAAGCATCAGGCGCAAATGCTCAGCCATGCGCAAGAGGCCCTGGACATACTGGCGAAACAGCGTGCGCACCACTGCGAGCCCCAGAGCAAAGCCCAGCGCGGTAAGCAAGGCGCCCATCGGCAGATGCGGCACGATCAGCTCCTTGAGCTGGGCACGCTGCCCTGGGTTCATTTCCATCCATACCAAGGTAGAGGTGACGAGAAAAGGCCCTGTCACGAGGCCGCCTAGCACCAGGATCGCCAGGATGAAACGGTAGCGCGCCGGCATGGTTTACCCCTCTCCTAGCAATTGCTTGATCTCTGCCAGCAACGCTTTATTAGAAAACGGTTTGGTAACGTAAGCATCGGCGCCCAACCCCAGTCCTTTGGCCACCTCCATATCACGGCCCTTGGCCGTGAGCATGACGATCTTCATGGCGCTCCGGGCCGGATCGGCGCGCAGGATCTCGCACACCTCGTAGCCCGACTTCTTCGGCATCATCACGTCCAACAGCACCAGATCGGGGTCGAAAGCGCGCACCTGCTCCAAGGCGGCCTCGCCATCGGCGGCCACCGCCACCTGAAAGCCCTCACGCTTCATGAGGAATTCCAGCGACAAGACGATGTTCGGTTCATCGTCCACGATCAGGATCTTGTGAGTCATGGGGTCTCTCCTCCCGTTGTTCTGATGTCGTTCCTTGCGTTTTCAGGGGCAGCTCGAAGATGAAATTCGCCCCCTGACCTTGCTCGCTTTCTACCCACAGGCGCCCCCCGAAATATTCGACGATCTGCCGGCTGATGGGGAGCCCAAGGCCAGTGCCCTTGGGCTTGTCGGTCAGGGTGTTGCCGCCCTGACGGAAGCGCTCGAAGATGAATGCTTGCTCCTCCGGCCCAATGCCCGGACCGTTGTCGCGCACCGAAACCCGCACCCGGTCGGCGCCGCGAACCAGGCTGACCGTCACCTGGCCGCTGCCAGCCGGCACGAATTTCACGGCATTGGAGAACAGATTGATCATCACCTGCGTGAGCCGATCCTGATCCGCCATCACCCAGACCGGCGGCTCCGGGCAATCGAGGCGAAGCTGCACGGATTTGTCTCGGAACAACTGCTCCATGGCCGTCGCCGCATGATGGATCAGGGCCACGAGCTCGACCTGGCTCGCCGTCCAATCGGCGCGCCCCGATTCAAGCTTGGCCAGATCGAGGATTTGGTTGATGAGCCGGGTGAGGCGTTCGGTCTCGGCAACGATGATACCGAGAAAACGCTGTCGATCCACGACCGCCATATCCGGGTCGTCGGCCAGCAATTCCGAAAATGCTCGAATCGAGGTCAGTGGCGTGCGCAGCTCATGCGTCACCGTGGATACGAAATCATCCTTCATCCGATCGAGCTCGCGCAATTGCGCGTTGGCAGCGCGTAATTCCCGGGTAGCGGCTTCGAGCTGCCGCGACTTCTTTTCCAGCTCGCGGCTATAGGCGCGGATCTGCGATGCTTCATCGAGGATGTTGAGCACCTCATCCAGATCGAGCGCTTCCTCCTCGACGACCGACGCCAACACCACCCGGGCGCTGGCAGAGCCGATGGCGCCAGCAAGCTGGGTTTCGGCAAAGCGCACCAGGTCCGCATCCACCTCGCGGTTTTCGAGCTGGGTGAGCCCGCGCTTACGCGCATAGGATTGCAACTGCTGCCGGGCCCGCGCCGCGCCGAGAAAGCGTTCGAGCAGTCCGGCAAGCGCCTGATAGGAAGCGCGGCCGCGCCAGAGTAATTGGTTGGCCTGGGTGGCACGGCGCTGGAACACATCGACAAACAGATTGGCCTGGCCCACCTCGACCGCATCGGGGCGGACGGTCAGGGAAACGAGCACGTACAAGCCCAGGTTGAAGAACAGGCTCCAGAACAAGCAATGCGAGATTTCGTCGAGCCCTTCAAGGCCGAACAGAGCGTGGGCGCGGAGCCACGTCATACCCCACAGGCCCTGGCTGACGAAATCACCGGAAATCCAACCAGACTTGGCAAAGGAAGGCAACAGCAGGGTGTAGCCCCAGACCAGGAAGCCGGCGACGAGCCCCGCGAGCGCCCCGGCCCGGTTGCCCTGCTTCCAGTACATGCCGCCGAACAGGGCCGGCGCGAACTGGGCCACAGCGGAAAACGAGATCAGACCGATCCCCACCAGGGCATAGGCCTCACCCGCGGCGCGGAAATAGACGTAGCCCAAGAGCAGGATGAAGGCGATGGCCATGCGACGGATGTTGAGCAGCAGCCGGGAAAGATCCGGGCGCTGCTCCAAGCCCAGCGCCCGCACGCGCAACAAGGCAGGCATCACCAAATCGTTGCAGACCATCGTAGACAGGGCGATCGTCTCGACGATCACCATGCCCGTGGCCGCCGACAAGCCCCCGATGAAGGCGAGCAGCGCAAGCGCGTGCTGCCCTTGGGAAAGCGGTAAGCCAAGGACGAAAGTATCGCCACTGCCCGACACGCCCAGCAGCAATCCAGCCAGCGCAATGGGCATGACGAACAGGTTGATGAGGAGCAGATACAACGGAAACAGCCACACGGCACGGCGCAAATGCCCCGCATCGACGTTTTCGACCACCATGATCTGGAACTGGCGCGGCAAGAGCACGACCGCGAGCCCGGAGAGCAGCACGAGCGGCATCCAATTGCCCAAGCCCTGGCCTAGATCGAGCAGCCGCGCCAGCTCCGGCTGCGCCGCGGCACGCGCGAAAATATCGCCAAAGCCATCGAAGAGCACGTAAGTGACAAATACCCCGACGGCGAGAAACGCCAAGAGCTTGACGATGGACTCGAAGGCAATCGCGGCTACCATGCCCTCATGCCGCTCGGTAGCATCCAAGTGCCGCGTGCCGAACAAGATGGTGAAAGCAGCCAGGGCGATGGCGATGACGGCCGTCGTATCCAAGCCGAGCAGCGAAACCCCCTCGCCGGCGGGAAACAGCACGCCAAGGCTCGACGCGATGGCCTTGAGCTGCAAGGCGATGTAAGGCACGATGCCGATCACCGCAATCACCGTCACCAGGCCGGCGAGCGCCTGGCGCTTGCCGTAACGCGCGGCGATGAAGTCGGCGATCGAGGTCAGCCGCTCTAGCTTACTGATGCGGATCATCTTCAAGATCACCGGCACCAGCAGCAGCATCAGGGTGGGGCCGAGATAGATGGTGAGAAACCCCATCCCCCCCGAGGCTGCCCGGCCGACGCTGCCGAAAAACGTCCAGGAAGTGCAATAGACGGCCAAAGACAAGGCGTAGACATTGGCCGAAATGATCGAACGCCCCTGATCGGCGCGCCGGTCGCCGAAGCGGGCGATGGCAAACAGCACGGCCAGATAGCCCACCGCCAAGAAGAAGACGGCCCAGGGATTCATCGCGCCGGCTCAGCTCCGCGGTCGCTCACACACCCAGGCCGCCAACGCGATGAGAACAGCCCAGACGCCAAAAAGGTAAAGACTGGGGCCGCCGCCCCCAACCCCGGCTACCACGAGCAAGGCCGGCGGATTGAGGAGCACCCCTCCTAAGAGCGCAAGCGCCACTAGGCGCTGCCGATCGATATGAAATCGCCCCATTCGCTTCTTCCCCACGCAACACAGACGAAAACGGCCGGCGCGAAAATGCGCCGGCCGCTTCGGGCGCCCCCCCAAGGGTAGGCGCCATTGGGACACCCGCACTGCCGATAGGTGCCCATGTCTCTCTCCTGCCTCCTTATAGGTGTGTTTCAGGCGGGCATGGGCAGAATGTCCGCCTGGAATGCTGCTGCGGCGCTGCGCCGGGAGCGCGGCGCCCCCGGCGGATCGGGATCAACCCTTGAGCTGCTCCAGAATGGCCGGATTCTCGAGGGTGGAAGTGTCTTGAGTGACTTCCTCGCCCTTAGCCAGAGAACGCAACAAGCGACGCATGATCTTGCCGGAACGGGTCTTGGGCAGGTTGTCGCCAAAACGGATGTCCTTCGGCTTGGCGATGGGACCGATCTCCTTACCCACCCAGTCTTGCAATTCCTTGATGATCTTCTTGGCTTCCTCGCCAGTCGGCCGGGCGCGCTTGAGCACCACGAAGGCAACGATGGCCTCGCCCGTCAGCTCGTCGGGACGCCCCACCACCGCGGCCTCGGCCACGAGCTCGTGCGCCACCAGAGCAGAGTCGATCTCCATGGTGCCCATGCGATGCCCGGAGACATTCAACACGTCGTCGATACGGCCGGTAATGGTGAAGTAGCCCGTCTTGGCATCGCGGATGGCGCCGTCGCCCGCCAGATACAGGCGGCCACCCAGATCCTCAGGGTAATAGGACTTCTTGAAGCGCTCGGGGTCGCCCCAGATGGTGCGGATCATCGACGGCCACGGCTTCTTGACGACCAGAATGCCCCCCTGCCCCCAGGGCACCTCGGCGCCGGTCTCATCCACCACCGCAGCCTGGATGCCAGGGAATGGCAGGGTGCAGGAGCCGGGGACCAGAGGGGTGGCGCCTGGCATCGGGGTGATCATGTGGCCACCGGTCTCGGTCTGCCAGAAAGTGTCGACGATGGGACAGCGGCCACCGCCCACATTTTGGTAATACCACTCCCAAGCCGCCGGGTTGATGGGCTCGCCCACGGAGCCGAGCAGGCGCAGGGTGGACAGATCGTAGTTTTTCGGATGCACGGCGGGATTCGCATCGGAAGCCTTGATCAAGGAACGAATCGCAGTCGGCGCGGTGTAGAAGATGGACACCTTGTGATCCTGGATCATCTTCCAGAAACGGCCGGCATCGGGATAGGTGGGCACGCCTTCAAACACCACTTCGGTAGCGCCACAGGCCAGAGGGCCATAGGTGATGTAGGTATGGCCCGTCACCCAACCGATGTCGGCGGTACACCAGAAGACATCGCTAGGCTTGATGTCGAAGGTGTACTTCATGGTCAAGATGGCGTGCAGCAGATAGCCGCCGGTGGAGTGCTGCACGCCCTTGGGCTTGCCGGTGGAACCGGAGGTGTAGAGCAGGAACAGCGGATGTTCGGCCTCGACCCACTCGGGCTCGCAGGTCTCGGGCTGATTCGCCAAGCCATCGTGCAGCCATTCGTCACGGCCAGGCACCATGTTCACCTCGGCGCCGGTACGCTTGAAGACGATGACGTGCTTCACCGATTCACAGCCGCCCATGGCGAAGGCTTCGTCGGCAATCGGCTTCAAAGGAATGCTCTTGCCGCCGCGGAATTGGCCGTCGGAGGTGATCAGCATGACCGCGCCGGCATCGTTGATGCGGTCGCGCAGGGATTGCGCCGAGAAGCCGCCGAACACGACGGAATGGGTGGCGCCGATCCGGGCGCAAGCCTGCATGGCGACGATGCCTTCGATCGTCATCGGCAGATAGATGACGACGCGGTCCCCCTTCTTAACGCCCTTGGACTTGAGCAGGTTGGCCATCTTGCAGACTTTGGCCAAGAGCTCCTTGTACGTCACCTTGGTGACTTGCCCATCGTCGGCTTCGAAGATGATGGCGGTTTTGTCGCCATTGCCGGCTTCGACGTTGCGGTCGAGGCAGTTGTAAGAAGCGTTCAGCTTGCCATCGGAGAACCACTTGTAGAACGGCGCATCCGATTCATCCAGCACCTTGGTAAAGGGAGTTTGCCAGCTCACCAACTCGCGTGCGTGCCGAGCCCAATAACCTTCATAATCCTGCTCCGCCTCCGCGCACAGCGCCTTGTACGCATCCATCCCGGAAACCGCCGCATTCTTGACGAATTCGGGGGACGGATAATAGAGCTGCACGGATTCATTCGACATAGACATTCTCCTCTGCGGTATGAGTATCGAGTGATACTTGGGATGAACTGCATAAACGGATGTTTTCGCAGCATTAGACCCAGATAATCTTACAAAGCGCTTACACTTTCACGCTGCAATGCAGCATCGGCGCGGCGTGCCGGCGAAGGCCGCCGGGGCTCATGTTAGAATCGCGGCCGCGCCCAACCCGCTTTCGCGCCGCCCGGCGCCCACATGATCCGGCCCGCCCGCGCATGGCCGCACGGCCCGCATCCCCGCCGGCGCTAGACCAGCACACCGCAACGACCACACGGAGATAAGCACATGACGAGCATCCGCCAGGAAGACCTGATTCAATCCATTGCCGACGCCTTCCAGTACATCAGCTATTACCACCCGCTGGATTACATCAAGGCCTTGGGTGAAGCCTACGAGCGCGAGGAAAGCCCGGCCGCCAAGGACGCCATCGCCCAGATCCTGACCAATTCGCGCATGGCTGCCGAAGGCCATCGCCCCATCTGCCAGGACACCGGGATTGGCATGGTCTTTTTGAAGGTCGGCATGAACGTGCGCTGGGATGACGCCACCATGAGTCTGCAAGCGATGGTCGACGAGGGCGTGCGCCGCGCTTACAGCAACCCCGACAATCCCCTGCGCGCCTCGGTGCTCGCCGACCCGGCCGGCGCCCGTAAGAACACCAAGGACAATACCCCCGCCGTGGTGCACTTTGAAATCGTCCCGGGCGATAAGGTCGAGGTCATTTGCGCTGCCAAGGGCGGTGGCTCGGAAGCCAAGTCCAAGTTCGCCATGCTCAACCCGTCCGACGACCTGGTCGACTGGGTGCTCAAGAAGATTCCCGAAATGGGGGCTGGCTGGTGCCCGCCGGGCATCATCGGCATCGGCATCGGCGGCACGCCGGAAAAGGCCATGCTGCTCGCCAAGGAATCGATCATGGCGCCGGTCGACATTCACGAACTCAAAGCGCGCGGCCCGAAAAACCGGGCCGAGGAACTACGCCTCGAGCTGTACGAAAAGATCAATGCGCTGGGCGTCGGCGCCCAGGGGCTGGGGGGCCTTACCACCGTGCTCGACGTCAAGGTGCTCGATTACCCCTGCCACGCCGCCAACCTGCCGGTCGCCCTGGTGCCGAACTGCGCCGCGACCCGCCACTGCCATTTCTTCCTCGATGGCTCCGGTCCGGCCAAGCTCGAGCCACCGAAGTTGGAAGACTGGCCAGCCGTGACCTGGACGCCAGACATCAAGTCAGCCACCCGCGTCAATCTCGACACCCTGACCAAGGAAGAAGTCGCCTCTTGGAAGGTCGGCCAGAAGCTGCTCCTGAACGGCAAGATGCTGACCGGCCGCGATGCCGCGCACAAGCGCATCGCCGACATGCTGGCCAAGGGCGAGAAGCTGCCGGTCGACTTCACCAACCGCGTCATCTACTACGTCGGCCCGGTCGATCCGGTGCGAGACGAAGTCGTCGGCCCGGCCGGCCCGACCACGGCCACCCGGATGGACAAATTCACCCGCATGATGCTGGAAAAGACCGGGCTCATCGCCATGATCGGCAAATCCGAACGCGGCCCGATCGCCATCGAAGCGATCAAGGACAATAAGAGCGCCTACCTGATGGCCGTCGGCGGCGCTGCCTACCTCGTCGCCAAAGCCATCAAGTCGGCCAAGGTGGTCGGCTTTGCAGATTTGGGCATGGAAGCCATTTACGAGTTCGAAGTGCAAGACATGCCCGTCACCGTGGCGGTCGATGCCCAGGGCAACAACGTGCACGAAAGCGGCCCCAAGGAGTGGCAAGTCAAGATCGGTAAGATCCCGCTAAAAGCATAAGATCCCATATTCCCAGGCCCGCCCTTACCCGGCGGGCTTTTTCCTACTCACTACGCAGCCCCTCGACACCCCCGCGTCCGTAGGCGGGCTGCGCCTCTTCAAAGGCGGGGCGAGTCCACGCTCATCTGCGCTGCCGGCCGCCCCGCGCCATGCACACGCACCTGACCCGCACCGGCTGCTCTGGCCTCCGCTAGACGCGCCAAAGCCAGCTGCAGCAGCGCCGTGCCAGCCAACCCGCCATCTTCCGGACGGCCCGCCGCGGCGGCGCTCAAGGATAACCGCACTGGCTGGCCATGCACGGCGATGCGCGCCGCAGCGGCACTACGCGCCACCCGATCGGCAAAAGCCGCGCATTGATCGAGACGATGACAACGCGTCACGATCACGAAGCAGCCGGGCCGATAATGTCCGATGATGTCGCCTGCGGACAGCTTAGCCCGAACCAGCAAGGCAAAACGCTCGGTGATACGCGCCGCTACTCCTTTGCCGACAGCTGCTTCGAGCGCGGCATAAGCATCCACTTCAAACACCAGCACCGAGCCCTGGGCGCCAGGATGCGCGAAAATCCGCTCGACCCCAGCTGCGAGCAAGGCAGGCGACAACAGCCCAGCGTCCCGAAATCCGGCCCCGCCTCGGCCGGAACGTAGGGGCAGCCCCGCGCCCTGCTCCGAGCGCGCGTCCTCCTGCTCGCCACGCGCCGCAGCCGCGGTGCCGCGCACAGGCGCGAGCAACGCCAAAATCGCGGTCTTGTCCATACCGTTTACGATAGAGCCGTTGGGCCCCAGCTTCTCCGCTTCCGGCAGCACTTCGGCCAACCGCGTCTCGGAACCGACGAAATAAAAGGGGAGCAGCTTCAAACGCTTGAGCTTGCTGCGCCGCAAGCGCTCGAGGAGATCGACTCCCTTGAGGCGTGGCACATCCGGGCCAGCGATCACGGCCGCCACGTCATGGTCGAGCACCAGCGTCTGCCAGGCTGAATCGCCATCCAGCGCTTCGACGACATCGAACTCGCCCGCCAGATGCCGAGCCAAAGTGGCGCGAACGACCTTAGACGGATGAACGAGCAAGACTTTTCCCATGGCCGTTTATCATGCCGAAAAACCAGGATTCGCGCCAGACGCATCGGCACTTGCTGCCCGATCCATCTGACAGCCGTCCATTTTATGACAAAAGCAAAGCAAAGAAAATAAGCCCGCCCGATCCTAAATAAGGAAGAATCGGGTCGCGGCAACGCTGGAACGGCTCATGAGAGCTCCCTTTTAGCATGACCACGAGGCCCTCTCTCCCCTACAAGGAGGAGCAGCGTGGCGCTTATCGACTCGCATGGCAAAGACACGCGCGCGCGAACACCCTAAACCGCCATCATCCAGCCACGCGCTAGGCTTTTACGCCGGCCAGCACGCAAGCAGAAAAAACCCGCACAGCGAGAAGCCATGCGGGTTTGTGGATTTGGTGGGTGCTGACGGGATCGAACCGCCGACATTCGCCTTGTAAGCGTGAAAATGCATGGCCGTAAACCCGCGTCGTTGCGTGATTTCTGGTATATTTGCTTGCGTTTGTGACAAATCAGGGACAAACCATGGCGAGCATTGTAGCCCGAAACGGACGATGGCAGGCGCGCATTCGTCGGCATGGAATAGCGTTGTCGGAAACGTTCGGTACCAAGTCTGACGCCGAGGCCTGGGCGCGGCGAATGGAAAGCGAAATCGAGCGTGGCGTATGGCGCGACAGTTCCGAGGCTGAGCGAACAACGCTCAATGAAGCGTTACAGCGTTACGAGCGAGAAAAGACGGCTGCAAAGCGTTCGATCGTCAAAGAGCAATCGGTGATCCGCATCTTGCGAGAGGAGTCAATCGCCAAGCTTACGCTAGCCCGGATCCGCTCCGCCGACTGCGCAGCGATGGTAGCGCGATGGAAAAAATCAGGGCTTGCCCCAGCAACAATCAAGCGGCGCATGAA
>JAOAIO010000045.1:0-18375 GCA_026414665.1 Azovibrio sp.
CGCGCCATGCAGGGTTGCCCGGCGCCGCACCTCGCGGCGGGCGTAGTCGGGAGCCACGCCTTTACGCTCCATCAAGCCATGATAGGCACGCCAGAACGACTCGAAATGCGTTTGGAAGAATTCGGACTCAGGATGCACCACTTCGAAATCCCGGCCCTCCTTCAAGCGCAGCCCGGCTTCCCGGATCTTGCGCTCGATCTCGCCTGGGCGGCCGATGAGGATGGGACGCGCAATGCCCTCGTCACGCACCACCTGCACCGCGCGTAGCACCCGCTCATCCTCGCCTTCGGCATAGACGATGCGCTTAGGCGCCGCCTTAGCCTGGGCGAACACCGGCTTCATGATGAGGCCCGAGTGGTAGACGAACTCGTTCAAGCTTTGCAGATAAGCTGGCCAATCCTTGATCGGCCGGGTAGCAACGCCAGAATCCATCGCTGCCTTGGCTACCGCCGGGGCAATCTTGACGATGAGGCGCGGATCGAAAGGCTTGGGAATCAGATACTCAGGGCCAAAAGCGGAAACCTTCTCGCCATAGGCCGCCGCCACCACCTCGCTCTGTTCGGCGCGCGCCAGCTCGGCGATGGCCCGGACGGCCGCGAGCTTCATTTCCTCGGTGATGGTCGTCGCCCCCACATCCAGGGCGCCACGAAAGATGAACGGAAAGCACAGGACGTTGTTGACCTGGTTCGGGTAATCGGAACGGCCAGTAGCGATGATCGCGTCATCACGCACGGCGCGCACCTGTTCGGGCAGGATTTCCGGATTAGGATTGGCCAGCGCCAAGATCATCGGCTTGGGCGCCATCTGCGCCACCATCTCGGGCTTGAGCACACCGCCAGCGGAAAGCCCGAGGAATACATCCGCTCCCGCAATCACTTCCGCCAGGGTACGCGCATCGGTGCGCTTGGCGTAGCGCGCCTTGATCTCGTCCATCTCTTCGACCCGCCCCTCATAGACCACGCCCTTGATGTCCGTGACCCAGATGTTCTCGACCGGCACGCCGAGCATGACCAGCAAGTCGAGACAGGCAAGCGCCGCAGCGCCCGCGCCGGAAGTCACGAGCTTGATCTGGCTAAGGTCCTTACCCAACAGCGCCAGACCATTCAAAATGGCGGCCCCCACCACGATGGCGGTGCCGTGCTGGTCGTCGTGAAAGACGGGAATCTTCATGCGCTCGCGGCACTTCTTCTCGATATAGAAGCACTCAGGCGCCTTGATGTCTTCGAGATTGATGCCGCCGAAAGTCGGCTCGAGCGCCACGATCATATCCACCAGGCGATCCGGATCACGCTCGGCGATTTCGAGATCGAACACGTCGATATTGGCGAACTTCTTGAACAGCACCCCCTTGCCTTCCATGACCGGCTTGGCGGCCAAGGGGCCGATGTTGCCCAGACCCAGCACGGCGGTGCCGTTGGTGATGACGCCAACCAAGTTAGCGCGCGCCGTGAGCGTCGAAGCTTCGCCCGGATCGGCGACGATTTCCTCGCAAGCCGCCGCCACGCCCGGGGAATACGCCATGGACAAGTCATACTGGTTGGTAAGCTGCTTGGTCGGCAAGACGGCGATCTTGCCCGGCCGGGGCTGGCGGTGGTAGTAGAGGGCGGCGTTGCGCAGCTGTTGCTTGTCCATGGCTTTGTCTCGTATCGTGAAAATTGTTTTTGATTAGCGGGAAATTCTAGCACGCCGCCCTCACCCCGACTGTTGCGGAAAGCCCGTAGGCAAAGCGCGCCGGGGTAAGCTCGAGGGGACCGCGAAACGGCATCGCAAACGACGGGAAGACTAGCGCGCGGCCAAGAGGCGCCTCGAAAAACCAGCAAAGCGCCAGAGCGCAGCGACCGAGACACATTCAAGAGACAAACGAGGGAGCGAGCACCGCGCAACACTGCCATCCGACCGTGCGGCGGCTTATCCCGCGCGCCCACAAGTTTTTGTTTCCTGACGGTTATGGCATAATTATGGGCTTTCCTGCCGACGGCCGACTGGACCCCCAAGAAAGCCCAGCGACCGGCGCGGAGAACGGTTCGGACCCGCCATGCAACACACCATGCATCACCTCGAGGGCCCACTTTCCTGCTGATTCTGATCTTGAAGAGAGATTGATATGACCGCACCGTTGAATGCTCCCGCCTACGTCAAACACGAGCGCCTGAAACAATGGGTTGCCGAAATCGCTGCGCTGACCCAGCCGGACCGGATCTACTGGGCCGACGGCTCGCAGGAAGAATACGACCGCCTGTGCGCCGAAATGGTCGAGGCCGGCACCCTGATCAAGCTCAACCCAGAAAAGCGGCCCAACTCTTATCTCGCCTTCTCCGATCCTTCCGACGTGGCCCGCGTCGAGGACCGCACGTTCATCTGCTCGGAAAAACAGGAAGATGCCGGTCCCACCAACAACTGGGAAGACCCGAAGAAGATGCGCGAAACCTTGAACGGCTTGTTCAAGGGTTGCATGCGGGGCCGCACGCTCTATGTCATCCCCTTCTCGATGGGCCCTCTCGGCTCCCCCATCGCGCACATCGGCGTCGAAATCAGCGACTCCCCCTATGTGGTCGTCAACATGCGCACCATGACGCGCATGGGTAAGGCCGTCTATGACGTGCTGGGCAGCGACGGCGAATTCGTGCCCTGCGTGCACTCCGTCGGCGCGCCCTTGGAGCCGGGCCAGCAAGACGTGAAATGGCCTTGCAACCCGACCACCAAGTACATCGTGCACTACCCCGAAACCCGCGAGATCTGGTCTTATGGCTCCGGCTACGGTGGCAACGCTCTGCTCGGTAAGAAATGCTTTGCGCTCCGCATCGCTTCCACCATGGCGCGCGACCAGGGCTGGCTGGCCGAACACATGCTGATTCTCGGCGTGGAATCCCCCGAAGGCGAGAAGACCTATGTCGCGGCTGCCTTCCCGTCGGCCTGCGGCAAGACCAACTTCGCCATGCTGATCCCGCCCAAGTCCTTCAACGGCTGGAAGATCACCACCATCGGCGATGACATCGCCTGGATCAAGCCCCGCGTGGATGCCGATGGCGTCACCCGCTTCTATGCCATCAACCCGGAAGCCGGCTTCTTCGGCGTCGCGCCCGGCACTTCCGAAAAGACCAACTACAACGCCTTGGCCACGCTGAAGGAAAACATCATCTTCACCAACGTCGCGCTCACCGACGACGGCGACGTGTGGTGGGAAGGACTCACCAAGGAACCTCCGGCGCATTTGATCGACTGGCAAGGTCACGACTGGACGCCGGAAGATGGCAAGGCCGGCCGGAAAGCAGCGCATCCCAACTCGCGCTTTACCGCTCCCGCCAGCCAGTGCCCCTCCATCGACCCGGCCTGGGAAGACCCTGCTGGCGTGCCCATCTCTGCCTTCATCTTCGGTGGCCGCCGCGCCACCACGGTGCCGCTCGTCTACCAGGCCTTCAACTGGAACTATGGCGTCTACATGGCCGCCACGCTGGGCTCCGAGACCACGGCAGCTGCCTTCGGCGCCCAGGGCGTCGTCCGCCGCGACCCCTTCGCCATGCTGCCGTTCTGTGGCTACCACATGGGCGACTACTTCAACCACTGGCTGAAGATGGGCCATACCGTCGATGCCACGCCCAAGATTTTCTGCGTGAACTGGTTCCGCATGAACGAGAAAGGCGAATTCATGTGGCCGGGCTTTGGCGACAACATGCGCGTCCTGAAGTGGATCGTCGATCGCTGTAAGGGCAAGGTCGGCGCCAAGGAAACCGTGCTCGGCTGGATGCCGCGTTTCGAGGACATCGACTGGAGCGGCACCGACATCGCCCAGGCCGAATTCGACGCGCTCACCCAGGTCGATGCCGAAGCCTGGCAGAAGGAGCTGGAGCTGCACAAGGAATGGTTCGACAAGCTCGGAGAGAAGCTGCCCAAGGAGCTCACCTTAAAGCGCGAGCTGTTCGCCCTGGGGCTGTTCAAGGACGCTGCCTAATCCTGCACGCCCCTGCTGCAACGGCCACCCCCGGGTGGCCGTTTTGCTTTGTCACGGAGACCTGTCATGCCGCAAGCCGCCCGCCGTAACCGGGACATCGCCCCGTTTCACGTCATGGAACTCCTGGCCCGCGCCCAGGCCCTGGAGGCCGAGGGCCGGGACATCATCCACATGGAAGTGGGTGAACCCGATTTCCCCACCCCGGCGCCCATCGTCAGTGCTGGCCAAGCCGCCTTGGCCGCCGGCCGGACCCACTACACCCCGGCCCTGGGACTTCCCGAACTACGCCAAGCCATCGCCGACTTCTACCAAAGCCGCTACAAGGTGCGCATCCCAGCTCGGCGCATCGTCGTCACCGCCGGCGCCTCCGGGGCCCTCACCCTGGCTTTGGCTTGCCTCGCCGAACCTGGCAGCCGCTGGCTGCTCACCGATCCGGGCTATCCCTGCAACCGGCATTTCGTGCGGGTCTTCGAGGCAGAGCCGGTGGCCGTGCCGGTGGGGCCGGAACACAATTTCCAGCTCACGCCGGAACTGCTGACCCGGCACTGGGACGATCGTACCGCTGGCGCCTTGGTGGCCAGCCCGGCCAATCCTACCGGCACCCTGCTCACCGCCAGCGAGCTAGATGCCTTGGCCCAAGCCATCCGGGCGCGGCATGGCCACCTCTTGGTAGACGAGATCTACCACGGCCTTAGCTACGACCAAGATTGCGCCACGGCGCTCGCCGCCGGCGACGATCTGTGGGTCATCAATAGCTTCTCCAAGTATTTCCAGATGACCGGTTGGCGCCTGGGCTGGCTAGTGGTGCCAGAGCCGTTCGTGCGCGATGTGGAAAAGCTGGCCCAGAACCTTTTCATCGCCCCTTCTACGCCGGCCCAGCACGCGGCCCTGGCGGCCTTTGCGCCAGAAACCCTGGCCATCCTGGAAACGCGGCGCGCGACCCTCAAGGCACGCCGCGACTACCTCGCGCCCGCCCTGGAAAAACTCGGTTTCCGCCTCGCGGCACGGCCGGAAGGCGCGTTCTACCTCTGGTGCGATTGCTCGGCCCTGGCGCCGGATAGTTTCACGCTGGCCAGCCGCTTGCTTGAAGACGCGGGCGTGGCCGCCACCCCGGGGCTAGATTTCGGCCAGTATCAGCCGGAACGCTACATCCGCTTTGCCTACACCACCGATCTAGCCCGCCTGGAAGCGGCGGTGGCGCGCCTAGGCCGTTACCTCGATCGGTAGTTCGAGCCCGGGAAAACGCCGGGCCAGTTCCCGCCAGTCGAAATAGGGGCCCGGATCGGTCTTGCGTCCCGGCGCCACATGCGCGTGGCCGGCCACAGCGCGGATCGGATAGGCCGCGCCAATGGCGGTCAGCAGCGGCCACAAGGCCGCATACTGAGCCGGCGCGAAGGGCTGCGTATCGCTGCCCTCCAGCTCGATGCCTATGGAATAGTCGTTGCAGTTATCACGCCCCTGCCAGATCGATCGGCCTGCGTGCCAGGCACGCGCATCAGCGCTGACGAACTGCACGACCTCGCCGTCCCGACGCACGAAAAAATGCGCCGACACCTGGAGAGCGGCGATGCCGGCGAAATAAGGATGCGCGCCAGGATCGAGCCGGTTGGTGAAAAACTGCTCGACATACGGCCCGCCGAATCGGCCGGGGGGCAAGCTGATGCTATGCAAGACCACCAGCGACACCGGGCAGCCTTCGGGCCGCAAGCCGAAATTGGGACTCTCGACGCGGCGTGCCCCTGCCCACCACCCCGCTTGCCAGGTCGACATCCTCAAACCTCCATGCCCAGCCGGTCGAGCCGGTAGCGCAACGAGCGAAAGGAAATGCCCAATACCCGCGCCGCCGCCGTGCGGTTGCCCCCGGTCTGTTCCAAAGCGGCCAAAATGGCCTGGCGCTCGAGCCGATTCAGATAATCGTCGAGGCTCTCACCGACACGGCCACCCTGCGGGTCGGGACCCTCCTCGGCGGCGAGCTGTAGATCGGCGACATCGATACACGCCCCACTGCACAAAGCCGTGGCGCGTTCGAGAATATTCTCCAGCTCGCGCACGTTGCCGGGAAAGGGATAATGCGCCAACGCCTCCCACGCCGCCGGCGTCAGGGTCGGCGCCGACTCACCGCAGATACGCGCGAGCATGGCACGCACCAATCCGGGAATGTCTTCGCGCCGCTCGCGCAATGGCGGAATGCGCAGCTCGATGACATTGAGGCGGTAATACAAATCTTGACGGAAGCTACCCGCTTCGACGCATTCGCGCAGATTCTTGTGAGTCGCGCAAATGATGCGCACATCCACCGGCTCTTCCGCCGTGCACCCCACCTTGCGCACCTTCTTTTCCTGAATGGCGCGCAATAGCTTCACCTGCATGGGCAGCGGCAGGTCCGCCACTTCGTCGAGGAATAAGGTACCGCCCTGAGCGGCCTGGAAGAACCCCTCCCGGTCGCTGTCCGCGCCGGTAAAAGCGCCCTTGCGGTAGCCGAAGAACTCACTCTCCATGAGATTCTCGGGAATGGCGCCACAGTTGACGGGCACGAACGGCGCCGCCGCACGCGGACCCCGAGCGTGGATCTGCCGCGCCGCCAGCTCCTTGCCACTTCCCGACTCACCGGAAATGTAGATGGGCGCCTGGCTGCGCGCCAGCTTATCGATCAAGGCCGCCACCTGCTGCATCGCCGGCGATTCGCCGACAACCAACGGCCCCGCGGCGCAGCGCGCCTCGCTCGGCAGCCGCAAGGCCGATTTCACCAAGGTACGCAATTGCTCGAGGCTGACGGGCTTGGCCAGGTAATCGAAAGCGCCGGCCTTGAGCGCGGCCACCGCATTCTCGGCGCTACCGTAGGCGGTAATCACCGCGACTGGCACATCGCTGCCGGATTCGTTCAGATAGCGCACGATCTCCAAGCCCTCGCCATCCGGCAAGCGCATGTCCGTCAAACACAGCTGGTAGCGCTGCTCGCGCAGCAAGGCGAGCGCCTCGGCCACCGTCCCGGCACAATCGGCGGCCAAACCCATGCGCGCCAGGGTAAGGTCGATCAGCTCACGGATGTCGGCTTCATCATCGACGACCAGGACGCGGCTCAAGGCGCCCCGGCCCCGTCTTTCAACGCCGGGGACTGACACGGTTCATTTCTCCCTCGCAACACAAAATGGCCACCCGGCCCCTCCGATCCCAAGAACAGGCGGGCGCCATTGGCCTCGCTCAACTCCCGGGCGATGTGCAGCCCCAGGCCCGTGCCGCGCGCCGCGGTGGTGAAGAAGGGCTCGAAAATCTGCTCGCGCAGCTCTCTGGGAATGCCCGGGCCATCATCGATGACATGCAATTCTACGCCATCGCCGGCCTGGCGCACTTCCAGACGCACCGCGCCGGGCGAGCGGCTACTATGCCGCAAGGCATTGCCCACCAGGTTCCAGAGCACCTGATGCAGCTGTCCCGGCTCGAAACAAAGGCTCGCGCCTTCCGGCACGCGCAAGACGATGACCGAGGCCGGCAAATGTCCTTGCGCCAGAATTTCCTGAACGAAGCCTTCGAGATAAGGCCTAAGCGCAATCCTCACCTGCTCTACCGCCCGCTGTCGGCCTAGCACCAGCACATCCTGAATGACCCGATCGAGGCGCTGGGTATTGTCGCGGATGATGCGCAACAGGCGCTCCTGCATCGGCCCCCGCGCCTCTTCGGCGAGCAGGTCGCCGGCATGGCTGATAGCCGAGAGCGGATTGCGGATCTCATGCGCGATGCTGGCAGTAAGGCGTCCCAAAGAGGCCAGCTTCATTTGTTGGGCCTGTTCGCGCAATTTGCCCAAATCTTCGAGAAAGACGAGCGCGGCGCCATCGGTGCTGCGCGTGCGCACGAAGCGGGCGGCGAGCTCCCGGCCCGCGGGCCGGGCGATTTCGACTCGCTTCGGTCCCTTCTGGGCGCGCCAAGCCTGATATCCCCGCGCCAAATCCGGCTCTAGGCTCGCAAGCCAGCCGCCCACCTCGGCCTGCGGCCCGAGAATCGCAAGCGCGCGCGGATTGGACTGAAGAATGCGGCCCTCGACATCGACCACCAGTACCCCGTCCTGCATACGCTCCATGACCCGTCGGCTAATGCGCATCTGATTCTCGAGCTCGATGCCGCGCCGACGCGCCAGATCCTCGTTGGTAGCCAAGCGGCGCCCCAAGAGGTGCGCGGAAATGGCGGTGGCGAAGAACCCCATGGACAAAAACCCCGCCTGCACCAATCGGGCCGTATCGATGTTGCGCGTCAATACCCCCAAAAGCTCGGCGCAGAGCACCGACAAAGTAGCGAGCGCCGCATAGAACAAAGCCAAGCGTCCGTGCGCCACGAGGCTCGCGCCAGCAACGGAAACGAGCAGCATCACGCCCAAGCCGCTCTTCACCCCCCCCAAAAAAAACATCAGCAGGTTCACCGCCACGGCATCGACCAGCATCTGCGCCATCAATTGCAGCTGGAAACGCTCGCGCCAACGCAACGACAGCACGAGCCCCAAGCCCACGAGCACGATATAAATCCCACCGCCCCAGTAGATGAGCTGACGCTCCGCCGGCGTCAACTGCGCCAGATCGAACCAGGCCATGAGCGGCATGAAAGCGAGCAGCAGCGCCAGCAACAGCCGGTAGCCATTGAAAAGCTGAAAGGAACGCCACGGCGGCGCGCCGGGTAGCTCGGCAGCGCTCACGCCGCATCCCCCGCGCGCGGTCCCAGCGCCCGATGCGCCGCACCGCAGTAAGGCCGTCCCTGGGCATCGCGCACGACATCGCTTACCGGCACATGCACGCCGCAGTGCCGGCAAGCCAGCATGGTCTCACCCGGTCCCGGCTGCGTACCTTGCGACGACGGCCGCCACCATCGGCGCCATCCCCACCAAAGCGCCATGCCAAGCGCCATCAACAACAGGTATTTCATCGCCAAGCCTCATCGCCAAGACAGAGAAAAGTCCTCTGCCACCCGGACATGTTATTACAGTCGCCCTCGCGCGGCGCTGCGCGGCGGCCTAAGCCAACCGGCACATCGAAAACCGTCGCGCGCGGCTGGAGGGCAAGGCGTTTGGAGCGCAACGACCGAGACGTCGCAAATCGATCAGCGAGCAAGCCCTGCGCAACGCGATCATCCGGTCGCGCAGCAGGTTTTTCGAGACGCCCCCAGGGCGAACAAAAAAGCCACCCCGAAGAGTGGCATGCGCTTTTGCTTTTATGTGGTGCCCCCGGTCCGAATCGAACGGACACCTGATGATTACAAGTCAACTGCACGACCTTCATGCTACGGGGGCAAAGGCATTGCGGGCCCGGATTATACCCTTGCCACGCCCGGCCGAGATAGCCATACTCGCGGCACCGATCGCCGTGACCGCGCCACGTCCATGACATCCCCCAGCAACCCCACCGAAATCGCCCGCGAAGCCATCCGCCTGCTGGCGATACGCCGTGTTCCCCCGACACCGGACAATTACAAAACCATGTATGCCGAAGTCTCCGGCATCGCCATCGACCCGGAAGATTTCCCGGAACGCCCCCTGCGCCAGCTCCTCGGCGAACTACCGCGCACCACCCCGGAACAGCAGCGCCTGGCCCGCGAACTCGACGAAGCGATCAAGCAGCACGATTGGAGCCGACTGCGCAAGGCGCTCCTCGAACACATCCAGCAACTTTCGGAAACCCAGCGCCTCGCCTGGGCGGACCTGATCGGCCAGCTGTTTCGGCAATGGGAAGCGAAATCGGCGCTTCCCCCCGGCAAGAAGCGCGAATCGCTCGAGCACGTGCTCAATAGCGCCACGAGCCACCCGCGCATCCTGTTTGGCCGCTTGGAAAGCCTGGCGCGCGCCTGGTCACAAGGCCATAGCGGCGAGGACATGCCGCTCACTGAACCGCCCGACCCTGAAAGCACGCCCCCCCTCCCCTTGGCCGACATGCCCAATAGCCCGGTCGGCGGGCTACAGCGCAGCTATCAGGAACTGTTGGCCTACACCCTCGATAGCTGCATCGCACCCCTGCTCACGGAACAGCCGCGCTTACAGCAAGACATCGCAGAACTCGTGGGCCTCATGCGCAAAGCCGGCTCGGCGAAGCAATTCGAGGACATCCGCGCTGGCCTCAAGCGCTTATCCTTCAAGCTCGAACTCTGGCAAGAAGACCAAAACGAACTCAAGCGCAGCCTACTTAAGCTACTGCGCCTGGTAATCGAGAACATGAGCGAACTCGTGTTCGACGACAAATGGGTGCACGGCCAGATCGAAGTCATCCGCCAGATCGTCGACAGCCCGCTCTCGCAGCGCGCCATCGACGATGCCGAACAACGCCTCAAGGAGGTGATCTTCAAGCAAAGCCAGCTCAAGCTCAGCCTGCAAGAAGCCAAGGATGCGTTGAAAAACATGCTGGTCGGCTTCGTCGACCATCTCGCCGACTTTGCCGATGCCACCTCCGATTACCACGACAAGATCGAGCGCTGCGCCGCCCGCATCAGTTCGGCCGAACACATCAACGAACTCGAAAGCGTAATCGCCGAGGTCATGCAGGAAACCCGTAACATCCAGCTCAACGCACTGCGCTCCCGTGACGAACTGCGGCAAACCCAACAGCGCGTCGAAGCGGCCGAAGCCCGCATCGAAGCCCTCGAGAAAGAACTCGAAGCCACCAGCCAGCTCATCCGTCACGACCAGCTCACCGGCATTCTCAACCGGCGCGGCCTCGAAGAAATCTGCGACAAGGAAATCGCTCGCGCGAGCCGCCACGCCAGCCCCCTGTGCCTGGCACTCTTGGACATCGACAATTTCAAGAAGCTCAACGACTCCTTGGGGCACGCAGCCGGGGACGAAGCCCTGATCCACCTCGCCCGCGTCGTGCGCGACACCTTGCGGCCGCAAGACACGGCCGCTCGCCTAGGTGGCGAAGAATTCGTGCTCATCTTCCCCGACACCGACTTAGCGCAGGCGGCCATCGCCATGACCCGGGTACAGCGCGAGCTGACACGGCGTTTCTTCATGCATGACAATCAGAAGATTTTGATCACCTTTAGCGCCGGCGTCACCCAAATGCAACCCGGCGACAGCCGCGACAGTATGCTCAAGCGCGCCGATGCCGCCATGTACGAAGCCAAGAAAAGCGGCAAGAACCGCGTCGTGACCGCATGAAACCGCGCCCTGCCATGTGCTTACACCTCATCTTCGACCTGGATGGCACCCTAGTGGATTCGGCGCCTGGCATCCTCGCCAGCCTCACGCACGCCTTCGCGGCCACCGGCCTATGCCCGCGCTTGCCGCTTGGCACCGAAGTCATCGGCCCACCGTTGCGCGAGACCATCGCGCACTTGAGCGGCAGCACCGACCCCGCTACCATCGCCGCCTGCGTCGACCATTTCAAGGCACATTACGACGACACGGGGGTGCTGGCCACACACCCCTACGCCGGCATCCCGGAGGTGCTCGCCCAGCTCGCTGGCAGCGGCACCCGCCTGCATGTCGCCACCAACAAGCGGATCGGGCCGACGCGCAAAATCCTCAGCCAGCTCGGCTGGGACACGCGATTTAGTTCCGTCTATGGCATCGATACCCCCCCCGGCTTTGACGCCAAGGCCAGGCTGCTCAAAGCGCTGCTCGAACGCGAAGGCTGCGCCGCGCGGCATAGTCTTTACATTGGCGACAAACGCGCCGACTACAACGCCGCCGCCCAGCACGGCCTCGACTTCGTCGGCGTGCGCTGGGGCTACGCCAGCGCCGATGAACTCGCCGGACTACCCACGGTCGCCGATGCGCCTGCCCTGCTTGCCTACGTGCAGCGCTGGCAACGACGCGCCGGCATATCCCCCCACTCAGAGCGCAACGCACCGCTATGAAAGCCGTCATCCTCGCCGGGGGTCTTGGCACCCGGATCAGCGAAGAATCGCACCTCAAGCCTAAGCCCATGATCGAGATCGGTGGCAAGCCGATCATCTGGCACATCATGAAGATCTACTCGGCGCACGGCATCAACGACTTCATCATCTGCCTCGGCTACAAGGGCTATGTGGTCAAGGAATACTTCGCCAACTACTTTTTGCATACTTCCGACGTCACCTTCGACATGCAAAACAACCGCATGGAAGTGCATGAACAACACGCCGAGCCTTGGCGGGTGACTTTGGTGGATACGGGCGAACATACTCAAACCGGGGGACGCTTAAAGCGCGTCGCCCGCTTTCTCGCCGACGACGAGCCTTTCTGCTTCACCTACGGCGACGGCCTCGCCGATATCGATATCGGCGCGCAAATTGCCTTCCACCGTCGGCATCGATTATCGGCAACCGTCTGCGCGGTTTTGCCGCCGGGCCGTTTCGGCACGCTAGACTTGACCGGCGATCACGTTACCGGCTTTCAGGAAAAGCCTCATGGCGAAGGCGGCTTCATCAACGGCGGTTTTTTCGTCCTGCACAAAGCGGTCATCGACTTAATCGAAGGCGACGACACCGCCTGGGAAGGCAGCCCCATGCATGAGCTGGCACGCCGCAAGTGGCTGGCAGCCTGGCAGCACCACGGCTTCTGGCAACCCATGGACACCTTGCGGGACAAAATGTTGCTAGAACATCTCTGGCAGTCCGGAAAGGCCCCCTGGAAAATATGGTGAAACCACCTACGACCCCCACTTTCTGGCGCAACAAACGCGTTTTCCTGACCGGCCATACGGGCTTCAAAGGCAGTTGGCTCGCCCTCTGGCTCGCCCAACTCGGCGCCAAGGTCACAGGCTTTGCTTTGCCCCCCGCGACTACACCCAGCTTGTTCGAGGCTGCTGGCATCGGGCAAGTCCTAGATTCCATCATCGGCGACATTCGTGATACCGACGCTCTACGCCAAGCGCTTTTGCGCTCCAAGCCAGAAATCATTCTGCATATGGCAGCGCAGGCGCTAGTCAGCGAGGGCTACAGGGACCCGGTTGGCACCTATGCCACGAATGTCATGGGCACCATCAACCTACTCGAACAGGCCCGGCATCTGTCCGAGCTGCGCGTCATGGTGATCGTGACCACGGATAAATGCTATGAGAATCTGGAAACCGAACGTGCCTACACAGAGGCCGACGCCTTGGGCGGGCACGATCCCTATAGCAGCAGCAAGGCCTGCGCCGAGATCGTCACCGCATCCTGGCGACGCGCCTTCTTTCTCCCGGTCGGCCAGGTCGCCATCGCCACGGCCCGAGCCGGCAATGTCATCGGTGGCGGTGACTGGGCGCCCCACCGACTCGTCCCCGATCTAGTGCGCGCCTTCGCCGCTGGAGAAACCGCCAAGCTACGCAACGCCCACGCCGTGCGCCCCTGGCAGCACGTGCTCGAACCCTTGGCAGGCTATCTCACGCTGGCCGAACAGCTCTGGGACAACCCCAAGTTGGCAAGCGCCTGGAATTTCGGTCCCGAGCTCCAGGATTGCGTCAGTGTGCTTGAACTGACCCAACGGCTCAGTGCGCTCTGGCCGGGCGGTGGCCGCTACAGCACGGAACCCTCGCCGCTGCCACACGAAGCCGGCCTTCTGCGCCTTGACGCCAGCCGCGCGCACCAACTGCTCAACTGGCGCCCTCGCTGGCGCCTGGATGAGGCCCTACGCCAAACCGTCGCCTGGCACCTGGCTTGGCTTTCCGGCTCAAGCATGAGCGAGGTTTGCCGACAACAAATCGACACATACTGCGGTACCCCTGCATGAATGCCACTCACGCAAAACAGGCGATTCTCGAACAAGTGCGTGCCTACGCAAAAAGCCACATCCAAAAGCAACCGTTCATACCCGGGCAAAGCTCGATTCCTCCGTCGGGAAAAGTGCTGGGGCCACAAGAATTCGTCAATTTGGTGGACGCCGCCCTAGATGGCTGGCTGACGAGCGGACGCTTCAATGAAGCTTTCGAGGCGAGCTTGGCGGATTATCTGGGGGTGCGCCACGTACTCACCTGCAATTCCGGCTCGAGCGCAAACCTTTTGGCCGTCGCTGCGCTGACATCACCCACCCTAGAAGACCGCGCCCTCAAACCCGGGGATGAAGTCATCACGGCAGCAGCAGGATTTCCGACGACGGTCAACCCTCTGCTCCAAAACGGGCTGGTCCCGGTATTCGTAGACTCCCACATTCCCACCTACAATCCGACGCCCGCCAGCATCGAGGCGGCCATCGGACCGCGTACCCGGGCCATCATGATGGCCCACACCTTGGGCAACCCGCTGGAAATCGCAGCCATCCGCGCCATCGCCGATCGCCACGGACTGTGGTTGGTAGAAGACTGCTGCGATGCTCTGGGCTCTCTGCACAAAGGGCGCAAAGTCGGTAGCTGGGGGCACATTGGCACCCTATCGTTCTACCCCGCGCATCACATCACCATGGGCGAAGGCGGCGCCGTATTCACCCAAGATGTGACACTCAAGCGCGCGCTCGAATCTTTCCGGGATTGGGGCCGGGACTGCTGGTGCAATCCGGGGTGCGACAACACCTGTGGCAAGCGGTTCGACTGGCAATTGGGAGCGCTCCCTCCCGGCTATGACCACAAGTATGTTTATTCCCATGCGGGTTACAATCTCAAGATCACCGACATGCAGGCCGCACTCGGACTGGCCCAGCTAGGCCAGGTCGACGCGTTCTGCCAGGCCCGCCGGGAACATTTCGCCTATTTGAGCGAGCGTCTGAAAGCGCTCGAAGATTTCTTGATGCTGCCCGTCGCCACACCCGACAGCGACCCCGCCTGGTTCGGCTTCCCTATCACGCTGCGGCAGAACGCCCCCTTCAGTCGACTCGATCTGCTCCGCTTCCTCGACCAGCGCAAGATCGGCACCCGTCTCCTGTTCGCAGGCAACCTCATTCGGCAGCCCTATTTCGCCGGACGCCCATACCGGATCGCGGAGACGCTGGCCAACGCGGAAACCATCATGCAGCAGACCTTCTGGGTCGGCGTATGGCCCGGATTGGTGCCTGAACAGCTCGACTACATTGCCGACTCCCTTGCCGATTTTTGTGGCACTAATTTTTGAGGCGCATCATGACTCGACCTCTTTTCATCTTCGAGATGGCCAACAACCACATGGGCGACACGGCGCATGGGGTTGCCATCATTCATGCCATCCATGCGGTCTGCAAAGATTTCGATGAATTCGACTTTGCCTTCAAGCTCCAGTATCGGGATCTCGATACCTTCATCCATCCGAGCTGCAAAGGCCGAGAAGACTTGAAATATGTCAAGCGCTTTGAAGAAACCCGCCTTAGTCATGCCCAATTCGCAACTTTGCTGGCGGCCATGCGTGCATGCGGCTTCCAAACGGTCTGCACGCCATTTGACGAACCCTCCGTGGACTTGATCGAAGCCCAGGGAATCGAGGTGATCAAGATCGCCAGCTGCTCGCTCACCGACTGGCCACTCCTCGAACGCATCGCCCAGACCGACAAGCCGATCGTGGCCTCCACGGCGGGCGCAAGCCCGGAAGAAGTCGACACCGTGGTGAGCTTCTTCTTGCACCGTGGCAAGCAGCTGACCATCATGCACTGTGTCGCCGAGTATCCAACCCCACCGGCGCATCTACATATCCGGCGCATCGATGCCTTGCGTAGCCGCTACCCGGAAATCCGGATCGGGTTTTCGACGCATGAGCCGCCCGATGCAACCGAACCCGTCATGCTCGCCCTGGCCAAGGGCGCGACGGTATTCGAAAAGCATGTCGGCCTGCCGTCCGAACGCTACCGCTTGAATGCCTACTCCGCCAATCCAGAACAGGTACGGCGCTGGCTGGAAGCGGCGCGGCGGGCCTTGCTGCTGTGCGGCAGCGAAGCCTGGCCAGCGCCTAGCGCGGACGAAGCCGGCAGCCTGGAAAGCCTGCGGCGTGGCGTGTTCCTGACCCAGGATCTGCCAGCCGGCGCGACGATCACCAACGACATGGTCTGCTTCGCCTTTCCTCCGGCGCCCGGCCAAATCACCGCCAACCAGTGGTCAAAATACACACGGTATATTGCCCGGCAGCCCCTCAAGGCTGGCTCCCCCTTATCGGCCGACGCCGTCGAAATCCATGATGAGCGTGAGCATGTCCTAGATGCCGTGATGGCGGTGCGGCAACTGCTTCAGGACGGCAACATCGTAGTTCCCGGCAAATCCGATCTAGAAATCTCGCATCACTACGGCATGGAGCATTTCAAGGAATTCGGCTTGGTCATGATCACCGTAGTCAATCGGGAATACTGCAAAAAGCTCATTGTCATGCTTCCCGGCCAGACCCACCCCGAGCAATACCACAACCAGAAAGAGGAAACCTTCGTAATCCTGCACGGCAGCATGACCCTATGGCTAAACGGGGAAGAGCGCCAAGCCAAGCGCGGCGATGTGATTACCGTGCAGCGGGGCGTGCGGCACAAATTCTTCTCCCAAGACGGTGTCGTCTTCGAGGAAATCTCCTCCACCCACTACCCGAATGACTCGATTTACACCGACCCGAAGATCATGGCCAATCCGCGCCGCAAAACCTTGCTGACTTACTGGCTCTGACCATGCGTGTTGCCGACTACTTAATGCAGCGCCTCGCCGAGGCAGGTATTGAGCATGTTTTCCTCCTACCCGGCGGCGGCGCCATGCATCTCAACGACGCCCTAGCCTGCGAGCATCGCCTGATACCAGTCCCCTGCCACCATGAGCAAGCCTGCGGAATTGCAGCCGAAGCTTGGGGCCGGGTACGGGAGAATTTCGGGGTGTGCATGGTAACTACGGGGCCCGGCGCCACCAACGTCATCACCCCTGTCGCCGGTGCTTGGATCGAATCCGTGCCCATGCTGGTCATCTCGGGCCAGGTCAAGCGTCCCGATCGCCTCAACGGACGCCCACTACGGCAAAGCGGCGTACAAGAGGTCGACATCGTATCGATGGTACGCCCCATCACGAAGTATGCCGTCACCATCGACGACCCGTTGCAAATCCGCTACCACTTCGAGCGCGCGCTATACGAAATGCGCAACGGCCGGAACGGCCCGGTCTGGCTGGACGTGCCGCTCGATGTACAAGCCGCCACGGTCACCCCCGCCACACTCCCCGGATTCACACCGCCCCACGCCCTCCAGAACGACACGCTGATAAAGGCCGCCAGCGACGTGCTGGCGCTGCTCGCCAGCGCCGAACGGCCGTTGCTGCTCGCCGGGCACGGCGTCCGCCTGGCTGGCGCCGCGCCGGCCCTACTCGCCACGGCCGAACGCCTGCAAGTACCGGTCGTGACGACTTGGAACGCGCTTGATCTGATTCCCGCCGACCATCCGCTTTGCGCCGGCCGCCCCGGTGTCGTTGCGTTACGCCCAGGCAATTTCGCCGTGCAAAACTGCGACCTGCTGATTTCCATCGGCTGCCGACTGGACAACATCATCACCGCTTACCACCCGCGGGGGTTCGCCCGTGCGGCGAAAAAAATCGTGGTCGATATCGATCGTCATGAAATCGACAAGCTCGACATGGATATCACGCTTGGCATCGCCGCCGATGCCGCTGAGTTCCTTGCCGCCCTGAGCCAAGCCCCTGCTGCGGCGCCACCCGCGCGCAGCGCCTGGCTGAAACGCATCTCGGCATGGAAAACCCGCTATCCCGTCAATGACGGCAATCCTTTTCCAGACCAAGGCCCGGTGAGCCACTACCATTTCGTGTCGGCGCTATCCGAAGCGATTCCGCCACACACCCTGATTGCCACGGGCAGTTCCGGACTTGCCGTCGAGGTCTTTTATACCGTTTTCCGCAACAAACCCGGCCAACGGGTTTTTCTGACCTCAGGTCTCGGCTCGATGGGTTATGGCTTACCTGCCGCCATCGGCGCCTGCTTCGGCAACCATAGAAAACCCATGGTCGCGCTCGAGAGCGACGGCAGCCTGCAATTGAATCTTCAAGAGCTTGCAACACTGCGGGCACACGCGCTGCCGATATGTTTGATCGTCATGAACAATGGCGGCTATGCATCGATCCGCAACACGCAGCGCAACTATTTCGCGGGACGCTACATCGGCAGCAGTCCAGATTCTGGCTTGGCAATGCCCGATCTGCAAAAACTCGCCGACACTTATGCGCTCCCCTACCTCTGCATCGACGATTGCGCCAACCTGACCGATGCGCTGATCCACGCGCAATCTCTGCCACGCCCCTGTCTGATCGATGTGCGCCTGATCCCCGACGAAAGCCTGCAACCCAAATGCGCGGCAATGCCACGCGCGGACGGCTCAATCACTTCGATGCCCCTCGAAGACATGACCCCGCTGTTGCCGCTCGAAACGCTCAAGGCCGAAATGATCGTACCGCTATTGCCGGTTTCCCTCGATGTCCGAAACGCCCCCTGACGCCGCGTCCATGGCCAACATCTGTCCTTGCTGCGCATCGCGAGCCGTGTCGCCCGCCGCCCCGCCCGCCTATACCCGCTGTGCACAATGCGGGCATCGCTGGCGCCCCCCACAGCAAGGCCATGACCGCCACTAC
>JAOAIO010000045.1:18385-18615 GCA_026414665.1 Azovibrio sp.
GCTATCCCGGCTGCTCACCCCGAACGTCAAACGCGTGCTCGAAGTCGGCTGCGCCGAAGGGGCATTAGGCGAGGCCATCAAGACTCGATTTGCCGTGACTTACGAGGGGATAGAACTCTCGCAAGATGCCGAACGCGCTCAGGCCAAGCTGGACCGGGTCTATCGCACCCCGGCTGCCTTGACCGCTGCCCCCCCTTACGATCTGATCGTCTCTTTCCATGTGCTAGAAC
>JAOAIO010000046.1 GCA_026414665.1 Azovibrio sp.
ATCCAGCCTGTCGGCCACGGCCAGCATGGCCACCCCGGAAGTGGCCTCCGCCATGGGCGCCGGCGCCCTGCTCGATGGTTCGGCGCTCGGCTTTCAGCTGTTGCGCTGGGGCGGGGCGGCTTACCTCGTGTGGTTGGGAATGACGCAGATGCTGGCCGCCTGGCGCCGGCAATCCAGCGGCCAGATCTTGCCGCAAGCCGGCTGGGATGTGAGCGAATTGATTTGGCGCGGCGTGCTCGTCAATCTCGCCAATCCCAAGGCCATTCTCTTCATGGCGGCCTTGGTGCCGCAATTCATCGATCCGGGGCGGCCGCTCGTCTGGCAGTACGCCGTCATCGCTGTGACCATGTGCTCGACCGATGCCCTCGTGATGGGTGGCTATGGCCTCATGGCCGCGCGGCTGCGCCCCTGGCTCGAATCGCCGCAGCTTGCCCAGCGGCGCGATCTGCTCTTTGGCGCCCTCTTCGTCGGTTTTGGACTCGCCCTGCTCGGATTCGAGCGCGCCGCTTGAGCGGATGCCGGTCAACTTCCTGTGACGCATGTCGTTATTGCCCCACGGAGCCGGTGCTTTTTGCAGAAAAGGCCTTTGCTCTGGTTTGCAAGGCCGGGCTTCTGAATTAACATCCCCCCCTGCTGTTCAACCCACCCATATGATCGGAGCGAGAGTAATGAAAGCAACCTACGTAGCCCTGATGGCCGCTGCCGGCATCGCCATGGTCGGCCAAGCCCATGCCGACGAAGCCCTGGCCAAGGCTAAGAACTGCATGTCCTGCCACGATGTGGCAATCAAGAAGGTCGGTCCCGCCTACAAGGATGTCGCCGCCAAGTACAAGGCCGCCGACGTGCCCAAGCTGGCCGAGAAGATCCAGAAGGGTGGCTCCGGTGTATGGGGTCCCGTGCCCATGCCGCCCAACAACGTCACGCCTGATGAGGCGACCAAGCTGGCCAAGTGGGTGCTCACCGTCAAGTGAGCGCTCTTCGCGCCACGCGAAAAGCCGGCCGCGCGCCGGCTTTTTCGTGTGCGGACATTTTTATGCTTGCGGCTTGACAAGCCCGAGGGGTGTTTCCAGAATCGGCGCTTTATGACCTCGATGCGGAGTAGCGTAAATGAAGACCTCTCGTTTTCCCGGACTCATGCTCGCCTTGGCGGCCTCTGTCGCGCTGATCGGTTGTGGCAAGGAAGAGCCGCCGCCGCCCCCGCCGGCTCCGGCTCCCGTTACACCGCCGCCCAAGCCGGAGATCACCGTGAATCTCGGCCATGTCGCGCCGATGACCGGTCCGCAGGCGCACCTCGGCAAGGACAATGAGAACGGCGCGCTGCTCGCCGTCGAAGACCTCAACGCCCAGAAACTCGAAATCGGCGGTGCCATCGTCACCTTCAAGCTGCTCTCCGAGGACGATCAGGCCGATCCCAAGCAGGGCACCGTGGTGGCTCAGAAGCTCGTCGATGCCAAGGTGAATGGCGTCATCGGCCACCTCAATTCCGGCACCACCATCCCGGCTTCGAAAATTTACTTCGATGCGGGCATTCCCCAGGTTTCCGGCGCTTCCACCAATCCTACCTACACCTTGCAGGGCTTCAATACCGCCTTCCGCGTCTTTGCCAACGATGTGCAGCAAGGCAAGGCCCTGGGTGAGTTCGCCGCTAAGCAAGGGGTGAAGAAGGTCGCCATCATCGACGACCGTACCGCCTACGGCCAGGGGCTGGCCGATGAATTCAGAAAAGCAGCCGAAGCGGCCGGCATCAAGGTGGTGGCAAGCGAATACACGACCGACAAGGCCACCGATTTCAAGGCCATCCTGACCAAGATCAAGGCCAAGAAGCCCGATCTCGTGTTCTATGGCGGCATGGATGCGCAGGCGGGCCCGATGGTCAAGCAAATGCAAGAGCTGGGCTTGAAGACGCGCTTCCTGACGGGGGATGGCGGCTGTACGCCGGAGTTCATCAAGCTGGCTGGCGATGCGAGCGAAGGCCAGTTCTGCTCGCTGCCGGGGCTGCCTGTGGACAAGATGCCCAAGGGGCCTGACTTCAAGGCGCGTTACACCGCCAAGTACAACCAGGAAATCCAGCTCTACGCCCCCTACATCTACGATGCCGTGATGGTCGTGGCCGATGCCATGAAGCGGGCCAACTCGGTCGAGCCCGCCAAGTATCTGGCCGAGTTGCCCAAGACCAAGTACGAAGGCGTCACTGCGACCATTGAGTTCGATGAGAAGGGCGATTTGAAGGATGGCGCGATTTCTCTGTACCAAGTGAAGGGCGGCAAGTGGGAGTATCTCGAAACCCTGGGCGCCGCTCCAGCGCCTGAAGCGGCGCCCCCGGCCGATGCGGCGCCAGCGGCGGCTGATGCCGCGCCGGCAGCGCCGACGCCTGCCGCCCCGCCCGTGCCTCCGGCCGCCCCCGCGAGCGCAGCGAAGTAAGCGGCGTGCGCGCACGACAAACGGCGCCTTTGGGCGCCGTTTGTATGTGTACCCGACTAAGCCATCGGCATGGATACCTTGCTCCAGCAGCTCATCAACGGCATCGTCCAGGGCAGCATCTACGCCCTGGTGGCGCTGGGCTACACCATGGTGTACGGCATCATGGGGTTGATCAATTTCGCGCATGGCGAGGTGGTGATGATCGGCGCCATGGTGGCCATCAGCGCGCTGGGCGCGCTGATGGCGCTTGGCCTGCCGATGGGGTTGGCGGCGCCGCTAGCCCTTGCGGCCGCCATGCTGGTGTGCATGGGCTTGGGCGCCGGCCTCGAACGCATCGCCTACCGGCCTTTACGCAATGCGCCGCGGCTGACGCCGCTCATCACCGCCATCGGCATGTCCATCATCTTGCAGAATCTGGCGATGATGATTTGGAGTCGCAATTACCTGACTTTTCCGAGTCTCATCGAGAAGGTGTCATTTGAAGTCGCCGGGGCGCATTTTTCCAACGTGCAGGCGCTGATCGTCGTGCTAGCCGGCTTGTCCATGGCCGGCTTGCTCTTACTCGTCTATCGTACCCGGCTTGGCATGGCCATGCGCGCCACTTCCCAGAATCTGGCCGTGGCGCGGCTCATGGGGGTCGATGTCGATCGGGTCATCGCCGCCGCCTTCATCATCGGTTCGGCCATGGGCGCGCTGGCGGGTTTCATGGTCGGCGCCTACTACGAGATCGCCCATTACCAGATGGGCTTCATGCTCGGCCTCAAGGCCTTCACCGCCGCGGTCTTGGGCGGCATCGGCAATCTTGCGGGGGCCATGCTGGGCGGGCTTTTGCTCGGCATCATCGAGGCCCTGGGGGCCGGCTACATCGGTGACTTGACTGGCGGTTTTCTCGGTAGCCATTACCAAGATATTTTCGCCTTCGTGGTGCTCATCGGCGTGCTGATGTTCCGCCCCTCGGGCTTGTTGGGCGAAAAGACGGGGGAGCGGGCGTGAGGCATCCCATCCTGCGAGCGCTCTTGCGTTTATCCCGACATAAGGCTTTGCTGCTGCTTGGCGGCGGCGCCATCTTGCTCGCCTTGCCTTTCGTGGCCATGCTCGGGGGGCAGGCTTGGGTGCGCATTCTCGATCTGGCCATCCTCTATGTCTTTTTGGCCCTGGGGCTCAATATCGTGGTGGGCTTCGCCGGCCTGCTCGATTTGGGCTATATCGCCTTCTACGCGGTAGGGGCCTACACCTGGGCTCTGCTCGCCAGCCCGCATTTCGGCTTGCACCTGCCGTTTTGGGTGATCCTGCCCATCGGCGCCTTGCTGGCCTGCCTGTTCGGCGTGCTCTTGGGCGCCCCGACCTTGCGCCTGCGTGGCGATTATTTGGCCATCGTCACGCTCGGTTTTGGCGAGATCATCCGCATTTTCTTGAATAACCTGAATGCGCCGGTGAACATCACCAACGGCCCCCAGGGCATCACCTTGATCGACCCGGTGAAGTTCGGCGCTTTTTCCTTTTCCAGCCGTACTGAAATCTTCGGCTATACCCTGGTGGGGCCTCAGAAGTACTACTTCCTGCTGCTCGCCTTGTGCGTGCTCGTGGTCGGCATCAATTACCGGTTGCAGCATTCGCGCATCGGCCGGGCTTGGCAGGCGATTCGGGAGGACGAGATCGCCGCCAAGGCGGTGGGCATCGATACGCGCAACATGAAGCTCTTGGCGTTTGCCATGGGCGCCAGCTTCGGCGGCATTGCCGGCGGGATCTATGCGGCCATGCAGGGTTTCGTGTCGCCCGAGAGCTTTTCCCTGATCGAGTCCATCATGGTGCTTGCCATGGTGGTGCTGGGGGGCATGGGCCACATTCCCGGGGTGATTCTGGGGGCCGTGTTGCTGGCCGTGCTGCCGGAGGCCTTGCGTTTTGCTGTGCTGCCCGTGCAGCAGGCGCTATTCGGCAAAGTGCTGGTGGATCCCGAGAGCTTACGCATGTTGATCTTCGGCCTCGCGCTCGTGCTGGTGATGCGTTTTCGGCCCCAGGGCCTGTGGCCGTCGCCGGAGCGTAAGCGGGAACTGCTGGCCGGGCAAGAGGGCCGGACATGAGCGAAGTGCTGCTGGAAGCCCGGGAGGTGAGCAAGCGCTTTGGCGGGGTGAAGGCGCTTACCGGGGTTTCGCTCACCATTCGCCGTGGTGAGATTTACGGCCTGATCGGTCCTAACGGCGCGGGTAAGACCACCTTCTTCAACTGCCTTACCGGGCTCTACGTGCCCGATGGCGGCGGCTTCGTCTTCGATGGCCAGCCGCTTCAGGCCGATGCGCCCCAGAAAGCGGCGGTCCGGGGTATCGCCCGCACCTTCCAGAACATCCGTTTGTTTCCCGAAATGACCGCACTCGAAAACGTCATGGTAGGCCGCCATGTGCGCACGTGCGCCGGCGTGCTCGGCGCCATGCTGCGCACCCGGGCGACGCAGCTGGAGGAGGCCCGCATTCGCCGTCGGGCCGAGGAGCTACTCTACTACGTCGGCATTGCCGACCGGGCTGGAGACCTGGCTCGCAACCTCTCCTACGGCGACCAGCGCCGCCTGGAAATCGCCCGGGCCCTGGCGACGGAACCCCGGCTCCTGTGCCTGGACGAACCGGCCGCCGGCATGAATGGGGCCGAGACCGAGGCGCTCAAGGGGCTGATCGACGGTATCCGCCAGGATGGCATCACGGTGCTCTTGATCGAGCACGATATGAAACTGGTGATGGGCCTGTGCGACCGGCTGGCGGTGCTCGATTACGGCCAGAAAATCTGCGAGGACGTGCCTGCCGTGGTGCAGAAGGATAAGCGGGTGATCGAAGCCTACCTGGGGGAGGTGCCCGAAGATGCTTGAAGTCACCGGGCTCCGGGTTGCCTATGGCGGTATTCAGGCGGTCAAAAGCATCACCTTGCATGTGAATGAGGGCGAGATGGTGGCCTTGATCGGCGCCAACGGCGCCGGCAAGACCAGCACCTTGAAGGCTATTGCCCGAATGCTCGATGCGGCGGGCGGCGATGTGCACTTTGCCGGCGAGGACATCACCCGGCTGCCCGCCCACGCAGTGCTGGGCCGAGGCATCGCCCTGGTGCCCGAGGGCCGGGGCGTCTTTCCGCGTCTCACGGTGGCCGAGAATCTGGCCATGGGCGCCTACATCCGCACCGACAAGGCCGGCATGGCCCGCGATTTGGAGCAGGTCTACAGCCACTTCCCCCGCCTCAAGGAGCGGGCGGGGCAGTTGGCTGGCACCCTCTCCGGCGGCGAACAGCAGATGCTTGCCATCGGCCGGGCGCTCATGGGGCGGCCGCGGCTCTTGCTGCTCGACGAACCCTCGATGGGCTTGGCGCCGCTGATGGTGCAGAAGATCTTCGAGGTGATCCAGGCCGTGGCCGCCCAGGGCATGACCATCCTGTTGGTGGAGCAGAATGCCCGTCTGGCGCTCGAAGTGAGCCAACGCGCCTACGTGATGGAAGGCGGCACGATCCGCCACTCCGGCGAGGCCGCCGAATTGCTCACGGACGCCCGCGTGCGGGCCGCCTATCTGGGGGAGTGAGCTTCCCGGGGGTCAGTGGTATTCCAGTGTATCGTGCTTGCCGGTCACGAGCCGGCCGGCGGAGAGGGATAGCATCAGCAAGGCGATGCGTTCGTGCATGATCAGCGTATGGTCGTTGCCCGTCTCCACCATGTGCTTGCGTAGGGCTTCCCGCACCTTGGGCGCGCCGGTGACGTCGATGACGATGTCTACGTCTTGGCGCATCAGCGTCATGAAATCGTTGCTGGTGGCGACTCCGTGCTCCTTGGCCAAGGCGATGCCGGGCTGGCTTGGATCCAGGTCGGCCACGCCCAGTACCTGGACGTAGGGTGCATCGAGCAACTGCTTGAGCAGGGGCGTGCCGGTTTCCCCGGCGCCGATCACGACGATGCGAAATCCATTCATGCGGCTCTCCTTATAGGATTGTAAGGGGTGGATCGGAGGCAAAACGACAAGCAGTATGCCCAGGGCTGATGCGCTGGCTTTTGACCCAGGTCAAGGGTGAGGGGTAGCGGTAGCTTGCCCGCTTTCTCCGGGCTCCGTATCATTCCGCGTTTTGTTGCAATGCATCAGGCACTTGGCCTCATGCTCACAGGAGTTTTCGTGTCCCCCATCGCCCAGGAAGTGGCCCGTCGCCGCACCTTTGCCATCATTTCCCACCCCGATGCCGGTAAGACCACGCTGACCGAAAAGCTGCTGCTGTTCGCGGGCGCCATCCAGATCGCCGGCAGCGTCAAGGCTAGAAAGGCGAGCCGCCACGCTACCTCCGACTGGATGGAGATCGAAAAGCAGCGCGGCATTTCCGTGGCCAGCTCGGTGATGCAAATGGAGTATCGGGATTGCGTCATCAACCTGCTCGACACACCGGGGCACCAGGATTTCTCGGAGGACACCTACCGGGTGCTCACCGCCGTGGATGCGGCGCTGATGGTGATCGATGCCGCCAACGGCGTTGAAGCCCAGACCTTGCGTCTGATCGAAGTCTGTCGCGCGCGCAACACGCCCATTCTCACCTTCATCAACAAGCTCGACCGGGAAGTGCGCGAGCCGCTCGACCTGCTCGACGAAATCGAGCGTACCTTGGGTATGCCTTGCGCGCCGCTTGCCTGGCCTATCGGCCAGGGTAAGCGCTTTCATGGCATCTATAACCTACGTAACGACTCGATGCGCGTTTTCCGGCCCGGCGAAGATCGCCGTTCCGATGCGGATGAAATCCTCGACGGCACCGACACGGCGGCCCTGGCTGAGCGTTTTGGCGCCGAGTACGCCACCGCCAGCCAGGAAATGGAACTGGTGCGCGCGGCCATGCCCGCCTTCGACCGGGACGAGTTCCTGGCCGGCCGCCAGACCCCGGTGTTTTTCGGTTCCGCCATCAACAACTTCGGCGTCCAGGAGGTGCTCGATGCGCTCGTGGATCTGGCGCCGCCGCCCGGACCGCGGCAATCTCTGAGCCGCTGCGTGCGGCCCGAAGAAGAAAAGTTCTCCGGCGTCGTTTTCAAGATCCAGGCCAACATGGACCCGAACCATCGTGACCGCATCGCCTTCATGCGCCTCTGCTCGGGACGGTTCGAGCCAGGCATGCGGCTCAAGATCCGCCGCACCGGCAAGGAGCTGCGCCCCACGAATGTCGTCACCTTTCTCTCCCAGCGCCGTGACCGGGTCGAAGAGGCCTTTGCCGGCGACGTGATCGGCATCACCACGCACGGCGGCCTGCAATTGGGCGACACCTTGAGCGAAGGCGAGCCGCTGCAATATACCGGCCTACCCTTTTTCGCGCCGGAACTGTTTCGCACCGTTGAGCTTGCTGATCCCATGAAAAGCAAGCAGCTCAACAAGGGCCTCAAGGAGCTCGGCGAAGAAGGGGCCATCCAGGTCTTTCGCCCGTTGATGGGGAGCTTGATGCTGCTGGGCGCCATCGGCGTCTTGCAGTTCGAGGTAGTGGCGCATCGCTTGAAAACGGAATACGGCGTGGAGGTGCGGCTCGGTAACGCCAACTACGCCGGCGCACGCTGGATCACTTGCGCCGACCCGGTCGAGCTGAATCGCTTCGTACACGCCAATGGCGCCAAGATTTTTCTGGATGCCGCCGAGGCGCACACTTACCTCATGACTTCGCGCTTCGATCTCGACCTGACCCGCGAGCGTTGGCCCAAGATCGAGTTCCACCTGATGCGCGAGCACGCCGGCTTGATGCTGCAGGGGTGATGTCCTCGGCCAGCCTGGCAGGCAGTCAGAAGCTCGGTCCTGGAACCGGGATTCTGGCCGGGGCTGGCGGAGCGTTAGTGCCCTGGCGCCGCGAAGGTGAAAGCGTCCGAGAAGAACTCCTCTTCGGGCAAGGCGCATTGGGCGATGAAATCCTTGCGGGCCGCATCGATCATCGCCGGCGCGCCACAGGCATAGACCTGGTGTCCGGCTAGGTCGGGATAATCGGCCATCACCGCCTGGTGTACGAAGCCGGCGCGCCCCGTCCAGCCGGCCTCGGGCTCGGAGAGCACGGGGGTGTATTGGATATGGGGATGCTGGGCGGCCCAGGTTTCGGGTAGGGCGCTCATGTAGAGGTCGACTTGCTTGCGGCAGCCCCAGTAGATATGCAACGGACGACGGTTGCCTTGGGCAAGGGCGTGTTCGACGATGGACTTGATCGGCGCGAAGCCGGTGCCGGAGGCCAGCAAGATCACCGGCTTGGCACTTTCTTCGCGTAGGAAGAAGCCGCCGTGCGGGCCTTCGAAACGCAGGATGTCCTTGACCTTCATGGCGCCGAACACCTGTTCGGTAAACAGTCCGCCAGGCACGTGGCGGATGTGCAGCTCCAGCACGCCTTCTTGTTCCGGGGCATTGGCGAGCGAGTAGCTGCGGCGCTTGCCATCCTTCAATAAGATGTCGATGTACTGGCCGGCGCGGAAACGGAACTGCTCGCTGGCGGGCAGGCGTAGATGCAGCTCGATCACGTCCGGGGCGAGTTTTTCCAGCTTTTCCACCCGGGCGGGCAGTACCTTGATTGGGATCGCGTCGGCGCGGCTGATCTGACGGTTTTCGATGACCAGGTCGCTTTTGGCGCGGGCGGTGCACAACAGCGCCTTGCCTGCCGCGCTTTCATCGGCCGAGAGCGCGCTGGGTTGGTAGTGGCCGAGGTCGAGGTCGCCGGCCAAGACGCTCGCCTTGCAGGAGCCGCAGGCGCCGTCCTTGCAGCCGTAGGGCACGATCAGGCCCTGGCGCAGGGCGGCTTCCAGTAGGGTTTCGTCGGCGCTGGCGGTGAAAGTAGCGCCACTCGGTTGCACGGTAATCTGGTAGCTCATGATCTCGTCTGGTCCCGTGGTCCTGGCAGGGATCGGCTAAAATGGCCGCCGTGCAAAGACTGTTGATCGTCGGCAGCGGCGATATCGCCCGCCGTGCTGCCCCTTGGCTCTTGGCGCGCTTTCGGGTCTTCGTGCTGGTGCGCGACCCGGCGCGTGCGGACGCTTGGCGCCAGCTCGGAGCCGTGCCGGTCCTGGGCGATTTGGACGAGCCGCGCAGCTTATGGCGTCTTGCCGGGCTTGCCGACCGGGTGCTGCACCTGGCGCCGCCACCCGCGAGCGGGGTGCGGGATACGCGCAGCCGCCACCTGCTTGCCGCCCTGAGCCGGGGCCGCAGTTTACCATGCCGCCTGGTGTATATCAGTACCACCGGGGTGTATGGCGATTGCGGCGGTGCGCATATCGATGAGACCCGGCCACGCCGGGCAAGCTCGGCACGGGCCCGGCGCCGCGTCGATGCGGAAGATGCCTTGCGCCGCTGGGGGCGGCGGCAGCGCGTGCCGGTCGTGATCTTACGCGCGCCCGGCATCTACGCAGCGGATCGCTTGCCGCTGGAGCGGCTCGAGGCCGGTCTGCCGGCGCTGTTGCCAGCGGTGGATGTGTTTACCAACCACATCCATGCCGAAGACTTGGCCCGGGCTTGCTGCCTGGCGTTGTTTCGTGGCGGCCCCGGGCGTAGCTTCAACGTGGTAGACGACAGCGACTTGAAGATGGGCGATTACTTTGATCGCGTGGCCGATGCCGCCGGTCTGGCGCGGCCGCCGCGTTTGGCGCGAGCAGAGCTCGTGCGGCGGCTGTCGCCCGTGCAGCTTTCTTTCATGGCTGAGTCGCGGCGCATCGGCAATCGCCGTGTGCGGCGTGAGCTACGCCTCGAACTTCGCTATCCGACGGTGGACCAGGGACTGGCCGCCGCTTTTCATCAACCCGGGAATCTTCCATGATGCTCACTCTCAAGGCCCTGCATATTTCCTTCGTCGTCGCCTGGTTCGCCGGGCTGTTCTATCTACCGCGCATTTTCGTCAATTTGGCCATGGTGCCCGAGGCGAGCGTGGCCGAGCTGCAACGGCTGCTGCTGATGGCCGAGAAGCTCTACCGTTTCATGACGCCGCTGGGCATTCTCGCCGTGGCGCTCGGCCTGTGGCTGTGGTTCGGTTTTGGCTTTAGCGGCGGTTGGCTACATGCCAAGACGCTGCTCGTACTCTTGCTCGTGGCCTACCATTTGTATTGTGGCCGCCTGCTACGCCAATTCCAGGCTGGGCAAAATGTCCGCAACCATGTCTGGTTTCGTTTCTTCAACGAGGTGCCGGTGCTGGTGTTGTTCGCCGTGGTGTTCCTGGTCGTTCTGAAACCTTTCTGAAAGCGCTTCGATGCACACATTCTTTGCTACCTGCCCGCGCGGGCTGGAGGCGCTGCTGTTGGCCGAACTCGTAAGCGTCGGCGCTGGCGAGGCGCGCGCGGTTGCCGGTGGCGTGCTGTTTGCCGGGGATTGGGCGACTTGCTACCGGGCCAATCTCGAATCGCGCTTGGCGACGCGCATCCTGTGGCAGCTTGACCGGGCGCCTTATGCGCGCGAGGAAGATATCTACCGTTTGGCTTTGCGGCAGGCGTGGGAGGCGCATTTCGACGTATGCTGCACCTTCCGGGTACAGACCACGGCCATCCGCTCGCCCTTAAAGAGCATCGATTTCGTCACCCTGCGGGTCAAGGATGCCATCTGCGACCGCTTCCGCGACCAGGTCGGGGCGCGTCCTAATGTCGATACCCGGGAGCCGGATGTGCGGGTGCAGGTCTTCCTCAGTGAGCGGGAGTGCACTTTGTATCTCGACACTTCCGGGGCGCCGCTCTGGCAGCGCGGCCTGCGTCATGCCAATGTGGCAGCACCGCTCAAAGAAAACCTAGCCGCGGGCATCCTCAAGCTCGCGGGTTGGCAGCCGGGCACGCCGCTCTTCGATCCTATGTGCGGTAGCGGCACTTTCGTGCTCGAAGCGGCCTGCATGGCCTTGGATCGGGCGCCGGGCCTGGAACGGGTGCGTTTCGGCTTCGAGCGGCTGCGGCAGTTCGATTCCGAGACTTGGCAGGCCATCCGCAATGCGGCCTTGGCCAGGGTCAAGGAGGCCGCTTTCCAGCAGATTTGGGCGAGCGATGTGGATGCGCGGGCGGTACGGGCTACCCAGCGTAATTTGCAGCTGGCCGGGTTGGGCGAGGTCGTGAAGGTGAGCGAGCAGGATTTCCTGGCCTGCACCGCCCCGGCGCCGGGGGGCATTCTGGTGGCCAATCCGCCCTATGGCGAGCGCATCGGCGAGCAGAACGAACTGGCGGCGTTGTATCCGCGCATCAGCGCTACCTTGAAGCAGCATTTCGCGGGCTGGACGGCTTACTTCTTTACCGCGGATATGCGCTTTCCCAAGTTGCTGCGCTTAACACCGCGGCGCAAGATTTTGCTCTTCAATGGCCCCTTGGAATGCCGGTTGTATGCGATCGAGATCGTCGCCGGCAGCCACCGCAAGCCCAAGGCCGAGGCTTGATCGGGGCAGCGCGCCGAGCATGAAAACGGGGGCGTCGAATCGGTTGCGGCGTGCCCGGAGCGTGGCGCGGACTGGGCGCGCGCTGCCCGGTAAGGGAGCGGCGGATGCCTCCCGGGAGATGCAGGGCTAGGGTCAGAACAGGCCTTGATCTTTCGGATCTTCGGTCAGGGCGAGGTGGCCAATGCCTGCGGTGAGGTCCCGGTCCGCCGCGGCTTTGCCGTGTAGCTTGATCTGCAAGCGCAAGTCGTTGAGCGAGTCGGCATTCCTGAGCGCGTCTTCATAGCTGATGCGGCCGTTTTCGTAGAGATCGAATAGGGCTTGGTCGAAGGTCTGCATCCCCAGCTCGCGCGATTTCTTCATGACTTCCTTGATTTCGTGCACTTCGCCTTTGAAGATCAAGTCTGAAATCAATGGCGAGTTGAGCAGGATCTCGATGGCGGCGACTCGGCCCTTGCCATCTTTCATCGGGATCAGCCGCTGCGAGACCATGGCGCGTAGATTGAGGGAAAGGTCCATGAGGAGCTGCTGGCGGCGCTCTTCGGGGAAGAAGTTGATGATCCGGTCGATGGCTTGGTTGGCGCTGTTGGCGTGCAGCGTGGCGAGGCACAGGTGGCCGGTTTCCGCGAACGCCACAGCGTAGTCCATGGTCTTGCGGTCGCGGATTTCCCCCATCAGGATTACGTCGGGGGCCTGGCGCAAGGTGTTCTTGAGGGCGGGTTCCCAGTCTTCGGTATCGACCCCGACTTCGCGCTGCGTGACGATGCAGTTCTTGTGCTCGTGCACGTATTCGATCGGATCCTCGATGGTGATGATGTGGCCGTAGCTGTTCTCGTTGCGGTAGTCCACCAGAGCCGCCAGGGAGGTGGTCTTGCCGGTGCCGGTGCCGCCCACGAAGATCACCAGGCCGCGCTTGGTCATGGCGATGTCCTTGAGCACCGGGGGCAGGCCGAGCTCGTCGAGCTTGGGAATGGACATGTTGATGGTGCGGCAGATCACCCCGACCTTGCCTTGCTGGATGAAGGCATTGACACGGAAGCGGCCGATGCCGGTAGGGGAGATGGCGAAGTTGCATTCCTTCGTGGCTTCGAACTCGGCCGCCTGCCGGTCGTTCATGATCGAGCGGGCCAGCTCGGCCGTGTGCTGTGCGGTGAGCACCTGGTTAGAAACCGGCGTGACCCGGCCATCGATCTTGATGGCAGGGGGGAAGCCGGCGGTGATGAAGAGGTCCGAGCCTTTCTTGCTGCTCATCAAGCGCAGCAGGTCGTGCATGAATTTGAGGGCCTGGTCGCGTTCCATCAGTAGGCTCCGTGTTGGGCAAGGCCAGGCGTTAGCCGGCCGGGAAAGCATCCTTGTTGGCGGCTTTGCTGCGTGCTTCCGCGGCCGACACGATATTGCGACGCACCAGATCGAGCAGATTCTGGTCCAGGGTCTGCATGCCCAGGGCCTGGCCGGTCTGGATGGCCGAATACATTTGCGCCACTTTGTTTTCTCGGATTAGGTTGCGGATGGCTGGCGTGCCGATCATGATTTCGTGTGCGGCGACCCGGCCCTGGCCGTCCTTGGTTTTCAGCAAGGTCTGCGAGATCACGGCGCGCAGCGACTCGGAGAGCATGGCGCGGATCATTTCCTTTTCGGCGGCGGGGAATACGTCGATGATCCGGTCGATGGTCTTGGCCGCCGAGGAGGTGTGCAGGGTGCCAAATACCAAGTGGCCGGTTTCGGCGGCGGTCATGGCTAGGCGGATGGTTTCCAGGTCACGCATTTCCCCCACCAGGATCACATCGGGGTCTTCGCGCAGGGCGGAACGCAGGGCGTTGGCGAAGGACAGGGTGTGCGGCCCGACTTCGCGTTGGTTGATGAGGCATTTCTTGGGCTCGTGCACAAATTCGATCGGATCCTCGATGGTGAGAATGTGGCCGTATTCGTTTTCGTTGATGTGATTCACCATGGCCGCGAGGGTGGTCGATTTCCCCGAGCCGGTGGGGCCGGTGACCAACACGATGCCGCGCGGATATTCGGCGATTTCCTTGAAGATCTTGGGGGCGTTCAAGTCTTCTAGCGTCAGCACTTTCGAGGGAATAGTGCGAAACACCGCGCCGGCGCCCCGGTTCTGGACGAAGGCATTGACCCGGAAACGCGCTAGGTTTGGAATTTCGAAGGAAAAGTCGCATTCAAGCGTTTCTTCGTAAATCTTGCGCTGGCCGTCGTTCATGATGTCGTACACCATCGAGTGCACGTCTTTGTGTTCCATCGGCGGCAAATTGATCTTGCGCACGTCGCCATGGACGCGGATCATGGGCGGCAACCCGGCGGAGAGGTGCAAGTCGGAAGCCTTGTTCTTGACGCTGAAGGCCAGCAGTTCGGTGATGTCCATGAAGGGGTCCTGAGTTGATCCTGGGGATGGGAATGGGCGTTATACTGAAAAGCCGCGATTGATTCCGGCCGATTATGAGCGTAATCCCAGCCAACCTGCAAGCCGTTCGTCATGCCATTGCGATGGCGGCGCGGCGTGCCGGGCGTAACCCGGAGAGCATCTTGCTTTTAGCGGTGAGCAAGACCAAGCCGGCCGAGGCTGTCTGTGCCGCGGCGCTCGCAGGGCAGCGCGATTTCGGCGAAAACTATGTGCAAGAGGGCGTGGCCAAGATCGCGGCCGTGGCGGCCTTGCTGCCGCCTGGGCTGCCGCCCCTGGTCTGGCATTTCATCGGTCCTTTGCAAAGCAACAAGACCCGTCTGGTGGCCGAGCATTTCGATTGGGTGCATTCGGTCGACCGCATCAAAGTGGCGCAGCGGCTCGCCGAGCAACGGCCAGCGGCTTTGCCGCCGCTGCAAGTGTGCGTGCAGGTCAATGTCTCGGGCGAGACGAGCAAAAGCGGTTGCGCGCCGGAGGCGGCCGCCGAGCTGTGCCGCGCCGTGGCGGCCCTGCCGCGTCTGCGCTTGCGTGGATTGATGGCGATTCCAGCCCCGGCCGACGATCTCGAATCCCAGCGCGCGCCACTGGCGCGCTTGCGTCAGTTGTGGGAGGCCTTGCGGGCCGAGGGGCTGGCGCTCGATACCCTGTCCATGGGCATGTCCCACGACCTGGAGGCGGCCATTCTCGAAGGCAGCACCCTGGTGCGGGTGGGCACTGCCATTTTCGGAGCGCGAACATGAAAATCACATTTCTTGGCGGCGGCAACATGGCGGCTGCCCTGGTGGCCGGGCTGGTGAAGCAAGGCTTTGCCCCAGCCGATATCGTCGTGGTGGAATTGCTGGCCGAGCAGCGCCAAAAACTGGCCGAGGCGCACGGCATCGTGTGCCTCGCCGAGGTCGAGGCGAGCGCCTTGGAGAGCGATGTGCTGGTGCTCGCGGTCAAGCCGCAGCAGATGCGGGCGGCGCTCCAGCCCTTCGTTGGCCGCTTGCAGCACCAGATCGTGGTGAGCATCGCCGCGGGTCTCACGCTCGAAACATTGTCGCGTTGGTTAGGGGGCTATCGTCGCATTGTGCGCGCCATGCCCAATACCCCGGCCATGATCGGCGCTGGCATGACGGGCTTGTGCGCCTTGCCCGAGGTGGCCTTGAATGAACGCTTTGCCGCCGAGCGCATTCTGCAGGCCGCCGGCACCACCTTGTGGGTCGAGGCGGAGGACATGATGGATGCGGTGACGGCGATTTCCGGTAGCGGCCCGGCTTATCTCTTCTTGTTCATCGAGGCGCTCGAACAGGCGGCGCTGGAGTTGGGTTTCGTCCCTGAGCAAGCCCGCCTCTTGGCCATCGAAACCACGCTGGGGGCGGCGCGGCTTGCGGCGGACTCGTCTGAGCCGGCGAGCGTGCTGCGCCAGCGGGTGACTTCGAAAGGTGGCACGACCGAGGCGGCGCTCGAAGTGATGCGGACGCACGGGGTGCGTGAGGGCCTCATCGCCGGCGCCAAAGCCGCTGCGGCGCGCGGCCGGGAGTTGGCGCGTCAGTTGGGGGATGCGTGATGCAGGCCTTGGTGTTTCTCGTCAATGCGGTCGTTGGCTTCTTTTCCACCTTGTTGCTGTTGCGTTTCATGATGCAGTGGTGCCGGGTCTCCTTCGCCGGGCAGCTGGGGGATTTCGTGATCCGGCTCACGGATTGGGCGGTCAGGCCCATGCGCCGCATCGTGCCGGGGGTGGGCGGCTTGGATTGGGCCAGCTTGGTTGCGGCGCTATGGTTGCAGGTGCTGCAGGCCGCGCTGATTTTGTCTTTGTCGGCCGCCATCCTCAATGCCGAAGGCTTCGGCCTCTTCTTGATGCTGCTGATGCTGACCATCCGCGGCTTGCTGCGCCTGTTCATCTACATCGTCATGGGCGTGGTGATCCTCGAGGCGGTGCTCTCCTGGGTCAACCCCCATGCGCCCCTCGCTGGGCCCGTGCGCCAGTTGGCGCGGCCTTTCTTGGCGCCGATCCGACGTTTCGTGCCGCCCATCGCGGGCGTGGACCTGTCGCCCCTGGTGCTCATCTTGTTGTTGCAAGTGTTGCTCATGTTCATCTGATGGCGCTCTGGTACCAGCCCGAAGTGGGCAAAAACGGGGAGCGCGCTTGGCTGCTCGCACTCTATATTCAGCCTGGGGCGCGCACGATGGGGATAGCCGGCTTGCATGGCGCGGCCCTAAAAATCCGCCTGGCCGCGCCGCCGGTGGATGGCAAGGCGAATGCCGCGCTGCTTGCCTATGTGGCGGAATTGCTGGGGCTGCCGAGGTCGGCGGTGAGCTTGAAGCGCGGTCAGACTTCGCGCCAGAAGGTGGTGCGCGTCGAGGGGGTGGATGCAGCAAGGCTGGCAGCGCTGCCAGCCTTGGCGGATTGAAGAGGCGCTTGGTAGGGTTACAGGGCGCTGAACACCAGGCGGCCGCCGACGAGCGTGGCTTGGGCTCTGCCGGTGAGCTCGTATCCCAGAAAAGGGGTATTCTTGCCGGCGCTCTTTAGGCTTGTGGCCGTGACTTGCCAGGGCGCTTCGGGGGCGAATAGGCAGACATCGGCACAAGCGCCGGGTGCCAGGTGGCCGATGTCGTCCCGACCTAGGATGGCGGCGGGGCCGCTCGTGATCGGGGCCAGGGCGGCAGCCAGGGATAGCTGGTGCGCTTGGGCCCATTTCAGGGTCAGGGGCAAGAGCAGTTCCACGCCGGTGGCGCCCGGGCGGGCTTCGGCAAACGGCGTGAGCTTATGATCTTGACCGAGCGGGGTATGGTCGGAGCAGAGCACGGCGGTGCCGGCCGCTACGCCAGCGCCTAGGCCGTCGCGGTCGCGCTGGCTGCGCAGGGGCGGGTCGAAGCGGGCGTGGGTGTCGAAGAAACCGATGTCGTGCTCGCACAGGTGCAGGTGGTGGATATCCACGTCGCAGGTGACGGCCACCCCTTCGGCCCGGGCCTTGCCGACCATGGCCATGCCGGCGGCGGAGGAGAGGCGGCGTAGGTGCAGGCGTACGCCGGTATCGGCGGCTAGGGTCAAGTAGGTAGCGATGGCCACGGTCTCGGCGCTGACCGGAATGCCCGTGAGGCCGAGGCGGGCGGCGACCTCGCCGTCGTGCGCGA
>JAOAIO010000047.1 GCA_026414665.1 Azovibrio sp.
CTTCCAGCACCTGACGCCGCGCTTCGGCGCTTTCCAGGTCCGCACGCGCCCGGGCAAGCGCTTCTTCCAGCGCTCGCGCCTGCTCTTGCGCTTGGCCTAGCTGCCCTTCCAGCTCCCGTTGCACCGCTTCCCGCGCTTGCCCTGCTTCGCGTAGTTCTTGAAGTTCCTGTTCGAGCCGCCGCCGCTCGCTTTCGCTTTGCGCCTGCTGTTCCTGATGCCGGAAGAGTTCTTCTTGCAGGGCCGCAAGCTCCTGCGCACTGGCTTTGAGCGCTTCGTCCTGGCCGACCAGCTTCTCGATGAGTTCCGCACGCTCGCCCTCCAAACCCTGCACTGCCGCCTGCGCAGCCTCCAGTTCCGCCGCAAGCCTCCGCCGCTCGGCTTCCATCTCTTCAAGCCGCTGCGCCCGCTCCGCCAGCTCCGCTTCCAGCACCTGACGCCGCGCTTCGGCGCTTTCCAGGTCCGCACGCGCCCGGGCAAGCGCTTCTTCCAGCGCTCGCCGTTCTCTTTCTTTGGCTTCGGTTTCAGCCCTCGCGTCTTTGAGTTCAGTTGCGAGTTGCCGGTTTTGCGCCTGCAACTGCGCCTGCCGTTCGTTCAGTTGCTGCACTGCACGCCCCACAGGCGAGATATCCGCACCGGCGGGCACATCAGGGGCGGGTTGTCGGGATTCGAACTGCCCATAGCGGATATAGTGCACCAAGGGATTGAATTTCGACTTGGCAACGTCTGGGTAGCGGGATAGATACCAGGCGGTGTCGAAGCATGGATTAGGGTTGCATTTTTCCTGCGCGCCAAATCGCAAATAGTGAACGATGGGGTCAAAACCTTTGCGCTCTACATCCGGATACTGGGCGAGATACCATTCTTTATCGAAAAACCCGGAAGCTTCGATTTCAGCGGCCTGTTTGGCGATCTTACGGCCCGCCCAACCAGAGAGCGCATCACAAACCGAGGGAAGAAACCCAGTTCGATATTTGGCCACCACGGTCCTCACAACGACGACCGGCGTCGCAGGCGCAGAACCTGACGCCTCCTTGGCGATCAGTTGTTCCTGCAGTTCATGCAGGTGCTGCACGAGCAGCGCGTTCTCTTCCCGAAGTTGCTTGAGCAACATTTCCGCGTCTTGGCTTTGCATGGTCCCCCCATCCCGGCACTCACTCGAATATCTCTGCGGCTTCCAGCGTCAGCCCCATCCGGTCCTTGGCCGACAACACGGGCGCGCCGCCGATGCGATCCAAGGGCCAGTCGATGCCGATCGCCGGGTCGTCCCAAGCGATACAGCGCTCGAGCTCGGGCGCATAGACTTCGGTGGTCTTGTACAGAAACTCGGCCTCGTCGGACAGGGTCAGGAAGGCATGACCAAAGCCCGGCGGAATCCACAACTGCCGCTTGTTGTCGGCCGACAGGTATTCGCCAACCCAGCGGCCAAAGGTCGGCGAGCTTTGGCGCAGATCGACGGCGACGTCGAAGACTTCGCCCACGACCACCCGCACGAGCTTGCCCTGCGCTTTGGGCGGCAACTGGTAGTGGATGCCTCGCAGCACGCCTTTGACCGACTTCGAATGGTTGTCCTGCACGAAGTCGAGGTCGAGTCCGGTGGCGTCGCGGAAGCTGTCGCGCCGATAGCTTTCGAAGAAGAAGCCGCGCGCGTCGCCGAACACTTTCGGCTCGATGAGCACAACCTCGGGAATGGCAAGCCTGGTCGATCGCATCAGTACACCTTTTCCCTGAGAAGTCCAAGGAGATATTGCCCATACCCATTTTTGCTGAGCGGGGCAGCGAGTTTTTCAAGTTGCGCTGCATCGATCCAACCCTGCCGGAAGGCGATTTCCTCAGGACAGGCAACCTTGAGCCCTTGCCGCTCCTCCAGCGTGTGGATGAACTGGCCCGCTTCAAGCAGCGATTCGTGCGTGCCGGTATCGAGCCAGGCGTAACCGCGGCCCATGATTTCAACAGCGAGTTGCCCCAGCTCGAGGTAACGCCGGTTGAGGTCTGTGATCTCAAGCTCGCCACGTGGCGAAGGTTTGATGCTGCGCGCGAAATCGACGACCTGCTGGTCGTAGAAGTAGAGCCCGGTGACGGCATATTTCGACTTGGGTTGTTTGGGTTTTTCCTCCAGCGAGAGCACCCGGCCGGTCTCGTCGAATTCGACCACACCGTAGCGCTCAGGGTCGTGCACGTGGTAGGCAAAGAGGGTGGCGCCTTGAGTTCGCTCATTGGCGCGGGCGAGCAGGGACTGAAGGCCGTGCCCGTAGAAGATGTTGTCGCCAAGCACCAGCGCCGCATGGCTGTGGCCGATGAAGTCTGCGCCGATCAAAAAAGCCTGGGCGAGACCGTCAGGACTCGGTTGCACGGCGTATTGCAGGTTGATTCCCCACTGCCCGCCGTCGCCCAAAAGCTGCTCAAAGCGCGGCGTATCCTGCGGCGTGGAGATGACCAGGATGTCGCGAATGCCACAGAGCATCAGCGTGCTCAATGGGTAGTAGATCATCGGCTTGTCATAGACCGGCAGGAGCTGCTTGGAAACAGAGAGCGTGGCCGGGTACAGCCGGGTGCCGGCGCCACCGGCGAGGATGATGCCTTTGCGTTTCACTTGGAGAACCTCCGTCATAGACGAAGTCGGTCGAGTAGTGGATGACCGGCACGCCAATCTCTGCACCCCATTCGCCGAGGATGCGCGGCGCTACGTCATTGACTGCGCGGGTAAGCTTCGGCTCGCTCTCGGCTTTGTCCACGGCGGTATAGGCAGCAGCATTGACGATGAGATTGGGCCGCATGCGCCCCAGCAGCGCTTCGATCTGATCAGCATCGGCGCGGTCGCATGCGGCGCGATCGATCGCGGCAATCTCACCCAGAGGCGCGAGCGCGCGTTTGAGCTTGAAACCGAACTGTCCGTTACAGCCAGTCAAAAGAATTTTCATGCCTATTGCCTCCCGCTCAAATCGCGGTACGCTTCACTAGTTACGCTCTCGACCCAATCAGGATGGTCAAGATACCAGTTCACCGTTTTCCGGATGCCGCTCTCGAAGGTCTCGGCCGGGCGCCAGCCCAGCTCACGCTCGATCTTGCGCGCATCGATGGCGTAACGGCGATCATGACCGGGACGGTCTTTCACGTAAGTGATTTGCTCTCGGTACGATTTACCATCCGTACGCGGCTTGAGCTCATCGAGCAGGTGGCAAAGGGTGTGCACAATTTCGAGGTTCGTTTTTTCGTTCCAGCCACCGATATTATAGGTCTCTCCCGTCCGTCCTCTATCTAGCACACAACGGATCGCTGCACAATGGTCTTTGACGTAGAGCCAGTCACGCACGTTCAAGCCGTCTCCATAGACCGGCAATGGCTTACCGGAGAGCGCATTGACGATCATGAGCGGGATAAGCTTTTCCGGGAATTGGTAGGGACCATAGTTGTTCGAGCAGTTGGTAGTGAGCACCGGTAGGCCGTAGGTGTGGTGCCAGGCGCGCACCAGATGGTCAGAGGCGGCTTTGCTCGCCGAATAGGGGCTGTTCGGCTCGTAACGGTTGGTTTCGGAAAAGGGCGGATCAGTCGGCCCAAGCGAGCCATAGACTTCATCAGTGCTGACATGCAGGAAGCGGAATGCGGCTTTTTCGGCCTCGGGCAGAGCGTTCCAGTAGCCACGGGCGGCTTCGAGCAACCGATAGGTGCCAACGATGTTGGTCTGGATGAAGTCCTCCGGCCCGTGGATGCTGCGATCGACATGCGATTCGGCGGCGAAATTGACGATCGCACGCGGACGGTACTCGGCGAGCAGTTTGGCGACGAGATCGTAATCGCCGATGTCGCCGCGAACGAAGATGTGGCGCGGATCGCCTTCCAGCTGGGCCAAGTTCTTCAGATTGCCGGCATAGGTGAGCCGGTCGAGATTGATCACCGGCTCGCCCATGACCGCGATCCAATCGAGCACGAAATTCGATCCAATAAAGCCAGCTCCGCCGGTGACCAGAATCATTGTTGGTTCCCCTTTTTAAAACCCAAACGCCACCTTCGCCGTAAACGCGATCTGATAAAGAATTTGTGTCAGTGCGCGGGTGACTTCGACGTTCTTGGTTCCGATCTTCGGCAAGACGATGATTTCGTCGCCACTTTGGATATCGATGTCGCTGCTGCCCCAGAAGCCGCTTTCGACCCGGCGGGCGGCACCGTTGCGGCTGATCACGACGACCTTGGAGGTGTCCGCGCTCTGGGTGTAGCCCCCCGCCGATTGAATGTAGTCCCTCAACGATTTGCCCTCCCGCCACGAAACGGCGTTGGGGAATAAAACTTCTCCATGCACCATGACCAGCGAGGTCTTCTCGGGAATGACGATCACATCGCCATCTTCGAGCAGGGTCTCGGACCGCGCCTGGGCATCAAGCACCACCTGTCCCTTGGGTTCGATCGTTCTCGCCCGCTCAACGAACTTGAGGATCAGATCGGCCTCACGGCTGCGCAAGCTGGCTTCCTCACTGGTCTTGGAGCGGGCAGAAAGCGCCGCTTCCTCGATCTTGCGCAGCGCCAGGTCCAGCATTTCCTTCTGCCGGGCCTTGACCGATTTGCGGTAGAGCTGGATGCCGTCGAGATCGCTCATGGTGTTGGTTTTGAGCTGGTCGAGCACATCCTTCAGCCTGGAACCATAAGGCAGGACGACGGCGTGTTCGCCCGAATGGGCGCCTTCCACGCGAATCTGGATGGTTCCCTGGTACCGGTCGGCCGTCACGAAGACCTGGTCACCATCCTGCAAGGTGACCTTGGCCGCCTCTGCCAGTGGGTAATATTCACTGCGCCGCTCGGTCCCCTGGCGGCGCACGATGCTGACGTGGGTGGCGCCTGGTTTGGGCTTTGCCATGGCGAGCGCCCGCTCCAGGGGAATTTCTGGCTCTGCGAACTCGAAGTCGTAGGCGTTGAAGACTTCCCCTTCTACGCGAAACGTGTGCTGTCTGGGCCCGACCACGATCACGTCGCCATCTTGCATCTGGACGATGTCGAGCCGGCCGTCGATCAGGAACTGGTAGAGGTCCACGCGCTTGCGCACACGATCGCCGCGCTTGATGACGATGTCGAGATAACTGCCGCGATCGGGATCGACACCACCGGCCTTGTCGAGGTAGGTGATCGGTGAGTCGGACGCGAGCCCGCCGTAGAGCCCCGGCTGGCGCACGAAGCCGGTGACATATACCTTCACCGGCTGACTGGCGTCCAGCGCCGCATAGGCCCAGACGTTGGCTTTATAGACCCGCCGGACCGCTCTTTCGACCACGGCATTGAGTTCGCCACTCTTCACACCAGCCACTCTCACAGGTCCGACATTGGGGATGAAGATGTTGCCCTGTTGATCCACTGTGAGTGCGCCTTCAAACGTGAAGCCGCCCCACATGCGCAGGATGATCCGGTCGCCAATAGCAAGAACGTAATCCGGGTTGAAGCCGTGGTTGAGCGTGCCGCGGAAGGTGCCGCCGAAGAGCTGGGAGCCGAACATCGACCCGCGCGGCGCAGGCTGCACCACGACGATCTGGTCACGGGGCGCAGCCGGATTGACGAACGGAAGGGAGATGCCGGGGGTAGGCGATGCGGACACACTGGGGACCAGAGGCGTGGCCGCCGTCGCCGGCTGCGCCGCTTCGGTGGCGGGTTGCGCCGTCTGGGCACCAAAAATGCCCGGGATGATCTGCGCTTGCGCCAACCCGGCGCCCTGGGCAATGGCAAACGCAAGAATAAAAGAGAGGAGGCGTGCAAGTTTAGTCACGGTGATCCTCGATGATTTCCAGGGCAAGACGTATTAGCCCATATAGCACGAGCAACCCAAGCAACCAGCCGGACAGCGCCTGCAGCGCGCGGCGTGGATATTCGGCGGCGTCCGGTGTTTGAGGACTGGCCAGCACGGCCAGCGTCTTGATCTTGCGTGCTGCTTCAATGCGCGTCTTTTCGGTGGCTGCGAGCGCCACCTTGTAAACATCGGCATGAAAATCGACCAACGTCTTGAGTTCCAAGTAGCGCGCTGCCGTACGGTTCAGGGGATTACCCTGATTCGATGCTAGCCGAGCGCGCTCAGCCTTGATCTGCGCTTTGATGCCGGCGATGACATTCTTCAGGGCGACGATCTGGGGCGCGCTCTCCTGCAGCATGGAAGACAGGGTTTTGAGCTCGACTTCCTTAGCAGCAAGTTGGCCTTCCAGTTCCTGGACGATGCGGGCGCCGGCCTCGGCGCTGGCAGCCGGGTCGAGTAGCCCTTCCCGGTTTTGGAAGGCAATCAGATTCTCCTTGGCCGCGTCCAGGGCCTTTTTGGCGGAAGCCAACTCCTCGCTGGCAAAAGCGAGCTGTTCTCGCGCCGCTCGATGGGAGAGTTCGTTCACGAACTTTTCCGCCTCGGCGAGGATGGCTTCATTGATGCTCCGAGCGCGTTCGGGGCTATTGAATTGAGTACGCACCGTCAAAACGCCGCTGCGTTCGTCATAGTCGAGCGCCACCCGCTTGCGGTACAGCTCCAGCACATCTACGCTCGTCTCCCAGGGCGGAAGCCGGTTGCCGATATCGAGACCCTGCGAAAACTCCTCGGTGAGCTTGAAGCGTGCATCCAGACGCTGAAACAGGTCTGCCGAATGAATGAACGCAATGAGCTGCAGCGCTTCCTCCCGGCTGCTGCCGCCGAGGTTACCCAGAAAAGGAAGGCTGATGCCGCCCAGTTGGGCACCCAGATCCCCGCTGCGTTGTAGCACGACCTTGGATTCGCTGACATACCTGTCGGTGGCGATGAAGAGGTAATACCCCGTCAGCAGGAGCATGGGAAATAGGATCACCAGCAACCACAGACGGTGCCGAAAGGCATAAATTGTCGTGAAAACGCGATCAACCATTGCTTTGATAAACCTTGATGGCCTGCTCGATGTCGTCGAAATGAGTGATTCCGCTAGACGTAAGCACAATCGCCTGGGTACAAAAACGCCGGACAATGTCCATGGCATGAGAGACGACGATGAACCCCGCCCCTTTTTCCTTTTTTTCCTGCAATGCTCGATCGCATTTCTTGCGAAATTCCGGATCGCCCACCGCAGTGACCTCGTCGATGAGGTAGTAGTCGAAATCGAAGGCCATCGACAGGCCGAATGATACACGCGATCGCATGCCAGAGGAATAGGTGCGCGTGGGCATGTCGAAGTACTCACCAATCTCGGCGAAATCGCGCACCCGCCGGACAATTTCTGGAATTTCCTCCTTCTCTGCGTACAGTCTGGCAACGAACTTGACGTTATCCCGCGCCGTGAGGCTCGGCTGAAAACCGCCGGCCAGCCCCACGGGCCAAGAAATGCGCGCGTCAGTGACCAGACGACCCGAGTCCACCGTCTCCGCCCCGCCGATGATGTTGATCAGCGTCGTCTTGCCCACGCCGTTGCGCCCCAGCACCGCCAGACCCGTGCCGGTAGGGATCTCCAGATTGAGATCTCTGAACACCCAGTGGCGACCTGCCTGGGTGCGATAGCTCTTGGAGACATTCTCCAGCCGGATCATCGCAACCTCATCTTCGCTTCGCGCCACCGGTAAAAGAACAACGCTACAGCCAGCACCGCGACCGTCGCGCTGGCAAGATACCCCATGCTTGCGCCAGGCACGCGGAAACCGTCGGATAATGCCTCCCTCGATAATTCGATGGCGTGAAAAATTGGGTTCCACAACAGCAATGGCCAGTAATCGCGCGGCACGCTCTCCAGGGAGAAAAATACCCCGGAGATAAAAAAGAGCGGGCGCGTTGCCAGCGGCAGCACCTTTTCCGCATCGGAATAAACGTCAGTAATCAGCATGTAGAGAATCCCGACCCCGGTGGCAAAGGCCGTCAGCAGCAGATAGGCCATCAGCAGCTTGGGCATGTCGCTCACGACCACCGTGCCGCCGAACAGCCAATACAAGCCGAGCAGCACGAACAGCACGCCGGCGTGCAGCACCAGCTCGAGCAGCGCACGCGCCAACACGGTGTCGATCGGGCGGATCGGCCGGTAGTTGAACAAGGCCGAGTTGGCCTCCATGGCCTTGATCGAGCGGTTGCTGATTTCCGAGAACAGCCCATAGGTGATGACGCCGACCGCTAAAAACACCGTGAAATCGATTCCTGCGTACCCGGCGTGGCCCAGGGCCGAAAAAATCAAGATCATGATCGCGGTGAGCCCCACGGGTTCGATCACCGCCCAGGCGTAGCCCAGCTGATACTTGCCGAAGCGGGTACGGATCTCGCGCAGAAACAAGGCCAGTACGGCCCGTTTCATCACTTCCAGCCCACTGCGTTTTCGCCTCATGCGCTGAGCACCTCCACGGTTTGCTGTAACTGTCTTTCCGTATGACTTTGGCAAAGGAAAAACCGCAACCGCGCCGCTTTCTCTTCCACCGCCGGATAGACGATGGGCTGGACGTTGATGCCGCGCTCGAACAACAGGTTCGAGAGCTTGGCTGCCTTGAGCGAGCTGCCGGTGATCACCGGCACGATGGCGAAGCCTTGGGAAGTGCCGGTGTCGAGGCCCGCTTCGCGCGCCAGACGCAGGAAGGTACGGCCGTTTTCCTGCAGGCGGGCGACGCGTTCGGGTTCGCGCAGCATCACCCTGAGCGCAGCGAGCGACGCGGCCGCGAGCGGCGGGGCGATGCCGACGCTGTAGACGAAGCCCGGCGCGGCGTATTTGAGGTGTTCGACAAGCGCCCGCTCGCCGGCGATGTAACCACCGCAGCCGGCAAGCGTCTTGCTGAGCGTGCCCATCCAGATGTCGACCTCTTTCCCCGGGATGCCGTAATGCTCGTGAAGACCGCGGCCGGTGGGCCCCAACACCCCCAGGGCGTGCGCTTCGTCCACCATCAGAAAACAGCCGTGGCGGCGCTTGATGTCGATGAGGGCAGGCAGGTCCGGGATGTCGCCATCCATGCTGTAGTGGCCCTCGACGACGATCAGCACGCGCTCGAACTGGTGGCGGATCTCAGTCAGGATCGCGTCGAGCGCCTGGGTGTCGTTGTGCGGGAAGCTGCGCCGGGTGCTGCCTGCGAGCTTGATCCCTTCGAGCACGCTGTTGTGAATGAGCGCGTCGTGAATGACGAGGTCTTTCGGGCCAAAAAGGGTGGCAATGGTCGAGACATTGGTTGCGTGGCCGCTGACGAAGACCACGCAGTCTTCAACCTCGTAAAGATCGGCCAGGGCCTCTTCCAGCTCGCGCTGGATGGGGCGTTCGCCCGCGACCAGGCGGCTGGCGGAAGCAGAGGTGCCGTAGCGGTCGATCGCTTCCTTGGCAGCCTTGATCACCGCCGGGTGGCCATTGAGCCCCAGATAGTTGTAGCTGGAGAAGTTGAGGTATTCGCGCCCGTCGATGCGCGTGGTGGCCCCGGCCACGCCGTCGTGGGCGATGAAGAAGGGGTTGCGCAGCCCCAGACGATCCGCCGCCGCCTTGGGCACGAGCATCTTCTCATAGCCGGGGTGGCGGTCGAAGCGGGTGAAGGCTTCCGGCACCTTGGCGCGATGCACCGACCGAGCAGCGGTCGCCTCAGGTGCCGTCCCGCGAGCGCTGGCTTTCTTGCCGAGGAAGCGCTCGATGAGTTGTTGCTTGGCCTTCAGGCCGAGTGTTGACGGGGTCATGCCGTGATCCTCGCACCTTGTTTTTGTAGCGCGCGGGCATCCTGGGTGATCTGCTGGATGTCTTCTGCTGCCAGGGCCTCGCCATGCTGTTGGGCCATACCCTGCACCACGGCATCGACCGTATGGACGGCTGAGTCAGCCTGGTCGCCGCCAAGCATTTTTTCGACGATGCGCCGGGCGACCTTCTCCACGGTGGGCGCCTCGTTGAGCATCATGACCGGCATTTGTATCCCCAGCCGCTGCTCAAGGCCCAGTGCCAGTTCGACGGCCATGAGCGAATCGAGCCCCAGGTCGTGCAGGGGCTTCGCGGGGTCAATTCGGTCGGCGCTGATGGCGAGGATCTGCGCGACTTCGGCGCGCACCAATTGCTGGACGATGGCAGCCACTTCTTCGCGCGATTTGCCGGCAATGAGCGTTTGGATGTCGGTTTCGCTTTCCGCCATGCCGGTATTGTCGAGGTTGAGGTTGAGAAGGGCAAAGCGGCTGCTGGTGGCGGAAGGCAGCAGGCGGGCCAGCGTGTTCCAGTCGAAGTTGGCCACGGCGAGCGACATCCCCTGGGGCAGGATGCGTTCGAGCTGGTCCAGTGCCTGGCGCGCCGAGAGCGGCGGCTTGCCCAGGCGTTGGGCGAGGCTGTCGCGCACCGCTTCGTTACGGGCGAGATAGCCGGCATCGCCGATCGGCCCCCAGCTGACGCAGGTCGCGGGCAAGCCCAGCTGCCGGCGCATTTCGGCCAGTCCTTCCAGTCCGGCATTGGCGGCGACGTAATTGGCCTGACCGGGGTTGCCGATCGCGGTGGTGATCGATGAGTAGAGCACGAAGTACTTGAGGGGGATGTCGAGCGTGGCCTGGTGTAGATTCCAGGCACCCAAGAGCTTGGGCGCGAGGACAGCTTCGATGCGGGAGGCGTCGAGGTTCTGCATGAGAGCGTCGTCAAAGACGGCGGCGGCGTGCAGCACACCCTCGATGGGCGGGCAGCTCTTGCGCACCTCCTCAACCAGACGCGCCACGGCGTCGCGATCGGTGATGTCGCAGGCCAGAGCCTTTACCTGAACGCCTTTCGCGGTGAGTTCGGCCACGGCTTCCCTGGCGCCCGGAGTCTCTAGACCACGACGCCCCACCAGAACGAGATGCCCAACGCCGTGGGCGGCCAGCCAGCGCGCCGACTCCAGGCCGAAGCCGGAAAGCCCCCCAGTCACGATCCAGGTGGAATCCTGGGTGAGCTGCAGCGGCGCTGGAGCCGTTGCCGGGCGTTCGACCACCGGCCGTGCGTTGGCAAGCGAGACGACCACCTTGCCGATGTGCCGGGCCTGCTGCATGGTGCGGAAGGCATCGACCACACGATCGGCCGGGAAAACCCGGCAGGGCAAGGGCGTCAACGCGCCTTCATGGAAGAGGGCCATGAGTTCTCGGAACAGGCGTGCTGCGAGCTGCGGCCGGCCGGTCAGCAACTGGTCGGCGTCGATGCCGAAGTAGCTGATGTTGTCCTTGAAGGGGCGCAGGCCGATGGGCGTGTTCTCGAAGAAGTCGCGCTTGCCAAGCTCCAGGAAGCGGCCGAAGGGCTTCAGTATGGAGAGATTGCGGCGTATGGCCTCGCCCGCGAGCGAATTGAGCACGACATCGACGCCTTCGCCGTTCGTTACGGCAAGGATCTCGTCGGCAAAGGCAAGCGAGCGCGAATCGAAGACATGATCTGCGCCCAATAGCCGCACGAAATTGCGTTTTTCCTCGCTGCCGGCGGTGGCGAAGCCTTCTGCCCCGAGGTATTTGGCGAGCTGGATGGCGGCAATGCCCACCCCGCCGGCGCCGCCGTGGATGAGCACGCGCTCACCGGCGTGCAGGCCTGCGAGGTGCTTGAGGGCGTAATACACCGTGAAGAACACGGTGGGGACAGTCGCAGCGGATTCGAACGACCATTCTTCCGGCATCCGGGCAACTGCATCGGCGCGGGTGACGACATGACTCGCGAAGCAGGCCGAACCAAAGCCCATGACTTTGTCCCCCGGCCTGAAATCGCGCACGCGCGCCCCCACGCGGCTGACGATGCCGGCAAATTCCAGCCCGAGGCTTGCCCCGGCAAAGCCTTTTTCCACCGCTTCGTCCGGCAACAGGCCCATGAGGTACATGACATCGCGGAAGTTGAGGCCTGTCGCCTGCACCTCGACTTCAACGGCATCGTCCGCAAGGGGCGCTTCTTCTTGCGGCAGCCAGACGAGGTTGCGCAGTTGCCCGGGAAGGTGGAAATCGAGACGGAAGCGTTCACCGGATGCCGCGCGCTGAGCCTGCTCTCCGGAGGCTTCCTGCATGACCAAGGTGTAGCGAGCGGTATCGGTAAGCAGGATTTCAGAAGCGCCGTCGGGGTGCAGCAGCTCGTTTTCCAGCCGGTCGAGGCCGTCATCACAGCACAGATCGATCAGGGTGCATTCGAGCGCCGGGTACTCGTTCATGACCACGCGCGCAAAGCCCCAGAGGGCGGCTTGCTGCGGATTGGCGGGTGTGGCCGCCGGCAGGTTCGTGGCGAGCGCCCCGCCGCGGGTGACGAACCACAGACGCGGCCCTTTTGCGGCGTGCGCGGCAAGGGTTTGCACATCGCGCAGGGTCGAGGCCAGCAAGGTCGGGGCAATTTCCGGCGCACCGTACCAGCCGCGCAGGAGCACGACGTGATCGAAATCGGCAAGGTTCTGCGGCAGATCGCGCGCCGTTTCGACCTGCTGGCCCTGCGCTTTGAACCGGGCACAAAGATGTTCGGCCAGCGCCTGGGAAGCGTCGTCGACGAGCAATAGCCACGATGCCGGTTGGGGGAGAGGCAAGGCCGCCGCCCACGCTGCCGGTGCGCGCGCAAGGATGAGGTAACCCCCTTCGGAAAGGCCGTCCGCCGCCGGTTCGCAATAATCCCGCACATCCTCGAAACCTTCGGCCTGCAGGAGTTCAGCCCAGACGGTGACCGGTGCGAGCGAGGAATGCGGTGGTTCGTCACCCACGGTTTCATGCCACCACTGGGGGTCGAGTCCGCCGAGAAAATCGGCGCTCCAATCCGGGTGACGTTCGGCAACGATGAGGCAACCGTTGGCGGCCAGCCAGCGCCGCGCTTGGTTGAGCGCAGCTTTCGGATGCACGGCCCGGTGCAGGGTATGGCGAAGAATGACGAGATCGAACTTGTCCGGCAGGCGCGTCTCGGCCGTCAAGTGCCAGTTTGCGTCATCCAACGTCGCAATGACGAGATTGGCCTGATCGGCGTATTCCGCCTGCTGACGTTGGGCCACGGTTTCGGGCAAGGCCAGCACATAGTCGAGGCGGTCTTCGGGTAGCGCAGCCAGCAGGGCGCGCGGGACTTCGCTCGGGCCGTCGGCGACTTCCAGGACACGCAGGCGGCGGTGCGCCGGCCAGCCGCTTGCCAGATGGCGCAGGAGGGACTCGACCGCTTGCCGCGTGCCGGCATAGGCCGGATCGTCCTGATAGAGCGTCTCCGCAACGGGCGAACGGCGCAGCGCGTTGAGGAAGGCCACCCGCTCGGAGGGATTGAGCAGCAGGTGCGGCAGGTGTTGTCCGACCCGGCCCAGCAGCACCAACTGCGGCAAGGCGTCTGCGTGCTCACGTGCGAGCGTGCGCCAGATCTCTTCCGCAGCGGGCAAATCGCTGTCGTCCGCCAGTTGCCAGCGCCCATCATGGACGGAGAGCAAGCCTTCCTGCTGCAACAGGCGACTGAGCCAGCGGGCATAGGGGTCGGAGGGGCTGATGAGCCTTTGCAGGGCCTCGTTGTCTGCCTCGGCTATCGCCCGGAAGGCCTCGAAGGCGAAGGAGACGACGAGCGCCTCGAACAGGGGCAAGGCCTCCTTGAACCAGCGGATGCGGGGCTCCTGCTGCTCGGCCGTGGCCAACCGAAGATGTTCGAGCAGCACCTGCGGGGTGGGAAGCTCGGTGACGAGCCCTTCTGCAGGATGCGGGCGCAGCCAGGCATCGATGCGCCAATGGGAGACTTTTTCCTGCGCCTTGTGCGCAAGCGGCGCGGCGCGGAAGCGGCAGCCGCTGACGCTGGCGAGCAGATGATCGTCGGCATCGAACAGCTCGAAGTCGGCCAGCACCGAGCGTGCGCTGCGGCGCGTGAGCCGGGCGCGGAAGCGGCTGGGTCTGCCAGCCCGGAGGTATTCGAAACGCCCGGTCTTGACGGGCAGCAACGCTACCCCCTGCCCGGCCTCGATATCCGCACGGAAGAAATCGACCAGCGACTGGTAGCAGACATCGAGCAAGGCGGGATGGACGAGGTAATCCTCTCCAGCCAGGTCGGCGGGATGGTCCAGGTCGGCTTGCAGACAGTTATCGGCGACGACGGCCTCGCGCAAGCCCTGAAAGGCGGCGCCGTAATCGAGCCCGAGCGTGGCCGCGAGGCGGTAGTGGGTTTCCCGGTCGATGCTTTCGCCATTCCCCGACAAATGGGCAATCCGCGCACTGCGGGAAGCTGCAGTCGGCTGCAAGATCCGCCCTGCGGCATGAAGCGTCCATTCATCCTGGCTCAAGCGCTGGCGGCTTTTGATCTGGAAGCTGCCGTCCCGGTCGTTGAGCTCGAAACGCAGGGTGCGTGGGTGCTCCCCATCGAAGACCAGGGGGGAGACGATGTCCATCTCCTCGAACGCCAGCGCCTCCCCACCCAGCCATTCACGGGCGGCTGCAAGGGCCATCTCAGCATAGGCCGCCCCGGGGAAGACGACGGCGCCCCCCACCTTGTGGTCGGCTAGCCACGGCAGAATCAGCGGATCAAGGACGTTTTCCCAGGTGTGTGCAGCCTCGGGAATCCGCCAGCCCAACAGCAGATGCACGCGCCGCCGCTCGATACTCATCAGGCTTTCGCTGGTGCGCGGGTGCCAATGGCGCTCGCGTTGCCATGGGTAGTTGGGCAGCCGGACATGACGCCCGGGCTGCGGGAAATAGATGCCCAGATTCGTGCGTTCGGCCAGCAGGTGGGCACGCAAGGCGGTCTCGATGAGGGCGTTCCAGCCGTCGGCCTCCTTGCGCAGGGTGGGCAACGCCCGCCCCTTGATCTCAGCCGCTTGCAGGCACTCGCGGATGTAACGCTGCAGGATGGCGTGCGGACCGATTTCGATGAAGCTGCGGCAGCCCAGCTCGGCGAGTGTGGCGATGGCGTCGGCGAAACGCACGGGCTCGCGCACGTTTCGCCACCAGTAGTCCGCACCGAGCCGGCTGGCATCGAGCACCCCACCGGTGACGGTCGAGACGAAAGCCGCTTCACTTTCAGTGCGGGGTTCCAGTCCGGCGAGGCTGTTGAGCAGCGGCTCCCGGATAGGTTCCATGCGGTTACTGTGGAAGGCGTAATCGAGGTCGAGCAAGCGGAAGAAGACCCCCTTGGGTGCCAGATGAGACTGGAGTCGCTCCAGATCGGCCAAGCTCCCTGAAAGGGTCAGGTTCTTCGGACTGTTGATGCCGGCAATCGTGATATCGAGCCCCTCGCCCAGTTCCGCGATGACAGCCTGCATGCCTTCTTCCGAAAGCCCGACAGCGGCCATGCGCCCCGTGCCGCGCGTCTCGCCCTGGGCACGGCTGCGGGCCACGATCACCCGGATGGCGGCATCGAGATCGAGCGCGCCACAGGCCCAGGCCGCCGCCACTTCGCCCACGCTGTGGCCGGCCACGGCAGCGGGCTCGACGCCCTGCCCTTTCAACAACCGCGTGATGGCAACCTGAATGGCAAACAGCAAAGGCTGGGCAACAACCGTATCGTCGAGGCGGGAGGTTTCCCCGGTGGCCTGCAGCTCGGCCAGCAGCGAAAACCCGGCGATGGGCTGCATGCGGGCGTCGAGCTCGGCCAATATGCCTGCAAATGCCGGCGATTCGGCCATGAGGCGCAAGCCCATGCCGACCCACTGGGCACCGTTGCCGGAATAAACGAAGGCAACGTCGCCCGCTTGGGGCAGCCGTTCCTCGAGCACCAGGCCGTCCGGTGCACCGCCCTGGGCGTATGCGGCCAGTTTTTCGGCGGCCTCCTCTGGTGTTTTGGCGTGCAGTGCCAGGCGCTTTTCCAAGCGGTCGCGCCGGAACGCGGCCGCATAGGCGATGTCGTAATAACGCGCCGGGTCTTGCGGCACGATGGCTGCGTAGCGTTCGGCCAACACCCGCAGCGCCGCTTCGGTTCGCGCCGACAAGAACAAAGGCGGCAAAGCTTCGGGACGCTGCGTCGGCGCGTCCGCTTCTGCCCGCCGGTATTCCTGCAGCAGGACGTGGGCGTTGGCACCCCCAAAGCCGAACGAGTTGACACCGACCACCAGCGGCCCTTCTTTTTCCAGCGGCCGATATTCGGTGACCGGCTGGAGATTGAGGCCGGCGAAATCGATGTTCGGATTGGGTGTTTGGAGGTGGATCTGCGGCGGCACCGCGCGGTGCCGCAGCACCAGAATGGCTTTCACCAGACCGGCCATGCCGGAGGCCGCCTCCATGTGCCCCAGATTGGCCTTGACCGAGCCGATGGGCAGCGGCTGCGCACGGTCCCGTCCATACACTGCCCCGATGGCGGCGGTTTCGATCGGGTCGCCCACCGCCGTGCCCGTGCCGTGCGCCTCGATGTAATCGATATCGTGCGCCGCAAGCCCCGCTTGGGCCAAAACGCTTTGCATCAGCTCGGCTTGGCCGTCGCGGCTGGGAATGGTGATGCCCGTCTTGCGCGCACCATCGGCATTGACGCCGCTCGCGAGAATCACGGCCTGGATGTCATCCCCATCGGCCAAGGCCTTGGCAAGCGGCTTGAGCAGCAACACCGCCCCGCCCTCGGCGCGCACATAACCATTGCCAGAAGCATCAAAGGCCTTGCAACGCCCATCGGCGGACAGCATCGAGGCCTTGGTAAAGCCGACGAAGGGATAAGGGTGCAGCAGCAGATTGACGCCGCCGACGAGCGCCGTGCTCGCCTCGCCGGTTTGCAACGCCCGGCAGGCATGGTGCAAGGCGACCAGGGAGGAGGAGCAGGCGGTATCGACGGCAAGCGAGGGCCCGCGCAGATCGAAAATGTAGGAAAGGCGGTTGGCGGCAATGCTGAGCGTGTTGCCGGTCATCGAGTGCGGCGACATGGCGGCAAGATCGTCGAGCCCGCGCGTGCCATAGTCGAGGCTGGAGATGCCGACATACACGGCGCAATCCGTACCGGAAAGCTTGGAGGGAGGCACCCCCGCGTTCTCCATCGCCTCCCAGGCCAACTCCAGCAACAGCCTCTGCTGCGGATCCATCCACGCCGCCTCACGCGGCGAGATGCCGAAAAAGGCCGCATCGAACTCGTCTATGCGGGTGAGCGCGCCTGCGGAAAAGGTGATGCTGCGCCCCGGTTCTGACCGTTTGGGGTGCGCCATCGTCTCGGTCGCCCAGCGCTCTGACCCCACTTCCCGGATCAGGTCGCACCCAGCCTTGAGCGCCTGCCAGAGACTGTGCTCGTCGCCCAAGTCACCGGGAAAACGAAAAGCCAAGCCAACGATGGCAATGCCACCCATCAACGACGCATCCGATCCTTCGGACGAATGCTTCGTTTGATGCGAAAGGACAGATGTGAGGCTGTCTCGTCGAACGTGGGTTACGCCATGTGTCGGGTGACTCAGGCGTCGGTTCCGATCGTGCGCGACGACAGTGGACGCCTCATCCGAGATCGCCATCACCCGGCTCCCGGTCCCGTCTGGGGCCGCGACCGTCGCGGCGGACGTGAGACTTGCTTGCTTGCTTGCTTGCGCAAAGCTTCTCCCTTTTCATTTCCGGGGACCGACGTCTCCCCCGCTTTCAGTAGCGATTCGATCAGATACATCATCGGGTGCCCGTACACCATTGTGCCACAGGGCCAGCAGGGTACCGGCAGCCGTCTGGTCATTGGCAGCGAAGATTGCCGAGAAGTCGACCCCGCTCTCGACCAACTGCGTCGTGAGGCGAAAGCCACTCGCCTCGCGAAAATCCCCCTCTAGGGAGGGTCTGCACAACCCCCGCTGAGGCGGCTGTTGTCGGCTGATGTTTCAGATGGCGATATCTTGGGGCTGTCTCTTATACACATCT
>JAOAIO010000048.1 GCA_026414665.1 Azovibrio sp.
ACGTCACCGAACGCGCCTACGACAATCCCAAGTTCGTCGAGGACATGGTCCGCGACGTGGCCGCCCGACTCAATGCCGAGCCCCGCATCGATTACTACGTGGTCGAGTCCGAGAACTTCGAATCCATCCACAACCACTCGGCTTACGCGCTGATCGAACGGGACAAGAAAGCCCCAGCCCAGCATCCGTAAGACAAGACACCCGGGCTGTCAGCCTGACGCACCAATAAAAAAGGGGGGCTGCCGCCCCCCTTCCTGTTTCGGCCACAGCCCGCCGGTCAGACGGCGCCAGGCGCGCTCTTGCGCACCAGCTTTTCCTTGATGCGGGCAGACTTGCCGGAGCGCTCGCGCAGGTAGTACAGCTTAGCACGCCGCACATCACCGCGACGCTTCACCTCGATGCTCGCCACCAGCGGCGAATAGGTTTGGAAAGTCCGCTCCACCCCTTCGCCCGAAGAAATCTTGCGCACGATGAAGCTAGAGTTGAGGCCACGGTTACGCTTGGCGATCACCACACCTTCATAAGCCTGCAGACGCTCGCGGTTGCCTTCCTTGACCTTCACCTGCACGACGACGGTGTCGCCGGGCGCAAAATCAGGGATGGTCTTGCCCAGGCGGGCGATTTCTTCTTGTTCCAATTGCTGGATCAGGTTCATGTGAGTTCCTTGTCTAAATGTCATTGCTCACCGCATTGCTCTTCTGCCGCGCTTCTTCTGCAAGAATCTCGGCGAGGAGTTGCGTCTCTTCCGCGCTTAGCACGCGTTGCGCCAAGAGTTCCGGCCGGCGCTTCCGGGTCCGCGCCAGCGACTCTTTGAGTCGCCAGCGGCGAATTCTGGCATGGTCGCCGGACAATAGCACTTCCGGCACCGCCTGCCCCGCATACACCTCGGGGCGCGTGTAATGAGGGCAATCCAGCAAGCCCGCCACGAACGAATCTTCAACCGCGGAAGCCGCATCGCCCAGCACCCCGGGCAACTGGCGGATTACCGCATCCATCAGCACCATGGCCGGCAGCTCGCCGCCAGACAGGACGAAGTCGCCGATGGAAATTTCCTCATCGACATGGCGCTCGATCAGGCGCTCATCGACCCCCTCGTAGCGTCCGCACAACAAAATCAAGCCCGCCTCGCAGCGCGCTAGCTCCACGACCCGCGCATGGCTCAAAGGCCGGCCCTGGGGCGAAAGGTAGATCACCCGACTGCGCGCCAGCCCGGCAGCCGCTTGGCGCGCCTTCGCGGCCTGAATCGCCTTGGCCAACGGTCCGGGCTGCATGACCATTCCGGGCCCGCCACCATAGGGCCGGTCATCGACGCGCCGCCAGGCATTGTCGGCGTAATCGCGCGGATTCCAAGCCGTAAAAGACCAGCGCCCAGCCTCCAAGGCTTTACGCGTGATGCCCGAAGCCGTGAGGGCGGCAAACATCTCTGGAAACAGGGTGATGCAGTCGAACACCGCATGCACGCTGGCGTCCCGCATCGCCTCGCTCACCAGTCCAGGCCCCACTCCACCCGCATGCAGCGAGCCTCGCGGTCCACTTCGAGCACTACCGCGGCAACGAATGGCAACAAGCGCTCATGATGCTCGGCATCGACAACCCGGAGCACGTCATGCGCGCCGGTCTCGATCAGCCCTGCCACCGTGCCCAGGACATCGCCAGCGGTATTGACGACGGTCAGACCGATCAAGTCGGCCCAATAAAACTCATTTTCCGACGTCGCCGGCAAGGCTTCTCGGGGAGCGCCGATCCACCAGCCTTTGAGCGCCTCCGCAGCGCCACGGTCCGACACGTCGGCAAACGCCGCCACCAAGCCTTCGCCATGCTGCTTGAGCCGCGCCAAGCGCCGCTCTTGCCAAGGACCGGCCGCCGCCGGCGCAAGCCACCAGACCGGCATATCGGCCCAGTCTAGGGGATCATCCCCAAAAGGATGCACCCTCACCCAACCCTTGATGCCGTAAGCACCGACGATGCGGCCTAGGACGACGACTTCAGTTGCGGGCAAGGGAAGCCCCCGGACGATCAGGCCGCGCTTTGCTTGGCAGCGTACTGCTTGACCAGGCGCGCCGCGGTGGGCGAGAGCTGGGCGCCGTTCTGCTGCCAGTAAGCAAGACGATCCATCGCCACGCGCAGCCCCTCTTCGTGCTCGGCGGCAACGGGATTGTAGAAGCCGATACGCTCAACGAAACGACCATCGCGACGGTTGCGGGAGTCAGTCACGACCAGGTTGTAGAAGGGGCGCTTCTTGGCACCACCGCGGGCAAGGCGAATAACGACCATTGTTGTATCCGGTTCAGTGAAAACGAAAAGGGCTGAATTATAAAGGGAAAGCACAGAAACACAAGGGCTTGGCGCAGACCGGAGCACGGCAGCGAACGGGGCGCGGGCCGCCTTAGCCGGTTTTGGCATCGATTCGAGGTGAAATGCGCCGAGTTTTTGATTATCCTCCCGATCCCAGACTGGAGAAAGCCATGCCGGAACCACCGCCCCCCAAGCCAGACGCCGCCGACGTTTACCTGCGGCCGATTCTGAGCTGGCTGGCGAGCCACCGCGACCGGGCCGATCTGGAGCTGGAAGAGCTGGCAGCGCAATTAGCGCGCTTATGCGCGGCGCCGCTGCCCGCCCGGCAGACGCTAAAAGTGCTCGAAATGCTATTTGCCGGCACGGCACTCGCCTTGGAGCGGCAAGCCAACCAACTCGGCAAAGCGCGCATTCCGCTCGCACGCCAGACCCGACTCCAGTTCAACACGCTCTTGGAGGTGCTCGACGACTTCGCGCTCGCCTACGAGGGCGTTTTGTCTGGCTTGCCGCACGATGCCGCGCCCGAAGAAACGCGCCTCATCTTGGCGCGGATCGCAACCTGCCTTAGCCGGCATCTGTTCGTTTGCCATCTCGTTGCCGCGCCACCCGGCCGTGGCATTTGGCAGCGTCTGCACGGCGTTTTCCAGCGCGCCATCTTGCCGACTCCTGAAGAGCCCGCCCCACAGCCGCCTATCGCCTACCGCGAAGCCTTGCTGCTCGCCTGCGCCCAACCGGCGTCGTTCTCGGCCGAGGCGCTACAATTCGTCGCGCATTACGCCAACGCCCAGGCGCGCTATCTGGAGATCCTCGCCTATGCGCCGATCGACACCCAAGGCGTGTTCTGGATCGACTTAAGCCGCGATGCCGCCGCCTTCGCCCTGGCGCGCCGGCCGCCACCTCCCGATCACCTGGTGTATTTCTTTTCCTGTCAAGCCATGGCAGCCCAGGCCCGCGCCGATCTCGCGGCCCTCGAACAAGGCCAGTCGCCGCAAGCCCTCGGACTACCATCGCTGGCCGGCACGCCCATCGGCAAAGGCACCTTGCGCCGTCTCGCCGCCTTTTGGGGTAAGCCTGGCAAACGCCGCTTCCCGCGCCGCCGACAATCGCGCCGTGCCAGCCTATGTGCCGGCTTGACGCGGCTGTGGCGCCTGCTGCGACAACCGGACACGGATGCGGCCGAAGCACTTAGCCAGTGGATGATCACGAACGAAAGCCCAGATGGCTTTGCCCTGATGCACCTGCACGGCAAGGCCGGCCGCATCCGAGTTGGCGACATCGTCGCCTTGCGCCCCGAAGCGACAGGCGAGGCAGCGGAACGTTGGATGATCTGTCTCGTACGCTGGGCGCTCTCGGAAAACCCCGAGCACATCGAAATCGGCCTGCAGCTCCTCGCCCCGGAAGCCACGCCGGCGCTGCTGGCCATCCCCAGCGACCCGAACAATCGCGCCCAAACCCCGGCGCTCATCCTGCCGGCGCTGCCGCCGCTGCGCTCGGAACCGGTCCTGGTCGTACCGAGCGGCGCGGTAAACGACCCGGAGCAGCGGCTCTTGCTCTTAATCGAAAAGGACAACCTGGAAATCCGCCAAGTCCGCGCCACGGGCATCAGCGAACAAACCGGAACGGTCGAAGTCTTCACCATTCGCAACGACGCGAGCTAAGCACCACGCCATATGCGCGACATCCTCATTCTTTACTACAGCCACCGCGGCTCGGTACGGGCCCTAGCCGAGCAAATCGCCTTGGGCGTAGACAGCGTTCCCGGCGCCCAACCGCGGCTGCGCACCGTGCCTAAGGTATCCACGCTCTGCGAGGCGAGCGAACCGGCAGTACCGACCGCGGGCGCGCCCTATGTCGAACTCTCCGACCTCGAAGCATGTGCGGGCCTCGCCTTGGGCAGCCCGACCCGCTTCGGCAACATGGCGGCACCGATGAAATATTTTTGGGACGGCACCCTCACCGCCTGGCACAACGGCGCCCTGGCCGGCAAGCCCGCCACGGTATTCACGGCAAGCGGCAGTCTACACGGTGGCAACGAGGCAACCTTACTCACCATGATGCTGCCCCTGCTGCACCACGGCATGATCGTGATGGGCCTGCCGCAGACTTGGCCCGAGCTCTCGGCCAGCCGCGATGGCGGCACGCCTTATGGCGCAAGCCACGTCTCCGGCCCGCAGGGCAACCCCGCGCTCAGCGCCGAAGCTGCCCGTCTCGCCTTCCTGCAAGGCCAACGTCTGGCCCAGCTAAGTCTCAAACTTTGCAATGAATCCACCCATGCTAACCCGTCTGCAACTGGCTGCCAGCGCTAGCCTCATCGCGCTCATCTTTCTTTGCCTGCTCTGGGAGCTCTGGCTCGCCCCGCTCAAGCCCGGTGGCTCCTGGATGGCGGCCAAGGCTTTTCCCCTGCTCATCCCGCTTTTTGGCATTCTCAAAGGGCGGCGCTACACCTACCAATGGAGCTCCATGCTCGCCCTGCTCTACCTACTCGAAGGCAGCGTGCGCGCTACGAGCGATAGCGGCTTAAGCCAGGCACTGGCCGGGCTCGAAACCTTGCTCGCCCTGATGTTCTTCGCAAGCGTCGTCAGTTATGCCCGGCTCTCGGCTCCCAGCCGGCAAAAGCCGGCCACACACTGAGCGTAAGACAGCATCCGATGAAAATGCCGGGACGAGCCCGGCATTTTGCATGATGGCAACGCGACACGAAGCGCTCACACATCGCCCTGGGGATTCACCTTAGCCTGGCAGGAGTAAAGCTTATTCAAGGCATTCAGATAGGCCTTGGCAGAAGCCACGACGATGTCGGTATCGGCGCCCTGGCCATTCACCACGCGCCCGCCCTTGGCAAGCCGCACGGTAACTTCGCCCTGCGCATCGGTGCCGGTCGTGATGGCATTGACGGAATAAAGCAAGAGTTCGCTGCCGCTCTGCACCACTTGCTCGATGGCTTTGAAGGTAGCATCCACCGGACCAGAGCCGTCCGCTTCGGCCTTTGACTCCTGCCCCCCGATGCTAAGCGTCACGCGCGCATGGGGCACTTCGCCGGTTTCAGAGCAAACCTGGGAGTAGTTGAGCTTGTAGTGCTCCTGCGCCGGGGTGACGGCCTCGTCAGAAATCAAGGCGTGCAGATCCTCGTCGAAGATCTCGTGCTTCTTGTCGGCCAGCTCCTTGAAGCGGGCGAAGGCGGCGTTGAGCGCCTCCTCGCTCTCGAGCACGATGCCCAGCTCAGCCAGGCGGCTCTTGAAGGCATTGCGGCCTGAGTGCTTGCCCAACACCAGCTTGTTCTGGGTCCAACCCACGTCCTCGGCACGCATGATCTCATAGGTTTCGCGGTGCTTGAGCACCCCGTCCTGGTGGATGCCGGACTCGTGCGCGAAGGCATTGGCGCCGACGATGGCCTTGTTAGGCTGCACTGGATAGCCGGTGATCTGCGACACCAGCTTCGAGGCCGGCACAATCTGAGTCGTCTCGATGCGGGTTTCCACCGGGAAGATGTCGGCACGGGTGCGCACGGCCATGACGATTTCCTCGAGCGCGGCGTTGCCGGCGCGCTCGCCCAAGCCATTGATGGTGCATTCGACCTGGCGAGCACCAGCGAGCACCGCCGCGAGCGAATTGGCAACAGCCAGTCCCAGGTCGTTGTGGCAATGCACCGACCATACCACTTTGTCGGAGTTAGGCACGCGCTCGATCAGCTGGCGGATGGTCTCGGCAAACTGGCTGGGAAAGTTGTAACCCACGGTATCGGGGACGTTGATGGTGGTCGCGCCCGCGGCAATGACCTTCTCGAAGATGCGGCAGAGGAAATCGAGTTCCGAACGGCCGGCGTCCTCGGCCGAAAATTCCACGTCGTCCGTGTATTGCCGGGCCCAGCCGATGGCCTTTACCGCCTGCTCGACGACCGCATCAGGCGTCATGCGCAGCTTCTTTTCCATGTGGATGGGACTGGTGGCGATGAAGGTGTGGATGCGTTTTTTGGGTGCCGGTCGAATGGCTTCGCCGGCGCGCTCGATATCCTGGGCATTGGCCCGAGCCAGGGAGCAGACGGTGGATTCCTTGATGCTTTCGGCAATGGCGCGAATCGCCTCGAAATCTCCCGGCGAGGCGGCGGCGAACCCGGCTTCGATCACATCCACCCGCATTTTTTCGAGTTGCCGTGCGACGCGCAGCTTTTCCTCCTTGGTCATGGAGGCACCAGGGCTTTGCTCGCCATCGCGCAAGGTGGTGTCGAAAATCACCAAACGATCTTTCATGTCTTACTCCCAATCAAGGACGCCCACCCCGGGACCGAATGCCAGGCAAGGCAGAAATCGATGCTATGAACGCGGGCCGGATTTGCTCTTGAGCGCCTGCACCACGAACAGCACATAGCCGGACAAGGCATAGATGCAGAACAGCCCGAACAACACCCCGGGCGGGTAACTCGAAACAAGCACGAAGGCCAGCACCAACGCGGCCACGACGATGAAGGGCACGCTTTTTTTGAGGTTGATGTCCTTGAAGCTGTAAAAGCGAAAGCTCGTGACCATGGTGACGCCAGCGAACACAGTGATGCCGGCCGCCAGCCAGCGCACATCAACTCCCGCGACGCCAAAATCCATCATCACCCAGACGAAGCCGGCCACCAGAGCCGCCGCCGCCGGGCTGGGCAAGCCCTGGAAGAAACGCTTGTCGATGACTTCGAGCGTGGTGTTAAAGCGGGCCAGCCGCAGCGCGGCGCAAGCGCAGTAGATGAAGGCGGCGATCCACCCCAGACGACCCATGCCGCTCAAGGCCCATTCGTAGATGACGAGCGCCGGCGCCACGCCGAAACTGACCATGTCGGACAACGAATCGTACTCGGCGCCAAAGGCCGACTGCGTGCGCGTCATACGCGCCACGCGCCCGTCGAGCCCATCGAGCACCATGGCGATGAAGATGGCCACGGCGGCGCGCTCGAAGTTGCCCTGCATGGCTTGCACGATGGCAAAAAAGCCAAAAAACAGGGCAGCGGTGGTAAAGAGATTGGGCAGCAGGTAGATTCCCCGGCGCTGCAACTCCGGGTTGAACAAGGCTTTTCTAGGTTTGAGTTCCGACATGGCAAGCGCGATTAAGCGAGTTCGGCAAGCAAGGTGCTCGAAGCATACACTTTTTCGCCGATCACCACTTTCACCTTGGCGTCGAGCGGCAGATATACATCCACCCGAGAGCCGAAGCGAATGAAGCCGTAGCGCTGGCCACGCACGAGCGACATCCCGGCATCCATGTAATTGAGAATGCGCCGCGCGATGAGCCCGGCAACCTGGACGCAGGTCACATCCTGGCCATCGGCGGTCTGGATGTGCATGGCGCAGCGCTCGTTCTCGGTCGAGGCCTTGGCCAGATCGGCATTGATGAATTTGCCCGGGCTATACCAGACCCGCACGACACGGCCATCCACCGGAGAACGGTTGGAATGCACGTTGAAGACGTTCATGAACACGCTGACCTTGATGGCACGACGATTCAGATAGGCATCGTCGGTCTCCTCGACGGCAACGATACGACCGTCGGCCGGAGCCACCACGCTTTTCGGCCCCGTGCCGGCAACGACCCGCGCTGGGTCGCGGAAGAATTGCAGTACGAACAACAGCCCCAACCACCAGGGCAGCGCCACCCAGAAGCCGAGCAGGAATTGCAGCGCCGCGGCGCCGACGAGCAGCAGAAAGAGAAAAGGCCAGCCTTCCTTGGCGATGATGGGATGGGGGTAAGGATTCATGGAAAACCTAAGCAAGAGGCGGAACGCGCCCAGCAAGCCGCCGGGCGGCACAGCGACGAACCGGGGCAGGGCCCCGGCCGAGACGAAGGCAGGCTTTAGTTCTTGGACTGATCCACCAGCTTGTTTTTCTTGATCCAAGGCATCATGTCACGCAACTGCGCGCCGACCTGCTCGATCGGGTGAGCGGCGGTCAGACGGCGGCGGGCCGTCATGCTCGGGTAGCCGGTCTTGCCTTCGAGGATGAACATCTTGGCGTACTCACCGGTCTGGATGCGCTTTAAGGCATTGCGCATGGCCTCGCGCGACTGAGCATTGATCACTTCCGGACCGGTCACGTACTCGCCGTATTCGGCATTGTTCGAGATCGAGTAGTTCATGTTGGCGATGCCGCCTTCGTACATCAAATCGACGATCAGCTTCAGCTCGTGCAGGCACTCGAAGTAGGCCATCTCCGGGGCGTAGCCGGCTTCCACCAGCGTCTCGAAGCCCATCTTCACCAGTTCCACGGCGCCACCGCAGAGCACGGCCTGCTCGCCGAAGAGATCGGTCTCAGTTTCCTCGCGGAAGGTAGTCTCGATCACGCCGCCCTTGGTGCCGCCATTGGCGGCGGCATACGACAGAGCGATATCACGTGCCTTGCCGGACTTATCTTGATACACGGCAATCAGCGAGGGCACGCCACCACCCTTCAGATATTCAGAGCGTACGGTATGGCCAGGCCCCTTGGGCGCCACCATGATGACGTCGATGTCATCACGCGGCACGACCTGGTTGTAATGCACGTTGAAGCCGTGCGCGAAGGCGAGCGCCGCGCCCTTCTTCAGATTCGGCTCGACTTCTTCCTTATAGACCTGAGGGATGTTCTCATCCGGCAACAGCATCATGACCACGTCGGCACCCTTGACCGCCTTGGCGATTTCTTCGACCTTGAGGCCGGCCGCCTCGGCCTTTTTCCAGGACGCGCCATCTTTTCTGAGGCCGACGGTGACTTTGACGCCGGAATCCTTCAGGTTCTGGGCGTGGGCATGGCCTTGAGAGCCATAACCGACGATCGTGACCTTCTTACCCTTGATGAGAGAAAGGTCGGCGTCCTTGTCGTAATAAACTTTCATGAGAATCCTCGTTTAGCTAGTCAGACTTTGAGAATGCGGTCGCCGCGGCCGATGCCGGATACGCCGGTGCGCACGGTTTCCAGGATCAGCCCGGCATCCAGGGCATTGATGAAGGAATCCAGCTTAGCGCTGGTTCCCGTCAATTCGATGACATAGGTCGATTCGGTGACATCGATGATGCGGCCGCGGAAGATGTCCGCCATGCGCTTCATCTCCTCGCGGTCCTTGCCGGTGGCGCGCACCTTGATGAGCATCAGCTCGCGCTCGACGTGGGCTGCCTCGGACAGATCCACCACCTTGACCACATCCACCAATTTATTCAACTGCTTGGTGATCTGCTCGAGCACGTCGTCGGAACCGCGCGTGACGATGGTCATGCGCGACAAGGAAGCATCCTCGGTGGGCGCCACGGTCAGGGTCTCGATGTTATAGCCTCGGGCCGAGAACAGGCCGGCTACGCGCGATAGCGCGCCAGCTTCGTTTTCGAGCAGGATGGAAATGATGTGTCGCATGTTGTCTTCCTTCCCTTACAGGTCTTCGGCCAGGATCATTTCGGTCAGGCCCTTGCCCGCCGCGACCATCGGGAACACATTGGCCGTCGGATCGATGATGAAGTCCATGAACACGAGATCGTTCTTGTGCTCGGTGAAGGCCTTGCGCAAGGCCGGCTCGACATCCTCGGGCCGCTCGATCTTCATGCCGACGTGGCCATAAGATTCGGCCAGCTTGACGAAATCCGGCAGCGAGGTGACGTAGGATTGCGAATAGCGCTTGGAATAGAACATCTCCTGCCACTGGCGCACCATGCCCAGCATACCGTTGTTGAGGTTGATGATTTTGATGGGCAGCTCGAACTGCTTGCAGGTAGACAGCTCTTGAATGCACATCTGGATCGACCCTTCACCGGTGATGCAAGCGACAGGCATGTCAGGGTTGGCAAAGCACACCCCCATCGCATACGGGAGCCCCACGCCCATGGTGCCGAGACCGCCGGAGTTGATCCAGCGCCGCGGCTTGTCGAACTTGTAATACTGCGCCGCGAACATCTGGTGCTGGCCGACATCGGACGTGATGAAGGCATCGCCGCCCGTCACCTCGTAGAGCTTCTCGACCACGTACTGCGGCATGATGTACTGCCCTTGCTTGTAACGCAGGCTCTCGCGCGCGCGCCACTCCTCGATCTGCCGCCACCAATCGGCCACCGCCGGATCGGGGCGAAAGCCATCGTCGAGCAGCTTGAGCATCTCTTCGAGCACGTCCGGCACATTGCCGACGATGGGCACATCCACCTTGACCCGCTTGGAAATCGAGGACGGGTCGATATCGACGTGGATGATCTTGCGCGGTTCCTTGCCAAAGTGCTGCGGATTACCGATCACCCGGTCATCGAAGCGTGCGCCAACGGCAAGGATCAAGTCGGCGTAGTGCATGGTCATATTCGCCTCGTAGCTACCATGCATCCCCAACATCCCGACGTTTTGCTTATCGGTCGCTGGGAAACCGCCCAAGCCCATGAGCGTGTTCGTGACCGGAAAGCCGAGCTTGCGGGCAAGCTGAGTGAGCTTATCCGCCGCATCCGACAAAATCACACCCCCGCCGGTGTAAATTACTGGACGCTTGGCTTCGGCGAGCAATTGCACGGCCTTCTTGATCTGCCCCAGATGCCCCTTGACCACGGGGTTGTAAGAGCGCATCTGCACGGTCTTCGGATACTCGAAATCGCACTTCTCGGCGGTGATATCCTTGGGAATATCCACGACCACAGGACCGGGACGGCCGGTGGTGGCGATGTGGAAAGCCTTCTTCAGCGTAATCGCCAAGTCCTTCACATCCTTGACGAGGAAATTGTGCTTTACGCAAGGCCGGGTGATACCGACGGTATCGCACTCCTGGAACGCATCCTGGCCAATGTAAAAAGTCGGCACCTGGCCGCATAGCACGATCAGCGGCACGGAATCCATATAAGCGGTCGCGATGCCCGTCACGGCGTTGGTCACGCCGGGGCCGGATGTCACGAGGGCCACCCCTACCTTGCGGGACGAACGCGAATACGCATCCGCTGCATGGACCGCGGCCTGCTCGTGGCGTACCAGGATATGCTTGATCTGATCCTGCTTGAACAGTTCATCGTAGATGTGCAGGACGGAACCGCCCGGATACCCGAAGACGTGCTCAACCTTTTCTTCCTGCAGGCACCTGATTACAATTTCTGCGCCGGTAATCATCATCGCTAGGCCCATTCAGCTGGTTGCTTGAAAACTCGCAACGTTAATCGACCGCCCTCGTTTGGTCAAGGCGCCAGCCCAAAACCCCAATAACGACAAGGCTTTCACGAGGTTTCCCCTGGCCACGACGCAGCAACTCTCCGACTTCCTCGCCAGCATCGAGAGACGTGCCTATAAACAGGCCCTATTTGCCAGCCGTGACGAGGAAGCGGCTCTCGACATCGTCCAAGACAGCATGATGAAACTGGCCGACCGTTATGGGGACCGGCCCGAGGCCGAACTGCCGCTGCTGTTTCAGCGCATCCTGCAAAATTGCATCCGCGACCACTTTCGGCGCACGAAGATCCGCAATCTGTGGAACACCGTGCTGACCGCTTTCGGCGCTAAGGAAGACGAAGAGCCCGACCCGCTCGAGAACGTCGGCGACGACCGCCCGGGCTATTGGGCCAAGACCCCGGAAGACCAACTGGAACAGCAGCAAACGCTCAAAATCATCGAAGCGGAAATTGCAAAGCTGCCAGCACGTCAACGGGAAGCCTTTCTCATGCGTTACTGGGAAGACATGAACGTCGCCGAGACAGCCGCCGCCATGGGCTGCTCCGAAGGCAGCGTCAAAACCCACTGCTCGCGCGCCACCCATGCGCTCGCTGCGGCATTGGAAAAAAGGGGGATCACGCCATGAACGAAACACCACTGATCGCCAGTCTGCGCCGGCACCTGGACGAAGGCGCGGCGCAACTACCGCAAGCCACCTTGGAACGCCTCTACCAGGCCCGCCAGCACGCCCTGGCCGCACACCGCCGGCAGCAGGCCCACCGCGCCCCGGCGCGCCAAGCCTGGCTGCGCCCCGCGCTTGCCACGCTAACCTTGGCAGCCGGCATTGGCCTAACGGCCATGTACCTGCACGATCAGGAAGAGCTAAGCGCCATCGCCGCGCTCGATGCCGCCCTCTTGGTCGACGATCTCCCCCCCCGAGCCTTCACCGATCCCGGATTCCGCGCATGGCTGGAAGAATCGTCCGAAGGCTAAGCCTCGTCCTCGTCCTGGCCACGGCGCCGGTGTGGGCGGACGTGAGCAAACCGAGAATCACGCCGCCGCAGCCGAGCTGGTCGCAGCTCAACCCGGAACAAAAGCGCATTCTCGCGCCCTTGGCCGAGGAATGGAACGGCATGGAGCACCATCGCCGCCAGAAATGGCTGGACATCGCCCGCCGCTATCCCCAGCTCAGTCCTGAGGAGCAGGCCCGCATGCAGCGCCGGATGCGCAGCTGGCATGCCATGCCACCGGAAGACAAGGAAAAGGTGCGCAGCCAGTACCGCGAGTTCAAGCAGCTTCCACCCGAAAAGAAGCAAGCCGTCAAGGCCCAATGGGAGCGCTACGACCAGCTCCCCGAAGAAGAAAAATTACGCCTAAAACAGAAATCGGAGGCAAAATCCGCTCCTTCTGAGCGCATCCTGCCAGCGCGGCCATGACCGAAGCCTCCCACCCATACCCGAGCATCGCCCGTCGCCTGGCGGCCATGCTCTATGAAGCCTTGTTACTATTCGCCGTCGTCTGCATCGGCTTCCTGCTGCCCTACACCCTGATCGGCGCTCTTACCCAGCTCACCCCCCCGTCTTGGGTGCTGCGCCTGCACTTCCTGCTGCTGCTCATGCTCTACAGCGTCTGGTTCTGGTTGCATGGCGGCCAGACCCTGGCCATGAAGACTTGGAAGCTAAAGCTCGTGGACCGCTCCGGCAAACCGCTCCGGCCTTTGCAGGCCGTGCTGCGCTATCTCGCCGCCTGGCCCAGCCTGCTGTGCTTCGGCATCGGCATCTTTTGGGCTCTGTTCGACAAAGACAAGCAGTTTCTGCACGATCGCATCGCCGACACCCGCATCATCTTCGTCCCGCCGGCGCCACGCCCTAAATCAGCGCCGCTCGACCCACCACAATAGTCCAAGCGCCGCCATGAGGAATAGCGCGGACGGCGCCACCGCGCTCGCCAAGGGTGGCCAGGAGTGGATGATGCCGAGGCTGGAAAATAGCCCGTTCAGCATGTGAAACACCACCCCGACCATTACGCCCCCGAAGATTTGCAGATTCACGCCACCCATGCGGCTATGGGTATATCCAAAGGGCAAGGCCAGGGCGACCATGACCAACGCCGCAAGCGGATAGAAAAACTTCTTCCACAAGGCGATTTCGTAACGCTCGGTCTTTTGGTGATTGACCCATAAATGACGCAAATAAACCACCAAGTTGATCAAGGACATGCGCTCCGGCGGCACCATCAACACGGCGATGATGTCCGGCGTCAGCCCCGAGGACCAAGCCACCTCGGCTTCGCGCTCGACCCGCACCTGCCCGGCATCGAGCACCGTGCGCACGACTGCTTCGAGCTGCCACTGTCCCGGCGCGAGATAGCGCCCTGACTTGGCCTCCATCACATACGCAAGCTGGTTCCGAGCATCGAACTGATACACCCGCACCTGTTCCAGCGTGGCATCCGGCGCGGCGGAGCGGATATTGACGAAAGCGCGTCCATCCTTCACCCACAACCCTGAGCGGAACTCCTGCGCCACCACCTTGCGAATAGCCTGCAAACGCATGTCCTGCGCCGTGCGCTCGGTGCTCGGCACCACGGTCTCGCCCAACAGCAAAGCCGCGCATGCAAAGACACCCGCCACCTTGAAGAGCAGAAACAGCAGCTGGCGCGTGGTCATGCCCGAGGCGCGCAGCACCGTGATTTCCGAATGGCGAGCGAGCGTGGATAGCGCATACAAGGCGCCGATCAAGGCAGCGATCGGCATCAGCTCGTACACTCGCCCGGGTAAGCGCAAGAGCACATATGCAAAGGCGTGCCCGACACCGAACTCGCCGCGCCCGACATCCTTGAGGCTCTCGATCACATCGAAGAAAGCGTAAAGCGCCACGAGCGCCAAGAGCACCAAGGCGATGGCCGCGAACAGCTCGCGGGCGAGATAGCGTTCGTAAAGTTTCATCCTGGCCTGCGCTGCCAAAAGGCGAAAACCACCAAACGGCGATAGAAGAGCGCCGCCAGAACCACGATCATGAATAGGTGCGGCGCGAGCATGGCCAGCGCGAACGGCACCAGCTCGCGCGCCACCCATGCCTGGCTGATCGAGAGCAGATTGCTATAGAGCGCGAACACGACGATCGCCAGCAGCATGTTGAAGGAACGCCCGGCGCGGGGATTGACGAACGCCAGAGGAATGGCGAGCACGGCAAGCAACAGCGCCGAGGCCGGCGTCCCAAAACGCCAGAGTAGCTCCCCCCGCTCACGCGGAGAATCGCCTTGCAAAAGTTCCCAGGTGCTCATGCTCCTGGGCGACTTGTCCGCCGCGCGCACCTCGCTGTCATGAATGCGCACGCCATAGCGCTCGAACTGCATCATGCGCAATTCCGGCGAGCCCGGCTCGACTTCATAACGATGCCCATTGCGCAGCATGAGGAAACGATCGCCGTTGGCCAAGGTCTCCTGCCGGCCGCTATCGGCCATCACCACCCCGAGCCGGCCTTCCATCACCGTCGTGACGAAGACGTTGCGCACTTCGCCCGGACCGGCATCGGCCACCTTTTCGACGAACACGACGCGCTGCCCGGAACTGAGCTCCTGAAAGGCCCCGGGCGAAACCTGGGAAGCGTCGCTACGCGCATCGAGCTTCTGGCGGTACTCCAAGCTCTTGCTCTGCGCCCAAGGGGAAAGCAACAAAGAGAGCAAGGCGATCGTCGCCACGAGCGGCAAGGCGAAGCGCAGCACCGGACGCACCCAGGCCAGCAGGGAGAGCCCGGCGGAAAACCAGACGACCATCTCCGAATCCTTATAGGCCCGCGAGAGCGGCAGGAGAATGGCCATGAACAGCGAAATCGACAATAGGGTCGGCAGATAGTTGAGCGCGGCGAACCCCAGCAGCGCGACCACGGCCTCGGGCGCCAGACGACCACCGGCCGCATCGTTCAAGAGACGGATCAACTGGGTGGAAACGAGAATGGCGAAAAGTGCGACAAAGACACCCACCGCAACCTGGGCGAATTCACGCCGCGCGGCGCGCTCGAAGATCATGTTTTTGACTTCGGTGAAAAAATGCAGGGATAATCGCCGCGGTCGTCGAAAAACTTGAGATAAGGAGCGGCGAGTGGAATTTAGCATAAAAAGCGGCAGCCCGGAAAAACAGCGCAGCGCCTGCGTGGTCGTGGGGGTTTTCGAACCTCGCAAGCCCACTTTACCCGTCGAGCTCCTCGACAAAGCCGCCAAAGGCTACATCTCGGACATCATCCGCCGCGGCGACATGGAGGGCAAAGCCGGCACCACCTTGCTCTTGCACAATGTGCCGGGCACCCTGTGCGATCGCATCCTGCTCGTCGGCCTCGGCAAAGAGAAGGAATTCCGCGAAAAGGAGTATTGCGACGCCATCCGCACGGCCGTCAAGACGCTGAACGAGACCGGCGCCTTCGATGGCACCTTGTTCCTCACCGAAGTCGGCCCCAAGCGCCGCAGTGTTGCCTGGCGCGTGCGCCAAGCCGCGATGCTGGCACAAGAAGCGATTTACCGTTTCGATCTTTACAAGAGCAAGAAAAACGAGATTCGCCGCCCCTTGCGCAAGCTCACCTTCGCGGTCGAACGGCGCAACGAACTGCACATCGCGGAAGAGGCCCTCAACCAAGGCCTCGCCATCGCCGAGGGTGTGACCTTGGCGCGCAATCTGGGCAACCAGCCCGGCAATATCTGCACCCCTACCCATCTCGCCGAACAAGCCCAGCAAATGGCAAAGACGCTCGGCCTAAGCTGCGAGGTGCTCGAACGCGAGGCGATGGAGCAGCTCGGCATGTCGGCGCTGCTTGCTGTCGCGCGCGGCTCACGTCAAGCGCCGAAGTTCATCGTCCTCGAGCATAAGGGCGGCGCCCCGGATGCCAAGCCGCTGGTGCTCGTGGGCAAAGGCATTACGTTCGACACTGGCGGCATCTCTCTCAAGCCTGCCGCCGAAATGGACGAGATGAAATACGACATGTGCGGCGCCGCCGCCGTGCTCGGCACGCTGCAAGCCGCGGCACGCATGGCACTACCGCTCAATCTCGTCGGCCTCATCCCCGCCTGCGAAAACATGCCGGGCGGCAATGCCACCCGTCCCGGCGACATCGTCACCTCGATGTCGGGCCAGACCATCGAGATCCTCAACACGGATGCCGAAGGCCGCCTGATTCTGTGCGATGCCCTTACCCACGCCGAGCGCTTCGAGCCGGCCGCCGTGATCGACGTAGCCACCCTCACCGGCGCTTGCGTCGTGGCGCTCGGCCATGTCGCCACAGGCCTGTTCGCCAACACCGATGGCCTGGCGCGCGAACTCCTCCAAGCCGGCGAAGAAGCACACGACCGCGCCTGGCAGATGCCCCTCTGGGACGACTATCAGGAGCTGCTCAAGAGTCCGTTTGCCGACATGGCGAACATCGGCGGCCGTTGGGGTGGGGCCGTCACTGCGGCATGCTTCCTATCGCGCTTCGCCAAGAAGTATGACTGGGCGCATCTCGACATCGCTGGCACGGCCTGGAAGTCGGGAGCCGACAAGGGCGCCACGGGACGCCCCGTGCCGCTGCTCGTCCACTTCCTACTCAAACGTTGCAGCTCATCCAGTAGCTCGTGACCAAGGTCTTCTTCTACCACAACGTGCAGGATCGTCTGGGCGCAGCCTGTAGCCTGCTGGCCAAGCTCTGCGCCCAAAAAAAGGAGTGCACCGTATTCGCCCCCTTACCGGAGCGCTATCAGACCCTGGATCGGCTACTCTGGACGCACGCGCCCTTGAGCTTTCTGCCGCACTGCGATGCGCACGCGGCGCTCGCGGCGGAAACGCCGATCCTGCTCGCGCAGGAGCTGACGGCGCCACGCCAACGGCAGCGCCTCCTCAATCTCGACGATGCCATCCCCCCCAATTTCATGCACTTTGCCAACGTGCTCGAGCTGGTCAGCCAGAACGAGGCGGACCGCCAGCACGCGCGGCAGCGGTTCAGGGACTACAAGGCGCGGGGCTGCGAAATCGTCTCGGTAGACATGGCGGGACGCTAAAACATGGCAGACCCGGATTTCCTCGCCAGCGACGACCTCATGTCCCGGGCCGATGCCTTCATGACCCGGCAACCCCCCCCCCCGCCGCTGGCCGATGAGCTTGACGACCTGCCCGTGCTCACGGACATCGTCACCCCGCCCCCGGCGACAAGCTCGCCAGCCACGCCCGCCCCCGATCTGGAGGCACTCGGCGAAGCCCTCGCCGCAGCCGTGCGGCAGCGCCTCGCGGCAGAACTGCCTACCC
>JAOAIO010000049.1 GCA_026414665.1 Azovibrio sp.
ATGCGGAACAGCTCAAGCCGCACCTGCCGCTCTTGACGGCGCGCATCATCGCGGCGCTGGGCACGGCGCTAAAGTGGCGACACTTCCGCTATGGCCCCATCCAAGGCGACCACTGGTTGCGCCTCGGGCGGCCCTACTTGCTCGCCGAGCGCCTCGGGTTTTCCAGCAAGACCTTGCAGATGTATCCGGGGCAAGGCGGGGTGGCGTCGCCGGCTGGCGAATATCTGAAAGTGTTGCTGTTTCAGGCATCTTCCCTCGATTGCCTCTTGCCGCTGGAGATCGAGCTGGCCGAGCGGCTGATCGCGCAGTTGCTGCCCGATTTCATTCTCACCCGGGAGAGCGGCCCAGGGAGCGTCTATTGGATCGATGCGGCGCGGCCCATGCCGCCGGTGCGGCTGGCGCAGCTGCCCGACACGCTGACCCCGACCTTGCGCTTCTTCCAGCCCGGCGAAGCCGAAAATCGACTCTTGGCCCTGATTCACGAGATCGAGCGCGGCAATGAGGTGCCAGCCGGCCTCAATCTCGGCGGCAGCTATCCGGCCAAGACCGTGCTGCCGGTGATGCGTCACCTGGCCGCGTACTGGGCGGCGGTGCCGCCTCAGCGGCAGCACGTGCGGCACCGGGTCAAGCACCGGGTGGCGGTGCTGCCGGGGCTCGTCAATACCTTCGTCGTCTTTTCGCCGGAGTTTGGCGGTAAGCCCATGGGCTTGCCGCTGGAGAGCTGGATCGTGGAAAACGTCAGTCGCGGCGGCTTCGGCGCCACGGTGCAGGAGATCAAGGGCGATTGGCTCAAGGTCGGCGCGCTCTTGGCGCTGCAACCAGAGGGCGCGGAAAACTGGGTGATGGGCGTGGTGCGCCGCTATCACCGGGTGAGCGAGCAGGAAGCCCAGGTCGGCATCGAAACCCTGTCGCGCCGCATCGCCAGCGTCGAGGTACGACCGCGCGCGGCGTCGAGCTACGCCATCGCAGCCGGCACGCCGGGCCTTTGGTTGCAGGACGACAATGCGCCCGGCGAGGCTCGCTTCATCTTGCCGGCGCACACTTTCGATGTGCGAGAGAATCTGGAATTCGACTACAACGGCCGGCGCGTCTTTCTCGCCCCAGTGGCGCTGCTAGAGCAGGGCAGCGACTACGAGGTGGCGCGCTACCGGGCGACGCTGGCCGCTGCCGAGCCGGCCTAGGCGCTTGGGGCTTGCGGCGGGCGCTGCGCCGACTTGGGGCGAAACGCCGCGACCACGCTGGGGTCCGTGTCCATCCAGGGGGCGCCGAGCAGATCCAGGCAGTAGGGCACGGCCGCGAAGATGCCGGGCACGCGCGCCTTGCCGTCGGCATCTTTCAGGCCCTCTAGGGTCTCCTGGATGGATTTGGGTTGGCCCGGCAGGTTGATGATGAGGGCTTGCTTGCGGATCACCGCCACCTGGCGTGAGAGGATGGCGGTGGGCACGAAACAGAGGCTGATCTGACGCATCTGCTCGCCAAAGCCGGGCATGACTTTGTCTGCGACTGCCAACGTGGCCTCAGGGGTGACATCGCGGGGCGCCGGGCCGGTGCCGCCGGTGGTCAGCACCAAATGGCAGCCGGCGACATCCACCAGGGTCTTGAGCGTGGTCTCGATGGTGGGTTGGTCATCCGGGATCAAGCGGGTTTCGAGTTGGTAGGGGGTGGTCAGGGCGCGGGCCAGCCAAGCTTCTAGCGCGGGGATGCCCTTGTCCGCGTAGGTGCCGTTCGTGGCCCGGTCGCTGATCGAGATCAGGCCGATCTTGAGCGAGTCATGCGTCATCGTCGTGCGCCTTTGTCGTGCTGGGGGTTGGGCTGTCGAGGGCTTTGAGGACTCGGAACAGTTCGCGGAAATTGCGCGGTGGCTTGTTCTCGGCCTGTTCGCGCAGCGCCGCGCGGCGTAGCTGGCGCAGGTGGGTGAGGTCGGCCTGCGGGTGCTGCGCGGCGATGTCTTGCAATACTGTCTCGTCTTCGAGCAAGCGAGCGCGCCAGCGTTCCAGACGATGCAAGCGCGCGACTTCGGCGGCGGAGTCGCCGCGCACGTCGGCGAGCGCGGCGCGGATCGGTTCCGCGGCGAGGCCGCGCATGAGCTTGCCGATGTACTGGAGCTGGCGGCGCCGGGCTTCGAATTTGCCGATGCGCTGGTATTCGAGCAAGGCGGCGAGCAGATCTTCGTCCAGGCCCATGCGCTGCAATTGATCGCGGGAGAGGCGCGTCAATTCTTCGCCGAGCGCTTGCAAATCGTGCATCGCTTGCTTGCGCTGGGTCTTGGAGGGGCGGGCGCTGTCCGGTGGCGGCGCGTCTTGGCGTTTGTTGAAGTGCATGAGCGGGACTTGCGAAACGGAGAAGGCGGTGCGAGGGCTGCTATGATAGCGACTTTTGCCATCCGGCGACTTGGCGCCGGCTTTCCCCGCATGGCTGAGCAACGTTTTTCGCATGACTTTTCCACCCTGCAGCAGCTTGCCCAGGATGTGCTCGAATATGCGCGCAAGAAGGGCGCCAGCGCTTGCGAGGTCGATGTTTCCGAAGGCTTCGGTCAATCCGTGAGCGTGCGTTGTGGCGCGCTGGAAACCATCGAGCACAACCGCGATAAGGGCGTCGGGGTCAGTGTTTACGTGGGCCAGCGGCGCGGCCATGCCAGCACGTCTGATTTTTCGCCGCAAGCTTTGCGCCAGACGGTCGAGGCCGCGCTCGACATCGCCCGCTTTACCGCTGCGGACGACTGCGCTGGTCTGCCCGAGCCGGAGCTGCTCGCGCGCGACAGCCTCGATCTCGATTTGCATCACCCTTGGGATTTGTCCGTCGAGGCGGGCATCGAGCTCGCGCGGCGCTGCGAAGCGGCGGCCTTTGCCGTGGATGGACGCATCAGCAATTCCGAAGGCGCCACCGTCTCGACCCAGCAGGCGCAGTTCGTGGCCGCCAACAGCTTGGGTTTCATGGGCGGCTACCCGACTTCGCGGCATTACATCGCCTGCTCGGTGATCGCCGGCGAATCGGACGCCATGCAGCGCGACGACTGGTATTCCACCCACCGGGATGCAGCTCGGCTCGATTCGCCCGAGGCCGTCGGCGAGCGGGCGGCACGCCGGGCGCTGGCCCGGCTCGAACCTCGGAAAATCGCCACCGGCCGCTACCCGGTGATCTTCGAGGCGCCGCTGGCCGCCGGCCTGCTCGGTCACTTCGTCCAGGCTGCGAGCGGCGGTGCCCTGTACCGCAAATCCAGCTTCTTGCTCGAACACTTGGGCAAGCAGGTCTTTCCCAGCTTTTTCCAGTTGAGCGAGCGCCCGCATCTGCGCGCCGGGCTGGCGAGCTCGCCGTTCGATAATGACGGCGTGGCGACCCGGGATCGGGAAGTGGTGCGCGACGGTATTTTGGAGGGCTACTTCCTTAGCGTCTATTCCGGCCGCAAGCTGGGCCTGCCTAGCACCGGCAATGCCGGCGGCAGCCACAATTTGATCCTCAAGCCCGGCGAGCAGGATCTCGAAGGGTTGTTGCGCCAGATGGGCAGGGGCTTGCTCATCACCGAGTTGCTCGGCCATGGCGTCAATTACGTCACCGGCGACTATTCTCGCGGCGCCGCTGGATTTTGGGTCGAAGCGGGCCAAATCGTGCATCCGGTCGAGGAAATCACCCTCGCTGGCAATCTCAAGGACATGTTCCGCCAGATCCAGGCCATTGGCCGCGATGTGCTGGTGCGCGGCTCGAAGCAGACCGGGTCGCTGCTGATCGAGGCCATGACCGTGGCGGCGGGTTGAATGACGAGGTGGCGGCATCGCATGAAACGACGTCATTTTCTCAAGCAGGCCGGCGCCGCTAGCCTGGGGCTGGCGGCTTGCGCGCGCCAAGACAGCGCTCCGCTGGCGCCGGCCGTGCAGAGCGAGCCTGCCATCAGCTGGCGCATGGCGTCGAGCTTCACCAAGAGTCTCGACATCCTGCATGGCCAGGCCGAACGGTTTTGCGAGCGTTTGCGCGAGCTGACCGGGGGGCGCTTCGATATCCGCGTCTTCCCCGCGGGCGAGATCGTGCCGGCTTTGCAAGTGCTCGACGCAGTGCAGCAAGGCACCGTGCAAATGGCGCACACTTGCTCTTATTACTTCGTCGGCAAGGACAAGACTTTTGGCTTTGGCAGCACCATGCCGTTTGGCATGAATGCCCGCCAGATGAACGCCTGGCTGTACCTGGGCGGCGGCCAAGCGCTTCTGGATGAGTTCTATGCCGGCTACGGCATCGTCTCCTTCGCCGTGGGCAGCACCGGCGCGCAGATGGGCGGTTGGTGGCGCAAGCCCATCCATGGCCTTGCCGATCTCAAAGGCGTCAAGATGCGGATTCCCGGCATGGGCGGGATGATCATGGAGCGTCTGGGCGTGCTGCCGCAGCAGCTCGCCGTGGGTGACATCTACGCGGCCTTGGAGAAGGGGGCGATCGATGCCGCCGAGCTGGTCGGGCCGTACGACGACGAGAAGACCGGTCTGTTCCAGGTAGCGCGCCACTACTACACCCCGGGTTGGTGGGAGCCTGGTCCCATGGTGCATTTTTTCGTGAGCCGCAAAGCCTGGGAGAGCCTTCCTAAGACCTATCAAGATGCTTTCCGCGCCGCGGCGGCGGAGATGAATCTATGGGTCACGGCCGCCTACGATCATGGCAATCCGCTCGCCATGGCGCGGCTGCTGCAGCAAGGTGTGAAGCTCGAACGCTATCCCGAGGAGGTGCTGCGTGCCGCCTATGACGCGGCCCAGGCGCTCTACCGCGAGGAGGCGGAGCGCAACCCGGCGTTTGCCCGCATTTTCACGGCCTGGGATCGCTACCGTAGGAATCAGCACACCTGGTTCAGCGTTGCCGAGACGCCCATGGATCGCTTCGTCCAAGGCCGGGGCTAGCACCGTGCGCCAGACCCGCTTTTGCTTCATCCGCCATGGCGAGACTGCCTGGAATACCGAGCGCCGTCTGCAAGGCCAGCTCGACATCGGCCTGAACGCCAACGGCGAGGGGCAGGCTCAGGCGGCGGGGCGTTGGTTGGCGCGCCAAGGCGGCATCGACGCCATCTATGCTAGCGACCTGGCGCGCGCTTGGCGCACCGCCGAATACATCGGCGCGGCCCTGGGGCTCGCTCCCCGCCCCTTGCCAGAACTGCGCGAGCGCCGCTATGGCCTGTTCGAGGGGCTGACCTACGCCGAAGCGCGGGCGCGGCATCCGCAGCACTATGCCCGGCACGAAGCCCGCGAGCCGGATTTCGTCATTCCTGGCGGCGAGAGCCTGCGCCAGTTCCACGAGCGCGTCACGGCCTGTCTCGCGTGGCTGCTCGAACGCCACCGTGGCCAGACGCTGGCGGTGGTGCTGCATGGCGGCGTGCTCGACATCATCAACCGCTTCGTGCGCGGCCATCCGCTCGATACGCCGCGCGATTTCCTCATCCCGAATGCCGGCTTGAACTGGGTGGTGCACGAGCAGGGGTGGCGCATCGAGTCTTGGGGTGAAACCGCGCATCTGGAGGCCCGGGCGCTGGACGAGCTGAAGTAGGCCAGGCAAGCGCCTGCCGCGGCGCCGTGGCGAGTTCTCCTATTGCCGGCCTATCCTGTAGAATTGAGCCCTTTTTCAAAGGCTTGAGGGCAAACCCATGTTTTCCGCCAAAGACACGCTCGCTAAGGTTGATCCCGAACTCTGGACGGCGATTGAAGCCGAGAATCGTCGCCAGGAGGATCACATCGAACTGATCGCCTCCGAAAACTACGTCTCCTGCGCGGTGATGCAAGCCCAGGGTTCCCAGCTCACCAACAAGTATGCCGAGGGCTATCCCGGCAAGCGTTATTACGGCGGCTGCGAGCATGTGGACGTGGTCGAGCAGCTCGCCATCGACCGGCTCAAGGCCCTGTTCGGCGCCGATGCCGCCAATGTGCAGCCCAATTCCGGCTCTCAGGCCAACCAAGCCGTGCTGATGGCTTTCGCCAAGCCCGGCGACACCATCATGGGCATGAGTCTGGCCGAAGGCGGCCACCTCACGCACGGGATGCCGCTCAATATGTCCGGCAAGTGGTTCAATGTCGTCGCTTACGGGCTGAACGAAAAGGAAGCCATCGATTACGATGCGATGGAAGCGCTGGCCCGGGCGCACAAGCCCAAGATCATCGTCGCCGGCGCCTCCGCCTATTCGCTGCGCATCGACTGGGAGCGTTTTGCTAAGGTTGCCAAGGAAATCGGCGCCATCTTCTGGGTAGACATGGCCCACTATGCCGGCCTCATCGCTGCCGGCTACTACCCCAATCCGGTGCCCTACGCCGATGTGGTCACGACCACCACGCACAAGACGCTGCGCGGCCCGCGCGGCGGCGTCATCCTCATGAAAGCCGAGCACGAGAAGGCCATCAATTCCGCCATCTTCCCGGGCTTACAGGGTGGCCCACTCGAACATGTCATCGCCGCCAAGGCCGTTGCGTTCAAGGAAGCCGCCACGCCCGAGTTCAAGCGCTATCAGGAGCAGGTGATCATGAACGCGCGCGTCATGGCGCGCGTGCTGGGCGAGGAGCGCGGCTTGCGCATCGTTTCGGGCGGCACGGAATCGCATCTGTTCCTCGTCGATCTGCGCTCCAAGCGCATCACCGGCAAGGCCGCCGAAGCGGCCTTGGGGCAGGCGCACATCACCGTCAACAAGAACGCCATCCCCAAGGACCCGGAAAAGCCCTTCGTCACTTCTGGCATCCGCATCGGCTCGCCGGCCATGACGACCCGCGGCTTCACCGAGATCGAAGCGGAGAAAATCGCCCACCTGATCGCCGACGTGCTCGATGCGCCCGAGGATCAAGCCGTGCTCGCCAAGGTGCGCGAGCAGGTCAGCGAGCTGTGCCGGCGCTTTCCCGTGTACGGGGCTTGAGCGACCATGAAATGCCCGTTTTGCGGCACCACGGATACCACCGTCGTCGATACCCGCATCAACGACGAGGGCGACGTGGTGCGCCGCAGGCGGCGTTGCACCGGCTGCGACAAGCGCTTTACCACCTACGAGCGGGCCGACGTGCAGCTACCCCTCGTGGTGAAGAAGAATGGCGCCCGGGTGCCGTTTTCCCGCGACAAGCTGCGCGCCAGCCTGGAGCTGGCCTTGCGCAAGCGTCCGGTGACGACGGAAGCCGTCGATGGCGCCATCGACGGCATCGAGGAGCGCCTGCTCGCTTCCGGCGAGCGCGAAATCCTGTCCCAGCAACTCGGCGAGCTGGTGATGCTCGAATTGAAAAAGCTCGATAAGGTGGCCTACATCCGCTTTGCCTCCGTCTATCGCAATTTCGAGGATGTGGATGCCTTTTCCCGGGTGATCCAAGAAGTGTCACCCGCAAGCGAGCGGCGGGGGCGCGTTGCGCCTGCGGCTGCCGACGTGGTTTCGCTCGAACCCTGAATCTTCCGTGCGCTTTACTGCTGCCGACCACGCCCATATGGCCGCGGCCTTGCGCTTAGCGGAGTTGGGGCTGTATTCCACTTCGCCCAATCCGCGGGTGGGCTGTGTCATCGTCCGGGATGGCGCAGTGGTGGGATGCGGCTGGCATGTGCGCGCCGGTGAGCCGCACGCCGAAATCCATGCCTTACGCGCGGCCGGCGAGCAGGCGCGCGGCGCCACCGTTTACGTCACGCTCGAACCCTGTGCCCATCATGGGCGCACGCCACCGTGTGCCGATGCCCTCATTGCCGCTGGGGTGAGCCGGGTCGTGGCGGCGATGCAAGACCCCAATCCCCTGGTGGCGGGCGCCGGTCTTAGGCGTCTTGCCGCAGCCGGCATTGCGACTGCCTCTGGCCTGCTGGAAGACGCGGCCCGCGAACTCAACATCGGCTTCGTCGCGCGCATGACCCGGGGGCGGCCTTGGCTACGCCTCAAAGCCGCCGCCAGTCTAGACGGCAAGACGGCCTTGAACAATGGCGAGAGCCAGTGGATTACCGGCCCGGAGGCGCGTCAGGACGGCCAGCGCTGGCGTGCCCGGGCCTGCGCCATCCTCACCGGCATTGGCACGGTGCGGGCGGATGATCCGCGCCTCGATGTGCGCGGCGTCGAAACCCAACGTCAGCCGCTCAAGGTGGTGGTCGATAGCCGGCTCGAGCTCCCGCCCACGGCCCGGTTGTTTGCTTCGGGCGCCCCGGTGCTCGTGGTTTCCGCCCTGGATGATCGGAAGAAGGCCAAGGCGCTGTTGGATCGAGGCGCTACCTGGCTGTGCCTACCCGATGCGTGCGGCCGGGTCGACCTGGCCGCTTTGCTGGCTGAACTGGCGCGGCGGGGCGTCAATGAGGTGCATGGCGAAGCGGGCGGTAAGCTGAATGGCGCGCTCATCGCGGCCGGGCTGGTCGATGAGCTCGTGCTCTATTTCGCCCCTTGCCTCATCGGTGACCAAGCCCAGGGGCTGTTCTCGCTCCCGGAACTTGCACGCCTGGATGATCGTCGAAACCTCGACATCCGCAGCCTTGCCCAGGTCGGGCGGGATCTGCGCGTGGTGGCGCGTTGGCAGCCCTAAAAGGGCGGCGGGAGGAAATGATGCACGGCGATGGCGGGCGGGACGACCTGGATCGACAGAGAACCGAAGTGGCGGTGCTGGGCGGCGGCTGTTTTTGGTGCACCGAGGCGGTGTTCGCGGCGCTCGCCGGTGTCGTGCGCGTCGAGTCCGGCTACTGCGGCGGAGCGTGCGCGGCGCCCGCTTACGCGCAGGTCTGCTCCGGTAGCACTGGGCACGCCGAGGTGGTGCGCATCGAGTTCGATCCGGCGCGCATCACCTTTTGCCAGCTCTTGGAAGTGTTCTTCGCCACGCATGATCCGACCACGCGCAATCGCCAAGGCTACGATGTCGGCAGCCAGTATCGCTCGGTGATCTTCTGTCAGTCGCCGCGCCAGCGTCGGGAGGCCGAGGCCATGCTCGCTGCGCTCACGGCGGCGGGCGTCTTTGCCGCGCCCATCGTGACCGAGCTTGCCGATGCGCAGCCGTTTTGGCCAGCCGAAGCCGAGCACCAAGCCTATTTCGCCCGCAACCCGCAGCAGCCTTATTGCGCCGCTCTCATCACGCCCAAGCTCGATAAGCTGCGCCGTTACTGGCCAGACTGGCTGCGTTCGGCGTGAGCCGCGCGGGCGCCGCAGACCGGGCAGTGCGGGTCCTGCCTGAATTTCACCGTGCGCCAGGTTTGGGTCAGAGCATCGACGAGCAACAGCCGTCCAACGAGTGGCGTCCCCATGCCAGCCAGCACTTTGAGCGCCTCGCCGGCCTGTAGGCTGCCGACGAGGCCGGTGAGGGGGGCGAATACGCCCATCACGGCGCAGCGCATGTCCTCCACATCCTCGCCTTCCGGGAACAAGCAGTGGTAGCAGGGGGATTCGGGGTGTGCCAGGTCATATACGCTCACCTGGCCGTCAAAGCGTACCGCGGCGCCCGATACGAGCGGCTTGGCGTGTCGTACGCAGGCGCGGTTGAGGGCGTGCCGGGTCGTGAAATTGTCGCTGCAATCGAGCACCAGGTCGGCGGCCGCCACCTGTGCTTCGAGCGCTTCGCCGGCGAGGCGCGTCGGTATGGGGATGATTTGGGTATCCGGGTTTACGGCGGTAAGCGCGGCTTGCGCCGAATGCGCCTTCAGCGCGCCGATCCGCGCTTCGGTGTGCAGAATCTGGCGTTGCAGATTGGTGGCGTCTACCGTGTCGCCGTCGGCGAGCACCAGGGTGCCGACTCCGGCTGCGGCCAGGTACAGGGCGGCCGGGCAGCCCAGGCCGCCTAGTCCGAGCACCAGCACTCGGCTAGCCAGGATGCGCGCTTGGCCTTCGATGCCGAGCGGCTCAAGCAGGATATGGCGGCTGTATCGGAGGAGCTGCTGATCGTTCACTTGTACTCGCGCCATTCCGGCGGGGTTTCGTCGTGGTCTCCGTGCGGATGCCGTTCCCAGGCTTGGACGTAGGCTTCTTGCGAGTGCTTGAGCGGGCGTGCCGGCGCCTCTAGGTTGTGGAGCTGGGTTTCTTCGACGTAATAGATGAGGGCGCGCATGAGCTTGCTCATCAAGGTGTTATCGAGATGAAAGCCCTTGTCCTGCAACTGGGTTTCGAGCCCTTGCAGGGTGTGCTGGCGCAGATCGTACGCCACTTGCACTGCGCGTTTTTCGAGCCGGGGCGCGGCCTCCACGCCTTCGAGCTGTTGCAGGTGATCGACCGCTTCGGGCAACTGCCCGGGGGGAAAGCGGGCAAACAGGATCTCGCGCCTTTTGTAGAGGTCGTGGACGGGCATCGCGGCTTCCTCCTCTGAAAAGACGGCGCAGCCCGTGGCGGGGCTGCGCGCGCTTACTTGGCGGTGTTGGAACTGGCCTGGATGATCTGTAGCCCTTTGAGCAGGTTGATGGCCTGCTGGAATTGGTAGTCGCTGGGGCTTGCGTATTCGAGGCGGGCCGGGGCGTCATCCTCGTCCCGGACGTTATTCTTGCGGCTGGGCGCGGCTTTCTTGTCCTGCGGCTTGGCCGGGGCGTCCTTGCTCGTTTCCCGATCGTTTTCCAGGTGGCCTTCGAGATCGGCCTCGCGCAGCTGCTGCGACTTCTGGCCGTTGGCCTTCTCCTCGACCTCGATATCCGGCTCGATGCCCTTGGCCTGGATCGAGCGGCCGTTCGGCGTGTAGTAGCGCGCCGTGGTGAGCTTGATGGCGGCATTGCCCGGCAGCGGCAGCACGGTTTGCACGGAGCCCTTGCCAAACGACTGCGTGCCCATGATCACCGCGCGCTTGTGGTCTTGCAGGGCGCCGGCGACGATTTCCGAGGCCGAGGCGGAGCCGCCGTTGATCAGCACCACCATGGGCACGCTCTTGACCGCGGCGGGCAGGCCCTTGAGCGGGTCTTCGCGGCTGCCGCGCAGATAGTCTTCGGGAATGGCGCGGTATTCCTGCTTGGCATCCGGGGTGCGGCCATCGGTGGAGACGACGCGGGTGCCGGGCGCGAGGAAAGCGGCGGAGACGCCGACGGCGCCGTTGAGCAAGCCGCCCGGGTCGTTGCGCAGATCGAGCACCAGGCCCTTGAGATTGCCTTGCTTGTAGAGCTCGCCGAGATGCTTGGCGAGCGAGGCCACGGTGTTTTCCTGGAATTGGGTGATGCGCACCCAGCCGTAGCCGGGCTCGACGAGCTTGGATTTGACGCTCTGGACCTTGATGATCTCCCGCGTCAAGGTGATTTCGATGGGCTTGGCCTCGCCTTTGCGGATGATCGAGAGGCGGATCTGCGTCTTTGGCTTGCCGCGCATCCGCTTCACCGCTTCGTTCAGGGTCAGGCCCTTCACCGGGGTATCGTCGAGCTTGAAGATCAAGTCGCCGGCTTTGAGGCCGGCGCGGTAAGCGGGGGTGTCCTCGATGGGGGAAACGACCTTCACCAGTCCGTCCTCCATGCCCACCTCGATGCCGAGGCCGCCGAACTCGCCTTGGGTGCCGACCTGGAGCTCCTTGAAGGATTCGGGGTCGAGATAGGCCGAGTGCGGGTCGAGATTGGAGAGCATCCCGGAGATCGCGTTGGCGATCATCTTCTTATCTTCGACCGGCTCGACGTAGCCCTGCTTGATGGCGTTGAAGACTTCGGCGAAGGTGCGCAACTCTTCCACCGGCAGGCCAGCCTGGGCGTCCTTGTTGGCGAAGGCGGGCATTTGCAGGCTGATGAGGGTGCCGGCCACGAAGCCGCCGAGCACGAGGCTGATGGACTTGAACTTGCTCATTTGAGAGAAACCCATTTCATGGGGTCGAGGACTTTGCCCTGATGGCGGAGCTCGAAGTATAAACCGGATTCCTGGTTGCCACCGCTGTTGCCCACGGTGCCGATGGTCTCGCCGCCTTGGACCCGGTCGCCGACCTGCTTGAAGAGGGAATCGTTGTTGCCATAGACGGTGAGATAGCCGGCACCGTGATCGATGATCATCAGGTTGCCGAAGCCGCGCATCCATTCCGCATAGACCACTTGGCCATTGGCCACGGCCTTCACCTCGCTGCCGGCGTGGGCGCGGATGAAGAGCCCTTTCCAGGTGCTGCCGCCTTCGCGCGGGGCGCCGAAACGGCCGACCACCTGGCCGCGGGCTGGCAGGCGCAACTGTCCGGCCAGGCGCGCGAAGCTGCCGCTCGTCGCCGTCGGCAGGTGCTGGTTTTCCGGCTCGGCGCTCGCGGGCGGGGCCTTGGCGCCGGGGCTCGGGCGCGGCGGGGGCGGCTTACGGGCCTGCTCGGCGAGCAGCCGGGTGAGTCGATCGACGAGATTGGCGAGGCGTTTCTCGTCGCGTTGCAGGTTGCCGATTTCTTGTTTCTGAGCCTGCACCTTGCGCGCGATTTGGCTAAGAATCTTTTGCCGCTCGGCGCGTTGTTGGACGAGTTCCGCCTGCTGCGCCTTCTGCTTGGCTTCGACTTCGGCCAGCTCGGCAACCCGGGCGCGCGTGTCTTCGGCGAGCGCCTTCTGCTTTTTCAAGGTGATGCGGATGTCGGCGAGCAGTTCGCTGCGGCTGCGGGCGATGGTGGAGAGGTAATACAAGTCGCGCGCCATCTGATTCGGGTCGTCGCCGTTCAACAGCAGCCGTAGGGCGTCTGGCGAGCCTTGGATGTACTGGCGGTAGAGCAGCCGTTCGAGCTGGGCTTGCTGCTGTTGCAAGGTGTCTTCTAGTTCGCGTGCTTGGCGGTTCAGGTCCGCCAAAGTGCGCTGTAGCCGCATTTGGTCGCGCTGCATAGCGCGTAACTGGCGCTCGCCTTCGGAGATCTGGCGCTCCACCTGCCTTAGCTGGTCAGCGGCGTCGGCGCGTGATTCCTCGCTGGCCGACAGTTCCTTGCGCAGATGCTCGATGCGGCTGCGCAGCTCCTTTAAGTCCTCGCGCTTGTCGGCGACATCGCTTGCGCTTTGCGCCAGGCCGGCCAAGGGCCAGGCGCACAGACAGAGCGCCGCGAGGAGGGCGCCGCGCAGGCAGAGGCGGGGAGAGCGGGGTTGGGCCGAGGCCGCCAAGGTCGGCCGAGTAGGGTGTGACATCGAGACGCCGATGAAAGCGTGGCCGTAAAAGAAACTATTCTATAATGCCGCGTCATCGACCTGTGCATTCTTAGTAAATCTTCATCGTGCATCCACCTGAATTCAATCTGCTCGAAAAGCAAGAGCATATCGAAACCGCGGCGCGGGCCCTGAAGTCCATCGCCCATCCCTTGCGTCTCAAGATCCTCTGCGTCCTGGGCGACCAGGAGGCTTGCGTGCAGGAAATCGTCGATGTGGTGGGGACTTCGCAAAGCAATATTTCCCAGCACCTTGCCATCTTGCGCGAAAAGGGAGTGCTGCTGACGCGCAAGGATGCCAATCGCGTCTTCTACCGCGTTGGCGACAACCGCATCTTGCAGCTCATCGCCATGATGCGCGAGGTGTTTTGCGGCGTATCGCCGCATTGATTGCGGTCCCAAGGAGTCCGATCCGTGCCCATGGAATTCATTCAGCAGAACATCATCACGATTGCGATTGCCATCATCAGCGGCGTCATGCTGGTTTGGCCGTCTTTGCGCCGCGGCGGCAAGGCCATCAATCCGACCGAGGCGACCTTGCTCATCAACCGCGAGGACGCGCTCGTCATCGACGTGCGCGAGGCGCATGAGTATGCGGTCGGGCATCTGCCCGGGGCGCGCAACATTCCACTCAAGGAGTTGTCGGCGCGCGCGGCCGAGCTCGATGCCTATAAAGACAAGCCCTTGATCCTGGTGTGCGCCTCCGGCGTGCGCTCCGGCCAAGGCTGCGCCCAATTGCAAAAGCTGGGCTTTGCCCGGCTTCATAATCTCGATGGCGGCGTCTATGCCTGGGAAAAGGCGGGTCTGCCCATGCAGCGCGGAGGCAAGAAGAAATGAGTCACGCCCGGGTTCTCATGTACACCACGGCCGTTTGCCCCTACTGCATTCGCGCCAAGCAGCTTCTGGCGGCGCGCGGCGTCACTGCGATCGAGGAAATCCGTGTCGACACCGATCCCGAGCAGCGCCAGATCATGATGGAGCGCACCGGGCGCCGCACCGTGCCGCAAATTTTCATCGGCGATACGCACGTCGGCGGCTGCGACGATCTCATCGCGCTCGATGCGGCGGGCGGGCTCTTGCCGCTCTTGTCCGCTTGAGCGGCGCGCCGCGCTTTTCCGACCCCTTTCTTTTTCCTGAAAGTCAGCCATGGACCAGAATCAACAGCCGCCTTCCTTCGGCATCGAAAAGCTCTACGTCAAGGATCTCTCAATCGAAGTGCCCAATGCGCCGGCCATCTTCCTCGAGCGTGGCGCCCCCCAGGTCGATATCCAGATCAACACCGAAGGCACCCATCTGGGCGATGGCGTATTCGACGTGGTGCTCACCGTCACCGTCACCGCGCGTCTAGAGGATAAGACCGTGTTCTTGGTCGAGGTCGGCCAGGCCGGCATCTTCCGCCTGGTGAACGTGCCCGAGCATGAGGTGGAGCCGCTGCTTGCCGTGGCTTGTCCCAACATTCTCCAGCCCTACGCCCGCGAAGCCATTTCCGATGCCACGGTGCGCGCCGGCTTCTCGCCCGTGGTGTTGCAGCCGATCAATTTCGAGGCGCTTTATCTCGCTCGCCTGCAAGAGCAGGCTACGGCCAGTCAGGCTGCCGGGCCGCACGAGGTACCCATCCAGTAATTTCGGCAGGAGGGATCATGCCGTATCGCCGCCTCTTCGCTAGCGCCTTGGCCGTCGGTCTCGTGAGCGCGGCCCAGGCGCTCGAATATCGTTCCGTCGCGGTGCCTGCGGCGGTCTTGCACGATGCTCCGTCGGCGCAAGCCAAGAAGCTGTTCATCGTGCGCGAGGGGATGCCGCTCGAAGTGCTGGTGCAGGTCGAGGGTTGGACCAAGGTGCGCGATGCCGAAGGTAGCATCGCTTGGATCGAGCGCGCCGCCCTGGGCGCGCGCCGGATGCTGGTCGTTACCGCCGATACGGCAGAAATCCGCCAGGCGCCGCGCAGTGACGCGCCCTTGGTATTCCAGGCCGCGAAATGGGTGGCCTTGGAGCTGCAAGAGCCGCCCACCCAGGGTTGGGTGCGGGTGCGTCACCGCGATGGCCAGTCGGGTTTCGTGCGCGTAACCCAGGTTTGGGGCTTGTGACATGCGCATCGCCGTGCTTGCCGCCGGCGCTTGGGGCACGGCGCTCGCGCTGGCTTTCGCGCCGCGCCACAGCGTCACCCTGTGGGCGCGCGAGCCGGAGTTCGTGCAGGAGATGGCCTGCGTGCGAGAAAACCGCCGTTTTCTGCCGGGCTTCGTCCTACCTGCGGCGCTGCGTCTCGAAAGCGATCTCGCGCGAGCGGTAGGCGGCGCGGAGCTCGTTCTCGTCGCCACGCCCATCGCCGGCCTGCGGTCGACCTTGGCCGCCTTGGCGCGTCTGGGGAGCGCGGCGCCGGTGCTGTGGGTGTGCAAGGGCTTCGAGGCGGGTACGGGCAAGCTACCGCACGAGGTGTTCGATGCCACCTTGCCGGGCGTGCAAAATGGCGTGCTCTCGGGCCCCAGCTTCGCCCAGGAAGTCGCCGCTGGCCGGCCCACGGCCATCACCCTTGCTTCCCGCGCTGCCGATTTCGCCCGAGAAATGGCGCAGGCCCTGCATGGTGGTCATCTGCGCATCTACGCCTGCGACGATTTGATCGGCGCCGAGGTGGGCGGCGCGGTCAAGAATGTGCTCGCCATTGCCACCGGGGTCTGCGATGGCCTGCAACTCGGCTTGAACGCCCGGGCCGCCTTATTGACGCGGGGCTTGGCCGAAATCGCTCGCCTGGGCGTGGCGCTGGGGGGGCGCAAGGAGACCTTCATGGGCTTGGCTGGCGTGGGCGATTTGATCCTCACCTCGACCGGCGACCTGTCGCGCAACCGCCAGGTCGGCCTGGGCTTGGCCGCGGGCAAGCCCTTAAAGCAGGTGCTAGATGAGCTCGGACATGTCGCCGAGGGCGTGCCCACGGCCCTGGAAGTGCACCGCCTGGCCTACCGCATCGGCGTGGATATGCCCATCACCGCCGCCGTCGCCGATCTGCTCGAAGGCCGCCAGAGCGCCGCCGAAGCGGTGGCGCGTCTGATGGCGCGGGACCCGAAGGACGAAGCCAGCTAGGCGCTGCCGGCGAAATCCTGCTGGCGCCAGGCTTCGAAGACCATCACCGCCGCCGCATTGGAGAGATTGAGGCTGCGGTTGCCGGGCCGCATGGGCAGGCGCAGGCGCTGTTCCGGCGCAAAGTCTTCCAGCAGCGCCTGCGGCAGGCCGCGGGATTCGGGGCCGAACACGAACACATCGCCAGGGGTAAAGGCCACGTGGCTATAACAGTGGCTGCCGCGCGTGCTGAGCGCGAATAGCCGCCGCCCGGCCAGAGCCGCGCGGCAGGCCGCCCAATCGCGGTGACAGGTGAGGCGGGCGTATTCATGGTAGTCGAGCCCCGCCCGGCGTAGGGATTTGTCATCTACCCGGAAGCCCAGGGGTTCGACCAGATGCAGTTCGCAGCCGGTGTTGGCGCAGAGCCGGATGATGTTGCCGGTGTTGGGAGGGATTTCCGGCTCGTAAAGGACGATGGCGAACACTTGTGTTCCGACCCGAAACGGGGTACCGTCAAAAATAATTTACTAGTATCAGCGTATTAAGCTGTAAAGTTCAAGTCATTTCTGCTGACGATTGGGAGCTAGGCATGGCACGCCCCGAGAAGGTGAGGCTGGGCGACCTGTTGATCCAACAGGGTCTGCTGACCGAGGAGCAACTCAAGTTTGCCCTCGATGAACAAAAGCGCAGCGGCCGCAAGCTGGGGCGCATCGTGGTCGATAGCGGCTTTGTCACCGAAGATGGCATCTCCAAGGCGCTTGCCAACCAATTGCGCATTCCTTTCGTCGATTTGCGCCAGTTCCAGCCTCGGCCCGAGCTCATCAAGCTCTTGCCCGAGGCGCTCGCGCGGCGTTACCGGGCGCTCGTGCTCGACGAGGTCGGCGGCGTGCTGCGCGTCGGCCTGGTCGACCCTACCGATCTTCAGGCCTACGATGACATTACCCGTGTCGTGCGGCGCGAGATCGACCTGGCCGTGGTGAGCGAATCGCAGCTCTTGGCCATTGTCGATCGCGTCTATCACCGCACCGAGGAAATCAGCGGCCTGGCGAAAGAGCTGACGGCCGAGATGTCCGACATTCCCGTCGAATTCGGCGAGCTGCTGGGGCTCTCCAGCAACGCCGAAGATGCGCCGGTGGTGAAGCTCTTGCACATGGTGTTCGAGGAAGCGCTGCGCACCCGGGCCTCCGACATCCACATCGAGCCGCAGGAAAAGAGCCTACGCATTCGCTTTCGCATCGACGGCGTGCTGCACGTCCAGACCGAGGCAGATGCCAAGATCGCCTCCGCCGTGGCGCTACGCCTCAAGCTCATGTC
>JAOAIO010000004.1 GCA_026414665.1 Azovibrio sp.
TGGACTGTCTGGCCAAGCCTGAAGTCTGGCCCGGTCTGCGTTCCTTTGCCGTGATGGAGACTGAACGCTCATCGAACGGCAAGGTCTCTATCGAGCAACGCCTCTATATCTCCAGCCTGGCGCCCGACGCCCAACGTCTCGCCCAGGCGATCCGTTCGCACTGGAGTATCGAGAACCGCTTGCACTGGTGCCTGGATGTCGCCTTCGCCGACGACCAAATGCGTGCCAGAACCCTGCATGCCGCTCACAACCTCGCCGTCCTCAAGCGTATGACCATGAATCTCATCCGCCTCGACCCCATTCAGCGCAAGGGCGGCATCAAGGCACGCCGCCTCATCGCTTCTACCTCCGACGATTACCGCGCACAAATCCTCGGACTAGCCTGAATTTCATGCGATTGCCCTGGTTGGCCGGCGCGCTTACCCTTGCGAGGGTTTGCCATCGTGCTAAATTAGCGTCCCATCGCCTCTTTTTGGGGAAGCCCGCATGTCCCTCGCTCAACAATTCGCCGTCTATAGCCAATGGCGCAGCCAGCTGGCTTTGGTGGTCGACGATTTTCGCAAGTGGCTGATCGCGCAAGAGCTTAGCGATGCGCAGTCGGAGTTACGCCTGTCGCAGCTCCTCGAACGGCTCAAGGAGGATCGGCTCAATGTTGCCTTTGTGGCCGAGTTTTCGCGGGGCAAGTCCGAGCTCATCAACGGCATCTTTTTTGCGGAATATGGCAATCGCATGTTGCCGTCTTCGGCCGGGCGTACCACCATGTGTCCGACGGAGCTGCTCTTTACCCCGGAGAAGCCGCCTGGCATCGAGCTCTTGCCGATCCAGACGCGCAGCAGCAATACGAGTGTCAGCGAGTTCAAGCGCTTCCCCGAGGAGTGGCAGACCGTGCCGCTCGACATCACCTCGGCCGATGCCATGCAGGCCGCCTTGCGCCAGGTGAGCGAGGTGACGCGGGTCAGCCCCGACGAGGCGCGGGCGCTTGGCTTTGCCGTCGGCGAGAGCGAGGCGGAGTTGTTCCATGCCGATGCCGAGGGCTTGGTGGAAATTCCGCGTTGGCGTCATGCCATCATCAATTTCCCGCATCCGCTCCTCAAGCAAGGCTTGGTGATCCTCGATACGCCAGGCTTGAATGCCATCGGCACCGAGCCGGAGCTGACCTTGTCGCTCTTGCCCAACGCACATGCGGTGCTGTTCATCTTGGCAGCGGATACCGGGGTGACGCAGTCGGATTTGTCGATCTGGCAAGAGCACATCGATAACGGCGGCGGCAAGCGCGGTCGCCTGGTCGTGCTCAACAAGATCGACGGCCTGTGGGACGAACTAAAGCGTGAAGCCGAGATCGAAGCCGAGATCGACAAGCAAGTGCGCTCTTGCGCCAGCATCCTCGGCATTGACGCGGCCCAGGTGTTTCCTGTGTCGGCGCAGAAAGGGCTGGTGGCAAAAATCAATGGCGATGCCGAGCTACTCGCCAAGAGTCGGCTGCCGGCGCTCGAAGCGGCATTGTCCGAGGAACTGATCCCGGCCAAGCAGGACATCGTGCGCGACAATACCGAGGCCGAGTTCGCCGACATCCATCTGCGCGTGCGCGGCTTGCTCGAAGCGCGTCTTGCCAGTTTGCGCGAGCAGCTCACCGAGCTTACCGAGCTGCGCGGTAAGAATAAGGGCGTGGTCGAGTACATGATGGGCAAGGTGCGTGCCGAGAAGGAGGAATTCGAGGCCGGCCTGCAGCATTACTATGCCGTGCGGAGTGTCTTTTCCACCTTGACCAACAAGCTCTTCGCCCACCTCGGCCTCGATGCCCTGCGCAGTCTCACGCACGCCACCCGCGAAGCCATGCTCGAGGCCTCGTTTTCCAAGAGCCTCTCGGATGCCATGCAAGAGTTCTTCAAGGTGACGCGCGGCAATCTGGAAAAATCACGCGAGGAGGTGGAGGAAATCCGCAGCATGATGGAGGCGGTCTATAAGCGGCTGTCTGTCGAATATGGCCTCAAGCTGCCGGCTCCGGCCGCCTTTTCCCTCATGCGCTACGAGAAGGAACTCAACCGCCTCGAGACCTGGTGCGATACGCACTTGAACACGGCCTTGAATCTGCTCACGCACGAGAAGAAGAACATTACCCAGAAATTTTTCGAGGAAGTCGCGTTGCAAGTCAGAAAGGCGTTCGAGCGCGCCAACCGCGACGCGGAAAATTGGCTCAAAGCCATCATGGCGCCGATGGAAACCCAGGTGCGCGAACATCAGATTCACTTGAAGCGCCGGCTGGAGAGCATCAAGCGCATCCATCAGGCTACCGATACTTTGGAAGACAGGATAGGCGAGCTCGAGGGGGTGGAGACCGAGCTCTTGGCGCAGATTCAGTCGCTCGAGACAACTGCGGCGGCGCTGCGCCAGCTACTCGTGCCCGAGCCCGTCCAGGTGCGGCGCGTGGCGTGAGTGGCGCTGGGTGTCGAAGCCGCAAGCCGCGCATCCCCCGCGCTGCGGCTCGATAGTCAGGGTGGGGCGAGAATTTTGGGCGTTTCTTGGGGGCTGTGTCGCTATGCCGGCGCGGCAGCGCGCGATGCCTTGGGGCCTGCCGCAGCCGCGGGGCGACGGTCAGTTAGGGCACGTTCGGAGTAACGCGCCCGGCGAACACCAGACCGACGGCCTGTACCGCCCGGACCGGCAGTTCCTGCCCAAGACCCAAACGGGCCTTGTGGCGTAAGCGCGAGAGCAGCACTTCGACGCCGTGGTAATCGCGGTCGCTGCGCTTACCCCAGAGCATGGCGATGAGCTGATCCTTGGTGAGCGTCTGGCCGTGACAGGCCATCAGGCCGCCCATGAGGCGCTGCTCGGTCGTGGTGAGACGAATGCTGCGGCCGTCGGGGGCGACTAGGCGTGGTCCGGCCGGGTCGAGCCACCAGCCGGAAGGGCGGGTTTGTTCCTGGCTGCGGTTCTCCCACAGCATGGCGAGCCGGTAAAGCAGTTGCGTGGCCTGGATGGGCTTGGTAATGCAGCATTGGATGCCGTGGGCGCGGGCGGCCGCTTCCGCGCTAGGCGCGGCGAGCGCGGCCAGGCCATAGGCGCCGCTTGGCGCGAGGTGCGCGAGGATGGCGCTGCCGGCGCCGTCAGGCAGGTCCAGGTCTACGAGCACCAGATCGGCTTGACGCACGGCGAGCTCGCGGTAGAAATCCAGCTCGCTGAGCGCCGCCCAGGCCGCCATGCCGCGTGAGCGTAGGAGATCCAGCAGGACATCACGCAGGTCGGTGGCGGCTGTCACCACGGCCAAGGTCGGGGCGGGGTCGGAAAAGCGAAAATCGGTGCTTGACATGCGGCTTTGTCGGCTTCTGGCATGAAAACTGGAATTGTCGAAACCGGGCTAGGCCGGTGCACTCACAAGCCCTCTCGTTCTGTTACCGTGAAAGTCGGTCAGCGGCTCTCGACGCTTGGCTGGGGGAGAGAGGGCCGCGCCGCTTTCATGCGCAAGGGAGCGCACCGATCATGATGGGTTAGGCGCGCGACTTGCCTGCCGCCAGCATCGCCTTGATGGCTTCGAGCCGGGCTGCGCCGGCGGCGCGGTCGAGCGGCGCTTGAGCCTTGCCGCCCGAGAAGCGCAGATCTGCTTCGCCCATTTCGGCAATGAAGCGCGAGGGTTCGCAGGTAACCCATTCGCGGTTCTGCTTGCGCCGCTCACAGTAGGAAATGTGTAGGCTCTCGCGGGCGCGGGTGATGCCGACATACATCAGGCGCCGCTCTTCTTCGATCTTGCCGCTTTCTACGGCTTCGCGGTGCGGCAAGATGCCCTCTTCGACGCCGACCAGGAAGACATGCTTGTATTCGAGGCCCTTGGCCGCGTGCAAGGTGGAAAGCTGGACCCCATCAAAGGCTTCATCTTGCTTGTCGAGCATGTTGATGAGGGCGATGGTCTGGGTCAGATCGACCAAGGTTTTGCCATCCGCTTCGCCTTTGCGGCTTAGCCACTGGGTGAATTCGCAAACGTTGGCCCATTTGCTTTCTGCCGTGCGGGCTTCTTCGTGATCGAACAAGAAGGCCTCGTAATCGATGGCTTCGAGCAGATCGGGCAATACCACGTGCGCCGGCTCGTGTTCGGCCCGGCCCTGCATCCGGGTGATGAAGTGGCAGAACTCGAGCAGTGGTTCGAGTTGGCGGGCCTGGACGCGTTGGGCGAAGCCTTCCTCGCAGGCGGCATCGAACAAGGCGATGTGCCGCTCGCCGGCGTAGGTGCCGAGCGCTTGCAGGGTGCCGGCGCCGATGCCGCGCTTGGGCGTGGTGGCGGCGCGGATGAAGGCGGGGTCGTCCTCGCGGTTGGCGAATAGGCGCAAATAGGCGATCAAATCCTTGATCTCGGCCTTGTCGAAGAAGGATTGGCCGCCGGAGAGTAGGTAAGGAATGCGCTGGTTTCTTAGCTGTTGCTCGAACAGCCGCGCCAGGTGATTGGAGCGGTAGAGAATGGCGTAGTCGGACCATTTGCCGCGCTGCTCGAAGCGGTGCGCCTGTAGCCGGATGACGACGCTCTCGGCTTCGCGCTCATGGTCGGGGCAGGCGGTGACGCTGATCGGCTCGCCATAGCCGAGTTCGGACCAGAGCTGCTTTTCGAACAGTTTCTCGTTGTGGGCGATGACGTTGTTGGCGGCCTTGAGAATGCGCACCGTGGACCGGTAGTTCTGTTCTAGCTTGATGATTTTCAGGCGCGGGAAATCTTGCGGCAGCTTCCTGAGGTTCTCGATGTCGGCGCCGCGCCAGGCGTAGATGCTCTGGTCGTCGTCGCCCACGGCGGTGAACTGCTGGCGCGGCCCGGTGAGCAGCTTCAAGAGGGCGTACTGGCAGGCATTGGTGTCCTGGTATTCATCCACGAGCAGGTAGCGCAGGCGGTTTTGCCATTTTTCCCGCACTTTTGGGTGGGTCTCGAAGAGTTGGGTCGGTAGCAGGATCAGGTCGTCGAAATCGACGGCCTGGTAAGCCTTCAGGGTGGCGGCGTAGGCGAGATAGACTTGGGCGGCGCGCCGTTCCATCTCGCTCGTTGCGCGTTCCAAGGCGGCCTTTGGCGGGATGAGGGCGTTTTTCCAGGCGGAGATGAGGCTTTGCATGCTGCGCAACGTCGTTTTGTCTACGCTGCCTGCCAGATCGGCGATGATGCCAGCGCAATCGGCGGCATCGAAAATGGAAAAGCGCGGCTTGTAGCCGAGCAATTTGGCCTCTTCGCGCAGAATGCGGACGCCCAGCGCGTGAAAGGTGGAAATCTGCAACTCAGCCGCGGCCTGGGCGGGGATGAGCGTGGCGACGCGCTCTTGCATTTCCCGGGCGGCTTTGTTGGTGAAGGTGATGGCGGCGATGTTGCGCGGCGCGAAGCCGCAGCTTTCGACCAGGTAGGCGATTTTCTGTGTGATGACCCGAGTCTTGCCCGAACCGGCGCCGGCCAGCACCAGGAGCGGTCCGTCGAGGTAATGGATGGCGGCTTGCTGCTGGGGGTTGAGACCGGACATCGGCGGAAGCATCGGGATAAGAAAGCGGCGCACGGCTACCAGGCCGCGCCGAGGACGGGATTCTACCTATGTTTTGCAAGGCCTGTCAGGCTTCCAAGTCCAGCTTCGGATGCGGGCGCTTTGGCGGGGGCAGGGGCTGAAGTAGGCGGCTGGCATCGCCGCCGAGTCGGGCCAGATCGGCGGCCAGGGCGGTAGCTTCGGCGCGCATGTGCGCGGCTCCGGCATAGGGGCCGTGCGCCAGGGCTTCGACGGCATCGAGCAGTTCTTGCAGCGCATGGCGGGGGTCCGCCTGGACGGCCGCCGCCGCCGTCACCCGGCGTGGTCCGAGCCGGGCGCGGGCGGCATCGGTATCCGGCGGCAGGGTTAGGGCAAGGCGGGACAGCTTCATGGCGGACCTCCTGGCCCTGTTCACGGCCAGGAGCGGCTCGCGCTTGAGCGCATCAGAGCGCGCCGAAGACTTTTTTCAGCAGCTCGCTGCCGGCGCCGAGCGGATTTTGCCGGAGCGCCTTTTCTTGTTCGGCGATGATCAGGTAAAGCCCATCCAGGGCGCGCGCCGTGACATAGCTGTCCAGGTTCGCGTCTTTCTTGTCCAACAGGCCGAGTTGCGCGGCATGGCCGGCGTAGGTGTTGTAGGTTTCGGCGAGCCGTACCTTAGCGGTGGCTTGCTTGACGATGGGTAGGAATTTGGCGCTTAGCGGCTTATCCGTGGTGCGGCGGAAATACTGGGTAACGGCATCGTCGCCGCCGGTGAGGATGTCTTTGGCGTCCTTCACCGTCATCTGCCTGATGGCGTCCATGAGAATGGGCCGGGCTTCGGCCACGGCGAGTTCCGCGGCGCGGTTCATCGCGGTGATGAGCGCGTCGGCCTGGGCCTGCATCCCGAAGACACGCATGGCTTTTTCGGCGCCCTTGAGCGAGTCGGGTAGGCCGATGCGCACTTTCTTGTTGCCGAGAAAGCCGTTTTCCACCCCGAGGTGAGCAACCGCGAAATCAGCGCCGCGCACGAGGGCTTCTTTGAGACCGGACGAGGCTTCGCTTGGGGATACGCCCGCGAGTCCGGCGGCATGGCTGGGGGCTGTGCTCAGGACGAGGCTAAGGGCAAGGAGAAGAGGGGCGAGCAAGGACATGGCGGCTCCGCGGGGCATCGAGATCGGGACGACATTTCACCACAAAGCCGGCGCCTCCGGCAGCCTCGGCGCCATGGCGGCGAGGCGCAGCACGCTGCCGATCACGATCAGGGCGGGCGGCTTGACGCCGTGACGGCGCGCGGTATCCGGCAGCTCGGCCAAGGTGCTGCGCCAAAGCCGTTGTTCGGGCAGGGTGGCCTTGTAGATCAGGGCGGCGGGCGTGTCTGGCGCGAGGCCGTGCGCCTGTAGCTGCGTCACGATGGTATCGAGTCCGGCCATGCCCATGTAGAACACGAGCGTCTGCTGTGGCCGGGCGAGCGCCGGCCAGTCGAGATTGACGCTGTGGTCCTTGAGGTGGCCGGTGACGAATACGCAGCTCTGGGCGTGGTCGCGGTGCGTCAGAGGAAAGCCGAAGGCGGCGCCGGCGCCGAGCGCCGCGGTGATGCCGGGCACGATCTCGACGGTGATGCCGGCAGCCAAGAGCGTCTCCATTTCTTCGCCACCACGGCCGAACACGAAGGGGTCGCCGCCCTTGAGCCGCACGACCCGCTTGCCGGCGCGTGCCAGGCGCAGTAAGAGGGCGCTGATTTCCTCCTGCGGCAAGGTGTGGTGCGAGGCTTTCTTGCCGACATAGATGCGTTCGACCCCGACCGGGATCATGTCCAAGATGGCGGCGCCGACGAGATGGTCGTGCACCACGACTTGCGCGGCTTCGAGGCGGCGCAATGCCTTGAGGGTGAGGAGTTCCGGGTCGCCGGGGCCGGCGCCGACCAAGGCGACCGAGCCAAGTGCTGGGGGGGTGTGCATCGTCGTTCAAATTCCGGCAGGGGAGTCAGGGGTGGGGTGGCGCAGCAGCGCATCGATGTATTCGACCGGCAAACGATACTCGCGTGCCAGGTCCGGCGCGCTTTTGCCGCTGCTGCGGATCGTGGCGAGCCAACCTTCGAGCCCGCTGGCAAGCGAGTGGCCAGCCTGTTCGCCGGCGCGGGTCTCGCGTTCGCCGGCATGGAGTTCGTATTTGTTGGCATAGCCTCGCGGCGTGACCATGCGGCCATGCTGGATGAAGGTGTGGGAGTTGCCGATCAGCACGGTAGACAACATGCCGATTTCCGCTTCCGTCATGGCCAAGAGCGTGGTGAATTCGATGCGCTGCTTGGGGCGGTAGGCGGATTTGACGATGGCCACTGGCGTATCAGGCGCGCGGTGGCGCAGGAAGATGCGCTGCGCTTCCTCGATCTGGCGCGTGCGCCGGCCGCTCTTGGGGTTGTAGAGCGCGACGACGAAATCGGCATAGGCCGCCGCGTCCAGGCGCCGGGCGATGACGGGCCAGGGGGTGAGCAGGTCGGAGAGCGAAATGGCGCAAAAATCGTGGGTGAGCGGCGCGCCGACCAGGGCGGCGCAGCTATTGATGGCGGAGGCGCCCGGGATGATCTCGACCTCGATGCCGGAGTCCGGCGTCCAACCCGCTTGGAATAGCACCTCGAAGGTTGGGCCGGCCATGCCATACACGCCGGCATCGCCTGATGAGACCAGCGCGACTTTCTTGCCTTGCTGCGCACGTTCGAGCGCTTCGATGGCGCGGTCGAGCTCTTCGGTCATGCCTTTTTTCACGACTTCCTTGCCGTCGAGGAGATCGGTGAGCAGGCGGATGTAGGTGGCGTAGCCGATCACCGTATCGGCTTCGGCGATGGCGGCGCGGGCGCGGGCGGTGAGATGCTCATGGCTGCCTGGGCCGAGGCCGACGAGCATGATCTTGCCGGGGTGGGTAAATGTTGCATTCATGCGCAAAACCTCAGTGGGGAATCTTGGCGATGGAAACGGTGGCATGGCGGCCGTCGGGGCCGCGCAGCTTGTGTTTTTCGATGAGCAGAGCGCTCGCGTCGGCGCCGGCCGCGAGCAGGGCGGCGGCCTCGCTCACCGACGGCGTGCCGGTGTGACGGCGCACGGTTTCGGAGGGGTTGGGTACGCTGACGCGCGCGAGCGCCGCCGCCGGATAAAAGTGAATCTGCCAGCCTTGCGTCGCGGCGAGCTCAGCCAAGCCCGGCTCGTCGGCTTTCAGATCGATCGAGGCGACGGCGGCGATCTGATGCCAGCGCGCCCCACATGCGGCGAGGGCTTCGGCGATAGCCTGGGTCAAAGTGGCGGCCGGGGTGCCGCGGTCGCAGCCTAGTCCGAGGGCGATCTTCATGGTCGATACACGACGCAGCGGCCCGCCAGGCGCGGCGCGAGCGCCGCCGGCATGGGCCGGTCGCTGATCCAGAGCACCGCCGCATAGCGTTCGAGCGGCACCGCCTCGAGGCGGGAAAACAAGCTGACATTGGCCGGCAAGGGTCCGCTACGGCCGTTGGCATGGCCGCGCCACCAGTCGGAACTGCCCGTTTCTTGCACCAGCGCCACCGGTTCGTCATTCACCATGGCGGCGCTGCAATGCACGATTTCGGCGTGGCTTGCTTCGAATTTCCAGCCCAGCTCGCGGCCGAGCAAATCCACGGCGATGGTTTCTCGGGCATCGGAGGCCGTGGTCAGCGCCGCTGTGGCGCCCAAGGCGGTGGCGAGATGGCCGGCCAGGCGGTTGGCGCCGCCGAGATGGCCGGAGAGCACGGGAATGGCAAAGCGCCCGGCTTCATCGAGCACGACCACGGCCGGGTCGCGCTCCTTGCTCTCGAGGTGCGGCGCGATCAAGCGCACCACGGCGCCGAGCGACACGATGGCGACGAGCGCATCGAAGCCGGCGAAAAGCGCCGGGATCTGCTCGCCGACCTTGCCGGCGTAGCAGTGCGCTTGGCTGCCGGCTTGGCCGGCGACGGCGGCTTCGGCTTCGGCGCGGAACTTTTCTGGGGCGAACAATTGCGCGCCGGGCAGGGCGGCGACGACGCGGCCGGCGAGGCTGATGCCGTGCCGGGTGATGGCGACGACGGCGATGTTCATGGCGCGTCTCCGGGTTGCTGCGCCGGCGCGCTGCGGCGTGCGCGGCAGCCGCGTAGCAAGGCGCGGCGTGGGCGGTAGGGGTTACGCACGAGCAGCAAGGATAGGTAATGCGCCGGCACATCGGCAAGGTCGGCGAGGTTGCGCACGATACGCTCATCGGGGGCGCCGACCTTTTCGACGAATACCGCGTGCTCGAGCAGGCCGCGGCGGGTCAGCAGGGCGATGAGGTCGGGCAGGAGCGGCTTGACCTTGAGCAAGGCCAAGGTATCGAAGGCATCGAGCAATCCTTCGATGACCTCGATGCCGTAAGCGGCGGGGATGATGGCCAAGGTGTCGTCTTCTTCGGCCAGCGTCATGTCGGTCCGGGCCGCGGCGGCGGCGAAGGAGGCGACGCCGGGAATGGTCTCGACCTCGACTTCTGGCGCTAGCTCGCGCACCACACGGGCGAGATGGCCGAAGGTGGCGAAGGTCGAGGCATCGCCTTCGACGAGGAATACCAGGTCGCGTCCTTCGGCGAGCAGGGCCAGCGTTTGTTGCGCCGCCCGCGCCCAGGCGCGCGCCAGGACTTCCGGGTCGCGGCTCATCGGAAACACGAGCGGCACGGCATCGGCGGGAACGGCGAGGCCGCCGCGGGTGACGATGGACAGGGCATAGGAGGCCGCCTCGGCCTTTTTGACCGGGTACAGCCAGCGCGCTCCGGATTGCAGGGCGCGCCAGGCGCGGCGGGTAATCAGCTCCGGGTCGCCAGGGCCGAGCGAGGCGCCGATCAATTTGCCATAAGTGCGGGGCGGAGAGGCTTGCATGAGTCGTTCTCGGGTTTGATGGCGGTGACTACCCATACCGGGTTTTGCGCCGCCAGGCGGTGCATGTGCAGGATGGGCTGGCTGCGGCTGGCTTGCAGCTGCACCACGTCCCAGACGGCGCTTTGGCTGGCCAAGACCTGCAAGGCCGTGCTTAGGTTTTCGAGCGTGACGAAATTCATCACGAGGCGTCCGCCCGGGCGCAGCCGGGCGAGCGCGAGCGCGATCAGCTCGGGCAGCTCGCCGCCCGAGCCGCCGATGAACACGGCGTCCGGGTCGGGCCAGTCGGCGAGACCGGCGGGCGCCTTGCCTTCGACCAGGGTGTAATTGCCGATGCCCAGGCGCAGGCTATTGGCGCGCGCCAGCGCGGCATCGGCGGCATTCTTTTCGATGGCCCAAACATGGCCGAAAGGCGCCAGGCGGGCGCATTCGAGCCCGACCGAGCCGGAGCCGGCGCCGATGTCCCAGACGCGAGCATCGGGCTGTAGCGCGAGCTTGGCCAAGGATAGGGCGCGTGCTTCTTGCTTGGTGATCAAGCCTTTTTCGGGGGTGCGCTGCGCATAGGCGCTGTCCTCGAGCCCGAAGGCGGGGCCTAGACGCGGCGTGTGCTCAACGAGCACGACCGCGGGCGCCGGGCAGGCCAGGTTGGCGACTTCGGCGAGGGTAAGGTCGATATGGATGGCTTCGTCGGCGTGCAGCAGGCGGCTGGCGATGCACAGGCGCGGCGGCGGCGTGACGGCGCCATAGCCGGCAGCGAGCAGGGCGCGGGCCAGGCGCGCCGGATCGTTCGCCGGGCTGGTGAAAGCGAACACCCGCGGGTTCAGGGCGATGGCGCGCATCAGGGCATACAGGCCGTGCTCGGGCGGAGCGCCGGGCTGCCATTCGCCGGCGTCCTGGCCGTGACAGGAGGCGATGCGCACATCCTGCCAGGGCTTTTGCCAGCGGGCGAAGGCGAGCTGGAGCGTTGAGAGCGCCGGCACGATTTCGAGCGCGGCGCCGCCTAGCTTATCGATCAGATAGCTGCCGATGCCATGGCAAAGCGGGTCGCCCGTTGCTAGCACGACCACGGCCTGGCCGGCGGCCTGCGCCGCTGCGGCCCAGGTCGGCGCTTGCGTGAGCGCGCCATCCATGTCGCGCACGGCCGCATGCGCGGCGAGATGCGGGCGTACCCGTTCGAGCGTGCGGCCGACGCCGATCACCAGGTCGGCCTCGGCGAGCAGGGCGCGGGCGCGCGCGTTGAGTCCTTCCCAGCCGTCGTCGAGAATGCCGAGGATGTGGATGCGCTTCATCGTTGTCCCTCCAGGGGGCGGGCGGCGGCGCGACGCCGCGGGGGCGGGATGTCTGGGCGATACGCTTGGGGGGTCATGCGCCGAGCTCCGTTTCGTCGACGCGGCAGATGTAGCGGCCTTCGAAATCGCATACCAGCACGGCCAGCTGGTAAGGGCCGGGGTACTGGCGCTTGAGCGTCCGAATGGCGCGGGCGGCCAGGCAGCGATGGAAGCCGACCGACAGGCCCAAGGCGGCGAGGCGCTCGGCGGCAAAGCGCGCCGTTTCAGCCGCGCGGATTTCCGCGATCAGGTCCTCCGGGGCGCCGACTTCGGCGGCCGCGGCGGCGAGGATGTCGCGGTCCACTTCCGCCTTCCAGGCGTGCGTCACGGCCAGGCCCTGGCACATCTTGGTGAGCTTGCCGACCATGGCGCCGACGTAGATGCGCGGCAACTGGCGCTTGATGGCGCGGCTAAAGGCGGCTTTGACGAAATCGCCCATTTGCACGAAGCAGGCTTCGTCGAGTTCCGGCAACTGGCCCATGGCGAATTTCTCGGTGCGGCCGCCGGTGGTGAACACCACGCTCGTCTGGCCTTGCCGCGCCGCCACGTCGATGGCCTGGATGACGCTGGCGCGGAAGGCGGCGGTGGAATAGGGGCGCACGATGCCGGTCGTGCCGAGGATGGAAATGCCGCCCAAGATGCCAAGCCGCGCGTTCAAGGTCTTTTTCGCCATGTCGGCGCCGCCGGGCACGGAGAGCGTGACTTCCAACCCATCGGCAGCGAGCAGCTCGCCGGCCACGGCGCGCAGATTGTCGGCGATGTTGCGCCGGGGCACCGGGTTGATGGCCGGGCCGCCGACTTCGAGCCCCAGCCCTTCCTTGGTGACGACCCCGACCCCTACGCCGCCTTTGAGCACGATTTCGCCGGCATGATGGCGCAAGACGCGCACCTCCGCCGTCATGTGGGCGCCATGGGTGGCGTCGGGGTCGTCGCCGGCATCCTTGACGACCACGGCGCGCGCGCATGTGCCGGCTTCGAGCACCTCGCCAGCGTGCACCGCAAAGCGCACTTCCTGGCCATTCGGGAGCTGGCATGACACCGTTTCCGGCACCCGGCCGCACAACACGCCCAAGGCGGCGGCGCGGGCCGCGGCGGCGGCGCAGGCGCCCGTGGTAAAGCCGGTGCGGTTGCCACGCGCGCGCCTGCCATCGCCCTTGCGTACCTTGGCGGAGGGCGGCGCAGCTGGCGCGTCAGGGCTGGGCGCGTGTGCCGTCATGCCGCCTGCGCTTGGGCTTCGGCCAGAGCAAGGAGCGCATGGAGGGCGGCGACCACCAGGGTGGAGCCGCCCTTGCGGCCTTGGATGGCGATCCAGGGCACTTCGGTGAGCTGCATCAGCAGGGCCTTGGATTCGGCCGCGGCGACGAAGCCGACCGGCATCCCCAGCACCAAAGCCGGGCGCACGCCTTCGTTTTGGATCAGGCGTATGAGTTCGAGCAGCGCCGTGGGCGCGTTGCCGATGCCGACGATGGCGCCTTCGAGGATACCGAGGCGCTGCGCCTTGCGCATGGCTTGCACGGCGCGGGTGGTGCCTTCGGCCTGGGCGGCGGCGATCACGTCCGGGTCGGCGATGTAGTGGTGTGCGCTCAGACCGAAATGCGCGAGACGGGGCCGCGACAGGCCGACGCAGATCATTTCCACGTCGGCGACGATGGGCGTGCCGCCTTGGCGGATGGCGCGGATGCCGGCGGTTATCGCATCGGGGTGAAAGGCGGTCAGGCCGTTGAAGTCGAAATCGGCGTTGGCATGGATCATGCGCCGCACCAGTGGCCATTGTTCGGCGCTATAGGCGTGCGGGCCGGCTTCGGCATCGATGATGGCGAAGGAGTCGTGTTCGATGGCGCGGCCGGCGGCCGTCAATTGTTCGGTGATGGCAAGGGTCATGGTTGCAGTTGGGGTTCAAGCATGGGGGTGCGGATGATCGTGCGGGTGATCGTGCGGGTGATCGTGCGGGTGGGCGCTGCCGGTGTGGCTGTGGTCGTGCAGGTGTTCCGCTTCGGCGAGCGCACGGTACTTGCAGCCATCGCATTCGAGCATGCGCTCGCCGCTTGCCTGTTCAGCGATGCGCTGATCGAGGAGCGCGAAGATGCCGGGGTCGAAGCCAAAGTGGCTGCCCAAGGCAAACGCGACGTGCGGATACTGCTGGCGCAGCCGCGCCACCTGTTCACGGATGCGCTCAATGAGCACGCCGGTAAAGAGGTAGACCGGCAAGATCACGATCTGCATCATGCCCAGCTTCACCTGGCGCTGCACGACGGTTTCTAGGCGCGGCCAGGTGATGCCGGTAAAGGCCAGGTCTACGAGTTCGTGCGCATGGGCTTCGTAGATCCAGCGCGCCATCTTGGCCAGCTCGCCGTTGGCGCCCGCGTCGGAAGAGCCGCGTCCGAGCAAGATGATGCCGGTCGTGCGCGGGTCAGGCATGGCGAGACTTTGCAATTGTCGGGCAAGCTGCTCGGCGAGAATGGTGTACATCTCCTGGCCCATGCCCAAGTGCCGGGTGAGGTAAAACGCTACCTGCGGGTGGCGTTCTCGGGCGCGGGCCAAGGCGGCGGGTAGCTCCATCTTGACGTGGCCGGCGGCATTGAGGATGAACGGGATGACGATGACCCGGCGGGCTTGCGCGGCGGCCCGGTCGAGGCCCTCGGCGAGCAGCACGTCGGCATGTTCGATGAAGCAGACCTCGATCCGCCAATCCGGGTGTTCGGCGCGCCAGCGCTCGGCGAAGGCATAGGTCTCGTGATTGCCCGCCGGGCCGCGCGAGCCATGGCAGACGAGCAGATATGTCGTGTCGTGCGGCATCTTCATCGGCTCCTGGGCAGCGCGGCCGCCTGGCGATTTAGCGTGGCCGCCGGGGCACAGAGACTGACGTGCGGGGTGCATGGCAAAGGGGCTGGCGTCATGCGGAGGGCTCCGGGGCGAGGGTGGCGGAACGAAAACGGTGGGCAAAGGCCGGGTCATACAGTTTCGAGCGCGCCAGTTCCGGCCAGTCCGCGGCGCCCAGAGTGGGACTGGCTACGATCATGGCTTGGCTGGCGATTTTCTCCGCCTGGCATCTTTGCTTGATGTCGGCGAGCGTGCCGCGCACGATCTTTTCCTCGCCGGGCCAGGACGCTTTTTGCACCACCAGTATTGGCGCCGTCTCGGGCCAGCCGGCGGCGCGTAGCGCATCCTGCACCTTGTGCAGCAAGGTGATCGACAGGTAGATGCACAGCGTCGTCTTGTGCGCCGCGAGCGCGGCGAGGTCTTCGCCCGGCGGCATCGGTGTGCGGCCGGCAACCCGGGTGAAGATGACGGTCTGGGTCACTTCCGGTAGGGTCAAGGTCTCGCGCGCTGCCGCCATCGCCGCCATCGCCGACGATACCCCAGGCACGACGGCCCATTCGATGCCGGCGGCGGTGAGCGGTCGGGTGAGTTCGATGAGCGTGCCATATAAGCCCGGGTCGCCGGTTTGCAGGCGAACCACGGTGGCATGTCGCGCGGCGGCCGCGCTGAGCCAGTCCACCATGGCTTCGAGCGTCATGTCCTTCGAGTCGCGGATGTCGCAGCCAGGCGGGGCATACAGGGTGGCGGCCCGGTCTACGAGCGAGCCGGCGAACAGCACCGCGCCGGCCTGTTCGAGCAAGTGTCGCCCCTTGACGGTGATCAAGTCGGGGTCGCCGGGACCGGCGCCGACAAACCAGATTTTTCCAGGCATTCGGAGCATTCCTCGCAAGGTGCGGCAGCTTTGCGCGGCAAGGCCGCCAGGAGTTCGTCGAAACTACGCGGTAGCCGCGGCGCGGCGGCGAGGCCGCGCTCGCTAAGCTGCTGGTAGAGCGATAGCACGGCCGGCTGCGGCTGGCCGGCGGCGCGGAGCACGGCGAGCTGCTCTGGCCATGCGTCAGCGGCGAAGGCGGCAGTGCAGCAGCCGTCTTCAAGCAGGTAGAGGGTATCCGCCCAGCGATAGGCGAAATCCACGTCATGGGTCGAGACCAGCAAGCTCACGCCTTCTGCCGCGAGTCGGTCGAGCACGGCGATGAGTTCGGCTTGCATCGCGGCATCTAGGCCAGCCATGGGCTCATCCAGCAGGATGAGATCGGGTGACATGGCCAGCACGCCGGCGATGCAGGCTCGCTTTTTCTGGCCGTGACTTAAGTGCTGCACTGGCCGTTCGGCGAGCGCCGTGAGCCCCACCGCCGCCAAGGCAAAGGCCGTGCGTTGGCGCACCTCGGCGGGCGGCAGGCCGAGATTCAGCGGGCCGAAGGAGACATCTGCCGCGACGGTGGGCGCGAGCAGCTGCGCTTCTGGGTTTTGGAACACGAGGCCGACCCGGCGGCGCAGCGCCGCGAGCCCGGCGCGGCTGTAATCGAAAGGTTGGCCGTCAAGCCGCAGCTCGCCGCTTGTGGGGCGCAGCAGACCGTTGAAATGCTGTAGCAAAGTGGTTTTGCCGGCGCCGTTGGCGCCTAGCAGGACATTGCGGCTGCCGGCAGCAATGCTAAGCGAGCAGTCGCGCAGCGCTTGGCGGCCATCCGGGTATGCATAGCGAAGGTGCCGGGCTTCGAGCAGCGGGGTCACAGCCGGGCTCCGAGCACGACGGCGAGCAAGGCGCTGCTTGCGACGAGGGCAATGCTGGCATCGCGCCAAGGATGCGCAGGCGTGGCAGACAAAAAGCGTAAGCCGTCGGCGCCATTGCGCGCGGCGGCGGCGCGCTCCAAGTCACGCGCGCGGCGCCAGGTTTCGCATAGCAGACAAGCGAGCAGCAACCCGAGCGAGCGCAGACTATGCCAGGTCGAGACATGGCCGAGCCGGGCGGCTTGGGCGCGCTGCATGTCGGCGGTCGAGACGCTGAGCACGGCCAGCATCCGGTAAGCGACGTGCATCACATCGAGTAGTACGGTCGGGCAACGCATGCGGCGCAGCAGGTCGAACAAATCGGCGAGCGGGGTGCTCAGCACGAGCAAAAGCAGCGCGGTCGACGCGGCCGCGGCGCGGCCGAGCACCTCGGCCATGCGCGTGCCGGCATCCGGGGCCCAGTGCCAACCCGTGGCTGGCGCCCAGCTGAACGCGAGCGGCAGCACGCCGAGCGCGAGGAAGCCGAGCGGCAAGCACGCCACCCGCAGCCAAAGCCGCGCCGGCACGCCGGCGCCATAGCAGGTGATGAGGGCGAATGCGAGTGCCAGGCCAAAGGTCACGGGCGCCGAATCGGCGAGCAGCGCCGCGAGCAGGCCGGCGAGCGCGAAGCCGGTTTTGGCTGCGGGACTCACCCGGCGCCAGCGGCTTTGTGCGGCGATGCTGTCAATCAGCACGGCGCGGACCTTGCGTGTTGGCAGCTTGGGTGTCGCGGCGCAGGCGCTCGCGCATCAGCGCGCCACCCAGCCAAAAGCCGATAAAGCCGGCGCCCAGCGCCGCTTGCAGGGCGAATAGCAGGGTTTCTACCTCGCCGCCGGGCGGCTCGAAGAGTGGCGCGAACCATGGCGTGTAGTCGGGGGCGAGCGCCGCGATGGCGGCTTGCGCCTGGCTATCGGTGCCGGCGAAGGCTTCACCGGCCTCGCCGCCGGCGCCGGCTTCCGGCGCCGGCACGAGATAAAGGGGCAGCGCCACGAGCAGCGCTGCAAGGCAGATGAGCAGCAGATTCTGGCGTTTCATGGGGCAAGCCTTAGTTGCTTTCTCTTGCCTGGCCAAGCGGCAACAGGCGCAGTTCTTCGGCGTTGAAGCGCTGTAGCGCATTGACGATGACCACGGTGAGCATGCCTTCGACGAGGGCGAGCGGCACCTGGGTCAAGGCAAAGATGCCGGCGAATTTGATGAAGGCGGCGAACACCCCGCCGGTGGCGTCTGGAAAGGCCAGCGCCAGTTGCAGCGCAGTCACGACATAGGTGGTGAGATTGCCGAGGGCTGCGGCGGCGAACACCGCGGGTGCGAGGCCGAGGCGGCGCAGCAGCCGGAAGGCGAGATAGGCGATGCCAGGCCCGGCGATGCCCATCGAAAACAAATTCGCGCCCAGGGTGGTAAGGCCGCCGTGCGCCAGTAGCAAAGCTTGGAAGGTAAGGACCACGAAGGCGACGGGGACCATGGCGAGCGGCCCGAACAAGAGCGCGCCCAGACCGACGCCGGTGGGGTGGGAGCTGCTGCCGGTCAGCGATGGCAGCTTTAGGGCCGAAAGTACGAAAGCGAACGCCGTGGCGACACCGAGCAACATACGCTCTTGCGGCGCGGCGGCGAGCCGTTGCTTGAGTTTGACGGTGCCCCAGAGCAGCGCTGGGGCCGATGCTGCCGTCCATGCCAACGCATGCGGCAGCGGCAAAAAGCCTTCCATGATGTGCATAAAACCCTCACCCGAGTTTAAACAAGCGCTATGTCAAAGGGATGAGGGAGAAGGCGGCGAACCCGCCTGGCTTCCCTCACCCCGGGGAGTCGCGCGGCATCGACTTCGGGCCGGTCTTCTGGCTCGCCGTCATCCTTCGCTATGCCTTCCCGTGTCGGACACAGTGGCGTTGAAATAGCGTCGTCAGGCTCACAGCAGCGGGGGCTGCGCCGGAATGGCTGAAAAGGCGTTTCAGCGGCACCGGACTTCCCGTTTCACCCGCACGCCGGAACGGCATACGGGCACCCGAAGGAGAGCGATTGTAACCCATCATGATCGGTTTGCACGCCCCCGAGCATGAAAGCGGTGCGCCGCCGCCGCTGTCTCGGGAGGCGGTGGGGAGCTGCGTGAGTCGCCTATCGACTTTCTCCCTAACGCCTTGGCGCGGACCTTGGCGCGGCGCGTGAGCAAGCGGGCGCGGATGCCGGTAAACTCGCGGCATGTCCGTTTCGCCTCATTCTGCCGCGCCGGTTTATCGTGGCCGTTTCGCGCCGAGTCCGACCGGGCCGTTGCATTTCGGCTCGCTCGTGGCGGCGCTGGCGTCCTGTCTCGATGCCCGTGCGCACGGCGGCGAGTGGTGGGTGCGCATCGAGGATGTGGATGCGCCGCGCAGCGTGCCCGGCGCGGCCGAATCCATCCTGGCTTGCCTCGAGGCGCACGGCTTTGCTTGGGATGGACCGGTGCTGTGGCAGAGTACCCGGTTGGAGGCCTACCGGGCGGCGCTCGATGGCTTGCGGGCGGCGGGGCTGGCTTATGCGTGCGCCTGCTCGCGTCAGGAGATCGCCGCCTTGAGCGCGCAGATCGGGGTCGATGGCGCTCGGCTTTATCCCGGCACCTGCCGCCTAGGCTTGCCGCCGGGCCGCGCGGCGCGGGCTTGGCGGCTCAAGGTGACGGGCGAGGTGACATTCGTGGACCGCGTCCAGGGGCCAGTGCGCCAGTGCTTGCCGCAGGAGGTCGGCGATTTCGTGCTGTTGCGCGGCGATGGCCAGTTTGCCTATCAGTTCGCGGTGGTGGTCGATGATGCCATGCAGGGCATCAGCGATGTGGTGCGCGGCGCCGACTTGCTCGATTCGACGCCGCGCCAGATTTTCTTGCAGCGTTGCCTTGGCTATCCCCAGCCCCGCTATGCGCACGTGCCGGTGGCGACCCATGCGGCCGGGGAGAAGTTGTCCAAGCAAACCCGGGCCCCGGCCTTGGCGCCGGAGCAGGCGGCGGCGAATCTGGTGGCGGCGCTGGCGTTTCTCGGGCAGCGGCCGCCGCCCGAGTTGGCGCAGGCCAGCGTGGCCGAGGTCTGGGCCTGGGCGCTGGGCGCTTGGGATTTTGCCTGCATCCCGCGTTGCCGGGGGCAGGTGTGGGCGCCCGATTCAGGCGCTGATGCTACGGTTGCGCCCGGCCGACTTGGCGGCCAGCAAGGCGCAGTCGGCGCGGTTCAAAGTGTCTGAATAGGTTTCTCCGAGCTGGTGCTGGGCGAGACCCAGGCTCACGGTGATGTGCGGCGTGCGGTGCGCGAAGAAGGGAAAGTCGAGGTCGGCGATGTGCTGTCGCACCCGTTCGGCGACCTGCTCGGCGGCCGTGAGCGGGGTTTCCGGCATCAGGATGAGGAATTCTTCGCCGCCCCAGCGGCCGCATAGGTCGTATTCGCGCAGCGTCTCTTGCAAGGTCTGGGCGATGCGGCTCAAGGCGGTGTCGCCGGCTTCGTGACCGAAACGATCGTTGATGCGCTTGAAGTGGTCTACGTCCAGAATGACGAGGGCGTAGGGGGTGGCTTTGCGGTTCGCCCGCTCGTTCTCTTCCTTGATGCGCTCCATGAGGAAGCGGCGGTTGCCCAGGCCGGTGAGTGGGTCGCGTAGGGCGGCGTCTTTCAAGGCTTCGCTCAATTCGCGCAGGCTGTTCTGGTAGCGATCCGAGATGCGCGCTAGCTTTTCCAGGCGACGCAGTTGCCGGTCGTATTGTTCGGCGAGGCTGACGCTGCGGTTGCGGGTGAGCAGGTGATAGCCATCGGAAATGCGCACTAGCCGTTCGAGCCGCTCTTGCTGCGCGGCGTGCGAGGCGAAGAGGGCTGCGAGCGGCGCCTTGAGCGGGTTATCGGCATGGGCAGGGTCGGCGAGCAGGGCTTCAATGTGCGCGACGAGCTCGTGTTCGGCCAGAGCGGAGTAAGGCTTAGCGGCCATCTGGGGCGATTTCGAAGGGAAAACTGCAATCCTCGCGGAATTCGTCGGCGAGATCGACGACGCGCTCGTTGCGCGGATCGTAGAACCAGTCTACGCGCACCGGGCGGCCCTTGGCGTGCGCGGCTTCGAGCAGGTCGAAGATATCCATCATGGCCTTGACCGAACTGGTGTTCATATAGACGAGGCGCAATTCGAGGCGTAAGGGCATGTCGCCCTGGGCTAGATAGGCCTCGATCCAGGCAATCACGTCACGGAAGAATTCAAAGGAGTTTTCCGGGTATGAGTCGCCAGTCATGCTGACGAGGCCCGCCTCCCAGCGGGTGCTGACGTAAGGCGTGGATTGGCTTGCAGGGATGTCGAGATCGTTCATGGGCTTTACCGGAGCATCAGATGGTGGCGCACAGGCTAAAGAAGGCGTGTCGCGCGCCGATGCGCGACAGACTGGCGCGTAAGGGTCGGGCGGACTTGCGGGCAACATCGATGAGGCCAAGTCCCGCGCCGGTTATGGCGTCTTCGGCGCGGGGCTGGCGCAGCTGGGCCTTGTAGGCGGCTTTGAGCTCGGCCTTGTCCATTCGCGCCAAGGCCGAGATCCGAGCCAGCAGGGCCTCGCCATCGGCGTGTTCGACCATGTTGCCGGCTTGGACGAGGTAGCGGCCATCCTCGTCCCGCGCCACGACAACGGTGGCCGAGCCTTGTAGCTCGTCGTAATCGTGCGCGAGGGCGTAATGGCGGATGTTCTGGGTCAATTCGACATAGACGCTGAACACGTCCATGGCCGCCGAAGGTTGGGCGTTGTCGGCCTGTAGATAATTTTTCAAGGCATTGCCGATTTCCTCGATCAAGCTGCGGGAAATGGGGCCGTTGAAGCAGAGCAGGATGCGGCTTTCGTTGAAATGCTCGCGCAGTTGGAAGAGGTCGATCGTGGCCATGGGCGTCCTGTTTAGTCGAAGCGGAAGGATAGTATCGTGATGTCGTCACGTTGGGGGTAGTCCCCTTGGTACTCGGCCAGAGCACGATCCAGGGCGCGCGCCTGTTCAGCCATGGGCAGCCGGGCGTGAGCGCGCAGCAAGGCGGCGAAACGGGTGTTGCCAAAGCCGTAGCCGAGCTCGCCGCCGGCTTGGTCGAGGAAGCCGTCGGTGGTGAGGTAGTAGGTGATACCCGGCTGTAGCGGGATTTCCGTGTCCGCGTAGCTGCCAACGCGCCGGTCGCCGATGGCGCGGCGTCCGCCCTTGTATTCGCCGACTTCCTGGCCGTTGCTCCAGTACAGCCCGATCTTGGCGCCGGCAAAACGCAACAGGCCGGCTTCCCGGTCTACATGCACGAGGCCGATGTCCATATTGGTGGCGATGGCGCGTGGTAGCTCGCAGTCTTGCAGCATGGCGCGCATCGTTGCATCGGTCTGGGTCAAGATGGCGGCGGGGGCGGCGATGCCTGCCTGATTCATGGCGTGGTCGAGCGCGGCCCGGGCGAGCATGGTCATCAGCGCGCCCGGCACGCCATGTCCGGCGCAATCGACGACGCCGAGCAGGTAGCGCGCGCCGACGTTGCGAAACACGTAGAAATCGCCACCGACCACGTCGCGTGGGCGCCAGAGGACGAAGTGGTGCGGTCCGAGCAGCTCGCGCATGGGTTGATTCGGTAGGATGGCCTTTTGAATCAGGCTGGCGTAGTCGATCGAGTCGTTGATCTGCTTGTGCGCGCGCTGCATGGCTTGGTTGGCGGCTTCGAGCGCTTGCGTGCGGGCCTGGACCTTGGCTTCGAGGTCTTCGGTGTGGCTGCGAATCTGCTTGGCCATGCTGGCGAAGGCTTGGCTGAGGTCGCCGAGTTCATCGCGGCTGGGCGGCGGCAGCGCGACCTCGTAATGGCCCTGGGCGAGCGCCGTGGCCGATTGTTGCAGGCGTTGCAAAGGGCGCAGCACGAGCCGTTCGACCGCATAGGCGAAAGCCAGCAAGAGGATGCCTAAGAGCAGTACCAGGGCGGCGATGGCGGTGTGGAGCCAGCCGCGGTCGATGACTTGGGCCGCTTCGAGGTCCATGGCGGTGACGACATGCCACTTCAGTTCCGGCATGTAGGAGAGCGCCAGCAGCTGCTCGCGCCCGTCCATGTGGGCGCGCAAGAGCGCGACTTCCTGTGGGTGGGCCTCGGCACGCGCCATGGCCGCGGCGAGCGCTTCCTGTTCGGGGCCGGGACGAAGCTGGCCGGCGAGTGTCTGTTCCGGGCGGGCAGCGGTCGCGGCTTGATTGGTGGCGATCAGCTCGGGGTTGCGGTGCGCCTGAATGGCCCCGTTTTTGGCGATGATCATCGGTGTGATGCCCGCTGCATCGGTGGCGATGAATTCTTTGAGGAAATCGCTGAGGTCCAAGCCCGTGCCGGCAAGTCCGAGAACGTGTTCGCCATCGCGCACGACGATGTTGAGCCAGACTTGGGTGAGTTGTAGCTGGGCATCATAATTGACGTTGATGTTGTAGGGCTCGACTTGGCGGATGGAGCTGAAGAACCAGGCATCGCGCTCCTGGCTTGGGTCGAGAAAGTAGCGGGGTGTGTTGCTGGCGGCCTTCTTGTCGTCGTTGAAGTAGTAGCCGCGGCTGCGCTGGCTAATGACGAAATAGGATTTGCTGCGGAAATCCTGGCGGTAGCCTTCGGCCTCGCGGAAAAAGAGGGCCTTCTTGCTCGGGTCGTGCTCGTCGCGCAGCCATTGCCGGGTGACTTGCGAGTCGGCCAAGCGCAAGGATAGCGCCAAGTCGCGCGAAATCGGGGCGAGAATGCTCTGGCGCTTGAGCAAGGTGAAGTTGCGGGCATAGGCCTCGCCGAAGTGGTTGCGCACTTTTTCGAGCACCAGGTAGCCAATCAGCCCGGCGGGCGCGAGCGCCAGTAGACAGGCGAGCACGAGCGCGAGGATCGATTTGGCGCGCAGCCCAAACCCCCAGTTTGCCATGCGACGCCCCTGCTCTATGACTTTGGTAACGGTCTGATTGTAGCCGTTTCTCGCTGGCTTGCCAGCGTCTATTGCGTATCGCCTTGCCAGTGGCGCGGGCCGTAGCCGGCGGCGCCGACGAACAGACGCACGACACCGTAACACAGCCAGCGCAGCAGGCGCGAGGGGAGCGACTGGCGCCCGAGCTCGGCGCGGGTGAGTTCCACGGCCCCCGTGGCCATGGCCGTTTCCAGGCTGTGGCGTAGCGCCGCGGCGAAATCGTGGTCATCCACCACGACGTTGCCTTCCTTGGCGAGCAAGAGGCTAAACGGGTCGATGTTGGAAGAACCGACCGTAGCCCAGTGGTCGTCGATCACCGCCACCTTGGCGTGCAGGAAGCTGCGGCGGTATTCAAAGAGGCGTATGCCTTCGTCGAGTAGGGCGCCGTAGAGGGCTTGCGTCGCGTAATGCAGCAAGGGGTGGTCGGTCTGCCCTTGCAGCAGAATGGTGACCTGCACGCCGCGCTGCACGGCGGCGCGCAGGGCATGGCGGAAACGCCAGCCGGGCAGGAAGTAGGCGTTGGCGATGAGCACCGAGTCGCGGGCCTGCTGGATGGCATCGAGATAGGCGTTGGCGATGTCGTTGCGGTGGCGGATGTTGTCGCGCAGCAAGAAGGCGGCGCGTTGCTGGCCTTCGATGACCGGGCAGTCCGGGCAGGGGTCGTGCGGTGGCAGACGGTAGCGGCGCTTGAAGCTGGCCCAGGCGACGATTTCCCACATGCGCTGCATGGCGCGCCGGATGTGCGGCACGAGCGGTCCTTCGACCTGGACTGCATAGTCGTAGCGCGGGCGCAGCGCCGGCGGCGCGTTGTCGTCGGCAATGATGTTGATGCCGCCGACGAAGGCTAAGCGCGCATCGATGACCGCGAGCTTGCGGTGCAGGCGGCGCAGGCGATGCCGGCGCAGGCGAAAGCGGGCAACCTCCTGACGATAGATCAGAAACTGGACGCCGGCGGCGCGTAAGCGCTCGCCGAACTGCGCGGGAAAATCGCGGGCGCCGAAGCCATCGACCAAGACGCGCACGGCGACATTGCGATCGGCGGCGCGCGCCAGGGCCGCGGCGACTTGGTTGCCGATGGCGTCGGCAGCGAAGATGTAGCTTTCGAGAAAGATTTCCCGGCTAGCCGCGTCGATGGCGGCGATCAGGGCAGGAAAGTATTCGCGCCCGGAATTGAGCAAGGTGAGGCGGTTGCCGGCGATGAATTCAGGCATCGCAAATGAGGCGCGCCGAGAGCGCGGCGTGATCGGAGAGTTGCGACCAGGGCGGGCCGAAATGGACCCGCGCCTCCGCCACGGCGAGGCCGCGCACGTAGATGCGGTCGAGCCGGAACAGCGGCAGAGCGGCGGGAAAGCTGCGTACCGGGCGGTTCCCGAAGACTTCGGTCAGGCCGAGGCGGGCCGCCAAATGTTCGGCGGCGCGGTTTTGCCAGTCGTTGAAGTCGCCGGCGATGATGAGTGGCGTGCCGGCGGGCGCGATGCTTTCGAGGTAGGCGCTCAAATCGTGCATCTGGCGCCGGCGCGAACGGCCGAATAGGGATAAATGCACGCAGACGCAGTGCAGCACGCGCCGATCCGGTAGGGCGATGCGGCAATGCAACAGACCGCGGCGCTCGAACTTGAGGTCCGTCACATCCTGGTTGTGACTGGCGAGAATCGGCAGGCGCGACAAGATGGCGTTGCCATGGTGGCCGTGGTCATAAACCCGGTTTTCGGCGTAGGCCGTCTCGGGCCAGACGCCTTCGGCGAGGAAATGATGCTGGGCATGGGCCGGCCAGTTCGAGTGGCGGCGGGCGTGGCCCAGATGCAGGCCCTGCACTTCTTGCAAAAAGACGATGTCCGGCGCCAGGCTGCGCAGGCGCTCGCGCAGCTCGTGGATCATCATGCGCCGATTGAACTGGGAAAAGCCCTTGTGGATGTTGTAGGTGGCGATGTGCAGGCTAACAGGGGCGGACATCGGCATTTAGCGCTGGGCGCGGGCGAATTGGCGTAGCAGATCAAGGGCGATGCCGGGGCTCAAGCCGGGTTTGTCGAGGCCCTGGCCGCGCCGGTCGAGCGCGAAAGCGCCTTTGAGCTGCGCCGTTATTGGGCTGGTGGCGGACAGGTGCTGAAAACCCATGCTCCAGTCGGGAAAGCTACGCGCCGTGATGCGCTCACGCTCTAGTTCGATCAAGCCATGGTGGCGCGGGTCGCGCGCTAGGCGGGTGTAGAGCTGCTCCACCGCCGTGGCCGGACCTTCCAGCACTTGCAGAAAGACGCCGCCGCCATAGAGCAGCATGCCTGTGATGCCGAGCCGCGCATTGCGCTCGCGGCTCGTGGCGAGCAGGGCGAGCAAGTCGGCCTCGCTCATTTCGCGCTGGGCGGTGCTGTAGTAGATGAGCTGGATGAGATCCGCCGCGTCCATGCCGGGCTTAGGAAATGGCCAGCATCCGGTCGAGCGCCAGGCGGGCGAGTTCGGCTTCGTGGGGCGGCACCACGATGGGATTGACGACGTGGCCGGCGGCCAGGTTTTCCAAGGTCCAGGCCAGGTGCTGCGGGTCGATGCGCTGCATGGTCGAGCACATGCAGATGGTGCTGGCCATGAATTGGACGATCTTGCCTTCTGGCGCCACCTCGCGGGCTAGGCGTTCCACCAGGTTGAGTTCGGTGCCCACCAACCAGCGCGTGCCGGGCGGCGCTTCCTTGATGGTCTTGACGATCAGCTCGGTGGAACCGACGTGGTCGGAGGCAGCGCAGACCTCGAAATTGCATTCCGGGTGAGAGATGACGATGCCGTCGGGATGCTGGGCGCGGAAGGCGTCGATGTGGCGCTTTTGGAACATTTGGTGCACCGAGCAGTGGCCTTTCCAGAGCAGAATCTTCGCCTTCTTGATCTGGTCATGGGTGAGCCCGCCATATTCGCGGTCCGGGTCCCAGACCATCATGTCTTCCAAGGGGATGCCCATCTTGTGGCCGGTCCAGCGTCCGAGGTGCTGGTCGGGAAAGAACAAAATCTTCGGGCGTTGCGTGAACGCCCATTTGGCGATGCTGCCGGCGTTGCTCGAGGTGCAGACGATGCCGCCGTGCGCGCCGCAGAATGCCTTCAGGTCGGCCGCCGAATTGATGTAGGTGACCGGGGTGAATTCCTGCTCTACGTCTAGCACTTCGCCCAGCTCCCGCCAGCAGCGCTCCACCTTGGCGAGATTGGCCATGTCGGCCATGGAGCAGCCAGCGGCCAGGTCGGGCAGGATGGCGGTTTGGCTGGGCTTGGACATCATGTCCGCCACTTCGGCCATGAAGTGCACGCCGCAAAAGACGATGTAGGGGGAGTCGGTCTGCGCCGCCAGGCGCGAGAGCTTGAGCGAGTCGCCGGTCAGATCCGCGTGTTGATAGATGTCGGCACGCTGATAGTGGTGGCAGAGCAATACCACTTCTTTCCCCAATTGGGCGCGGGCGGCGCGGATGCGCGTCTGGCATTCTGCGTCGGAAAGTAAGTTGTAGGCGTCAAAAGGCAGCGGGTTCGTCATGGTTCTTCGTGGCAGCAAGGCCGGGCGCGGCGCCCGGCAACAACAGGGGAGGCAGTCAGCTTTGGTACCAGGGGAGCCCGGCGTGGCGCCAGCCGCCGATCTTGTTGCGCTGGCCGAGGGCATCCTTGTCGCCCTCGAAACCTTCGAGCACGTTGTAGCAGGCCGTGTAGCCAGCTGCCGTGGCGGCGCGTGCGGCATGATCCGAACGCACGCCGCTGCGGCAGATGAACAATACCAGCGCTTCTTGATCGACCTGGCGCTTTAGTTGGGCTAGAAAGTTTGGATTGGGCGTGCCCCCCGGATAATGGTTCCATTCGATTTCGACGGCGCCAGGGATGCGTCCCACCCAGTCTAGCTCGGCGCGGGTACGCACATCGACGAGCTTGGCGCCGGGGGCAAGTTCGAGCACCTTGCTCGCTTCGCCGGGGGTGAGCGCCCCGGCATAGGGGAGTCCCAAGGCGTGGCCGCGGTCGTGGGCCAATTGCAGCAGATCGGTCAGTTTTCCCATGGTGGCGCGTATCCCTGCATGAATGGAGTCGGACTCCGAAGTATAGCGCAGCCGCTTTGGCCCGGGCGCGCAAGCGCTTAGTGCGCCACTATGGTGCGCACCAGTGTGGTGAATGCACCTTTGTGGTGCGCTCGCGCTGCGGTTTCATGCCGGGCTTTCGTGGCGATGCCTTTGTGGCACAATGCCAAGGCATGTTTGTAAACATTGGCACGCTTTCTGCTCAAGCCTGTCCGTTTTGCTTTTTTTGTGTTTCCGGCACCGCCGGTATCCGTTTGGGAGACTCTGCAATATGGCTACTGTTCAGGACGTTCTGAAGATGATGAAGGAAAACGACGTCAAGTTCGTCGATTTCCGCTTCACCGACACCCGCGGCAAGGAGCAGCACGTCGGCGTGCCCGCGCACACCGTCGATGAAGAAAAGTTTGAAAACGGCCACGCATTCGATGGCTCTTCGATCGCGGGTTGGAAGGGCATCCAGGCGTCTGACATGCTGCTGATGCCGGACCCCGATACCGCTTTCATCGATCCGTTTTTCGATGAAACCACGCTGGTGCTGTCCTGCGATGTGGTCGATCCGACCGATGGCCGCGGCTATGACCGCTGCCCGCGCTCCATCGCCAAGCGCGCCGAGGCGTATCTGAAGTCTTCCGGTCTGGGCGATACCGCCTATTTCGGTCCCGAGCCCGAGTTCTTCATCTTCGACTCCGTCGAGTGGAAGACCGACATGTCCGGCTGCTTCGTGAAGATCTACTCCGAAGAGGCCGCCTGGGCCACCGCCGAGAAGTTCGAAGGCGGCAACATCGGCCACCGTCCGATGGTCAAGGGCGGTTACTTCCCCGTGCCCCCCGTCGATTCCTTCAACGACATCCGCGCCGCCATGTGCCTGGCCCTGGAGCAGTGCGGCGTCGAAGTCGAAGTGCACCACCACGAAGTGGCGACTGCCGGCCAGAACGAGATCGGCACCAAGTTCGGCACCCTGGTGCGCCGCGCCGACCTGACCCAGGTCCTGAAGTACGTGGTGCATAACGTCGCGCACCAGTACGGCAAGACCGCCACCTTCATGCCCAAGCCGATCGTCGGCGACAACGGCTCCGGTATGCACGTGCACCAGTCGATTTGGAAGGACGGCAAGAACCTGTTCGCGGGTAACGGCTATGCCGGCCTGTCTGAAACCGCGCTCTACTACATCGGCGGCATCATCAAGCACGCCAAGGCTCTGAACGCCATCACCAACCCCGGCACCAACTCTTATAAGCGTCTGGTGCCGCATTTCGAAGCGCCGGTGAAGCTGGCCTACTCTGCCAAGAACCGTTCCGCTTCGATCCGCGTGCCCTTCGTCGCCTCCGACAAGGCCCGCCGCATCGAGACCCGCTTCCCCGACCCCATCGCCAACCCCTACCTGTGCTTCGCCGCGCTGCTGATGGCGGGCCTGGACGGCATCCAGAACAAGATTCACCCCGGCGATCCCGCCGACAAGAACCTCTATGATCTGCCGCCCGAGGAAGATGCCAAGATCCCGACCGTGTGCGCCAGCCTCGACGAAGCCCTGGCCCACTTGGACAAGGACCGCGAATTCCTGACCCGTGGTGGCGTGTTCTCGAACGACTGGATCGACGCCTTCATCGCCCTCAAGATGGAAGAGGTGAACAAGGTGCGCATGACCACCCACCCGGTGGAATTCGATCTGTACTACTCCTGCTGATACGGATGCCGCTTGGGCGGCGTGCTCGGCAGTACCAAGCCCCGACTGGTTCGGGGCTTTTTCTTGGAGTGTTTCGACGTGGCCTGTTTGCTTTAGCGCTTGAGCAGGGATGTCAGCCAAGCGCGCTGCTGGCGTGCCCGGCGCTGCGCGCTGAGGTGCTCGATGATGCGGCTTCGGGCTTCGCCGAAACTCAAGGTCGTGCCGGGCAGGATGGCATCGCAGCGCAGCAGATGCAGGCCCACGGGGGATTCGGTGGGTAGCGATATCTCGCCTGCTGTCAGGGCGAAGGCGATGGTGTCTAGTTCGGCATAGAGCTGGCCGGGCTTGACGTGGCCGAGCATGCCGCGTTCGAGCGCGGTGGGGCAGTGCGAGTGGCGCCGCGCCGCGGCGCCGAAGTCGTCTGCATCGCGGAGCTGCGGGCGCAAGGAAAGGAGCAGACGCGCCGCTTGCTCGCGTTCGGCCGGCGAATCGAAGGTGATGAGGATGTGCTGCAAACGCCGCGTTTCGGGGCGGGTGAACGCAGCTGGGTGGAGCCGGTAGTAAATCTCCGCTTCCGTATCCGTGACTGGGGCGGCGCGCGCCGCGACCTGCTCGAGCACGGCTTCAAGGCGCAGTTCGCGGGCGAGGCCGGCTTCGAGGCGAGCCGTGTCAAGGCCGTTGCGCGCGAGGTCGGCGAGGAACTCCGCCGGACTGGTGTAGCGCTGCTGGATGGTCTCCAGGCGGCGGGCGAGCTCGGTGGGGGGGATGCTGACGTGCGCCGCTTCCGGGCTGGCGAGCACGGCGGCTTCGATGCGTGCCTGGCGTGCCGCGATCTCAGCGAGCCGCGCCGTCTGGGCGGCATCGAGGGCGTGCGGTGGCTGATGGAACAGCGTGTGGGCTAGCTTGAAGGCGCGGTAGGCGGGCATGGCGGCAAGCGCTTAGCCGGGCGGCTCGGGCGTAAGCGGTAGGAGCATGGCTTCTGGGACGCAGAAGAGCCGCCCAGGCAGGCAGGCGAAATGAACGTGGTAAGCCGCTCCGGCGGCTGGGTCGCGCACGACTTTGATGATTTCGCCGGCGGCGCCAGCCTCAACCAGGATGGCCTCGCCGACTTTGAGGGCGGCCCGGCTCTTGACCTTTTCCCGGAACTCGAAGCGTGACGGCACCCAGGGCTCGTCGAGGCCGATTAGCTCTTCCTCGCGGCAGCCGACCAGGCGGTTCTCGGCGTAGAAGAACACGGAATAGATGATCTGGTCTTGCAAGAAGGTGCCAATGTCGCGGATTAGGCCGGTGCTGCCGCGGCGCACCAGCAGTTCGCCCATGCGCGCGCCGGGAAAGGTGCCGTCGTCGCGCAGGTTGCGGATGACCCGTACCTCGTCGTCGATCTGCCAACGGGGTCTCATGACCGAAACACCCGCTCGATGGGTACGAAACTGGTCATGCCGCCCTGGGCGTTGGGGACGTTCCGAAAGACGGCGAACACTTTTTCCGTCAGCGCGTCGGAGCGCACGAAATCGTCATAGGCTCGGGCGAGCCAGTCACGGTAGATGGCCCGCCGGGCCGTTGCGTCGGCGGGCAGCGGCTGGGGCAGCCGGTTGAGGTAGTCATGCCAGCGCTGCAGGATGTGCAGCCGGTTTACCTCGACCACTTCGCGCCGGTAGGGCACGCCGAAATAGTCGAGAAAGTCTTCGGCGGATACGAGTTCGGCCAAGGCTTCATCCAGGCTCAGGTCGTCCATGCGGGGCTCTCCTTCAGGCGGGTGGGGCGGTGTGGTCGCAGCACAGCTCGCCGGCGGCGCAGACTTCGCAGCGCTCGCGCTCGGGGGCGGGCGGGGCGTGGGGTGGGGCTTGTCGGGCGCGCAGTTCGCGTTCCAAGGCTTCGATGCGCTCGAGCAGGCATTGCACCGAGCGGGCTACCGGGTCGGGCAGCAGATGGTGGTCGAGACTGATGCCGTGCGCCGGCCGCGGCCCGCCGGCGCGGGTCGGCACGATGCGGCCGGGCACGCCGACGACGGTGCGGTCGCTGGGCACGTCCTTGACCACTACCGAGTTGGCGCCCACCCGTACTCGGTCGCCGATTTGGATCGGACCAAGAATCTTGGCGCCGGCGCCGACGACGACGCCGTGGCCTAGCGTTGGGTGGCGCTTGCCGGCATTCCAGGATGTGCCGCCCAGGGTGACGCCATGGTAGAGGGTGACATCATCCCCCAGCTCGGCAGTCTCGCCGATCACCACGCCGGCGCCGTGGTCGATGAAGAAGCGCCGGCCGATGCGGGCGCCGGGATGAATGTCTACATTGGTGACGGCGCGCGCGAGAAAGGCCAGCAGCCGCGCGGGAAAGCGTAGACCGCGCCGCCATAAGCGGTGCGCCAGGCGGTGCGCGATGATGGCGTGCAGGCCGGGATAGGTGGTCAGCACTTCGAGCCGGTTGCGCGCCGCCGGGTCGCGTTCGAAGACGCACGCCAGGTCGGCGCGGATCTCGGCCCATAGGCCGGTGGGGGGCTCGCTGGCGGCAGCGAGGGGCAGGGCGGTGGTTTCAGACATGGGAGGCATCCTCCGCAAGGGCTTGGGGGGCGGTTGGCTGGAGGGTCGATTGGGCACGGAGCAGCTCCAGGAGGTCGGCAGTATCGGGCGGGCGCTTGGCGCGCAGGACGAAGGCGCGCAGCGCCGCTACCAGGCTACATGCGGCAGCGCGGGAAAGCGGGATGCCCAGGCTGGCATAGACGGCTTGCACAGCACGGTGGCCGGAATGCTTGCCGAGGACGATGCGGTGGCTGCGCCCGACTTCACCGGGGTCGAAGCCTTGGTAGTTGCGTGGGTCCTTGATGAGTCCGTCGACGTGAATGCCGGCCTCGTGCGTGAAGGCGCCAGGGCCGACGATGCTTTTCTGCCAAGGCACAGGGCGGCCCGAGGCATAGGCCACCCGTTCAGAGAGGGCTGGAAAGCCTTTGAGATCGATGCCCGTGCGGCCGCCGTAGAGTTTTTCCACCCCTAGCACGACTTCTTCGAGCGGGGCGTTGCCGGCACGTTCGCCCAGTCCATTGACCGTCGTGTTCACGTAGCGAGCGCCGGCGCGAATGGCAGCTAAAGTGTTGGCGGTGGCCAGGCCCAGGTCATCGTGCGCGTGCATTTCGATGGCGAGCCCCGATTCGCGTACCAGACGGGAGATGCTGTCATAAAGACCAAAGGGCTCCATGATGCCGAGCGTGTCGGCATAGCGCAGGCGTACGGCGCCGGCCCGGGCGGCTACGGCGGCGATGGCGAGCAGGAAATCCGGGTCGGCGCGGGAGGCATCCTCACAGCCGATGCAGACTTGTAGCCCCAGGTCCTGGGCCTGGGCGATGTAGCCGGGCAGGACGGCGAGTAGCCAGGCCCGATCTTTTCTTAGCTTGCCCGAGAGGTGTTGGTCCGAAGCCGGGACGGAGATGTCTACGAGATCGGCGCCGAGGCCGCGGCAGGCATCGATATCCCGGGCGTGCATCCGGCACCAGAGCATGAGCCGGGCGGAAAGGCCGAGCTGGGCGACGGCGCGGATGCTGTCTTGCTCTTCCGGGCCCATGGCGGGAATGCCCACTTCCAGCTCGGGGACGCCGATGGCGTCGAGTCCCTGGGCGATGGCCAGCTTTTCTTCCAGGCTAAAGGCCACGCCGGCGGATTGCTCGCCATCCCTAAGCGTAGTGTCGTTGATGGTCACGGCTTGCATGGCAGCCTCGCGGAAAATGCGCTCGAGGCTGCTTTAGCAAGGCCGATGCCAGATTTTTTCTATTGCCTTATCAATGGGTTGTGAGTTTTTTGTCGGGCATCGGCGCGACATTCGGGCAGGGTGTGTCGGGTTTGCGACAACGTGCGCGCCGGGGTCATTCGGCGTTCTTGCCCTTTTGCCAGAGGACATCGCTCCGGCCGGCGGCACGGTTCAGGTAGCGACCGAGGATGAAGAGCAGGTCAGAGAGGCGGTTGATGTAGCGCCGCGCATCGTCGGAAACGCTTTCGTTGTTGCCCAGATGCACGATGGCCCGCTCGGCGCGGCGGCAGATGGTGCGGCATAGATGCGCGAGCGCCGCGGCGCGGCTGCCGCCGGGCAGGATGAACTCTTTGAGCCGCGGTAAGTCGGCGTTGAACGTGGCCGCGAGTTCTTCCAGGCGCGCCCCCTGGGCGTGGCTGAACACGGTCATGCCGGGCATACACAGCTCCCCGCCGAGATCGAACAGATCGTGCTGCACGCCTTCGAGCGCCGCTTGCACCGGGCCGGGCAGGTTGGGCTCGGCAAGTAAGACGCCAAGCGCGGAGTTGAGCTCATCCACCTCGCCGATGGCGTGGATGCGCAAGCTATCTTTGTTGACCCGGGAGCCATCTCCCAGGCCGGTGGTGCCGGCATCGCCGGTGCGGGTGACGATCTTGGAAAGACGGTTGGCCATGCTGTCCTCAGCGGTTGGGCGGGGCGGGCGGATTATACTCGCAGGGTCTGCCACTGACCGTGCGGCAGCGGCAAAGTTCAGCCAAAGGCTTTCGTCATGCCACGTTTTGCAGCCAATCTGTCTTTTCTCTTTACCGAGTTGCCTTTCCCCGAGCGCTTCGAGGCTGCGGCCCGGGCGGGTTTTGCCGGGGTCGAGTGCCTTTTTCCCTATGCCTATCCGGCCGAGGACATTCGCCGCTGGCTGCGTGAGACGGGGCTCACGCAAGTGCTATTCAACCTGCCGGCCGGCGATTGGCAGGCAGGCGAGCGCGGCCTGGCGGCGCAGCCGGGCCGCGAGGCGGAGTTCGCGGCGGGGCTCGAGCTGGCCCTCGACTATGCCCGCACCCTGGGGTGCACGCGGCTACATGCCCTGTCCGGCCTGGTGCTGCCGGATGTGCCGGAGGCGGAGCAGACAGCCGTCTTTTGCGCCAACATCGCCGCCGCCGCCCGACGCGCTAGCGCGGCCGGGGTGACTTTGTTGATCGAGCCCATCAATAGCCGCGTGGATATGCCCGGTTATTGGCTGGATACGCCGGCGCGCGCCTTCGCGCTGCAACATCGCCTGGCGGATACTGGGCTACGCGTCCAGCTCGATCTGTACCACGCCCAGATCGTGGCCGGCGACCTGGCGCGTATGCTGGAGCGGCATTTGGCCGTCATCGGACATATCCAAGTGGCCGATAATCCCGGCCGGCACGAGCCGGGGTCCGGGGAGATCCACTACCCTTACCTGTTCCGTCGCCTCGATGCCCTCGGTTATGCCGGATGGATCGGGTGTGAGTACAAGCCGGCTACGACGACTTGGGCCGGCCTGGAGTGGTTCGCGCCTTGGCGTCAGCCTGCTACGGCGGCAGGGGGCTGAGGTAAAATGCGCGCTCACGTTTGCGGGCTGCAAAAGGCGCGATGCTGGAATTGAGCGACGAACAGAAACTGCAACTCCTCTTGGTAGGCGGCCCCATCGTGTCGCTCCTCGGGACTTGGATGTCCTTGCGCACCTATGGCCGCCTCAAGCAACGGACGGCGCAGCGCCGGCAGGAGGCCGAGAGCGCGGCGCCCGCTGCGCCGCGTGATGAGGGTCGAGCATGACCACTTCCGTTGCCGAGATCCTCGCCACCCTACCGCCTGACGAAGCGGCGCGTCTGCGCTTCGTCTTGCAGCGCGGCGTCAAGCTTCCGCCGCAGCCGCGGGTGCTGGAAGCGCTACGCCGCCTCATCAACCGGCGCGAGTTCGATGTGCGCGCTCTTGCTAGGGTCATTACCCAAGACCCCGGGGTGACGGCTCTGCTTTTCAAAGCCGTCAAGAGCGCGGCTTATCGCCAGCATCATCCGTTCGAGAGGGTCGAGCAGGTCATTCATGCCCTGGGTGTGAAGGAAGCCTTCAATCTGGTGCAGGCGGTGGTGCTCACCAGCGCTATCGAGATCAAATCGAACCGCGGCGTGTTGGAGAGTTTTTGGGCGCGCTCGCAGGCGGTGGCGCAACTGGCCATGCTGATCGCGGCGGATCGGGTATCGGTGTGCAACATCTTTCCCGACCAGGCTTATCTGGCTGGCATGTTTCACGACTGCGGCGTGCCGGTGCTGCTGCAGCGCTTTCCTACCTACTGCCAGGACATGCAGCTGGGCGCCGCGGGCCGCTGGGTGGATCTGCAAGAGGAAGACCGCCGCTTCAATCTCGATCACTGTGCCGTCGGCTATTTGCTGGCGCGGCACTGGTCCTTGCCGGCTTTCATTTGCGATGCGGTGCGCAGTCACCACGACATGGCCAGCATGGGGATGCATGTCTCGCGCACCATGGTGGCCATTTTGCAGCTGGCGATAGAGCTGTACTGCCGCGAGCAGCGGCTCGCTAACCCGGAGTGGCCGCAGGTGGAGGCCGAAGTCGCGGCCGAGCTCGGCATCCACGCCGATGCGCTGCCCGAGTTCATCGATGAAATACTCGAGCGCTTCCATGAACAGGCCGCTGCCATGCTCTAGAATGGCCGCAAATATTTCAGGAATCGAACCGTGAGCACGACTAGCGTTTCCCCGACTCCGCAGCCTGACCGTCGCCAAAACAAGCAGCTGCGCGAAATCTTCGAGCACGCCTACGCGATGGTCGAACCTTTCTTCGATCCGAATGCCGGCTGGGGCGGCCATTCTCTCGAACATCTGGCCTTTCGCGTCTTGCGGGAAAACTTTCCGCAGCTCTCCAGCGAGGATGTGCATGCCATCGTCGTAGCCGCCCACCGCGTCTATATCGAGCGCAATCCGCTCAAGAGCGCGCATTTGAAGCGGCCGCACGAAGTGCGGGCGGCCTTTTCCCGTTAGGCGCCCGATCGCAGCGATGGTGGGGGGTGCAACCGCCTGCGCCGGGAGGCGAGGATGGCGCTAAAGCTCGATGCCTGCATCGCGCAGCATCAGGGCGACCGCAAGGAGCAGCAGGACCGGGTGACGCTCGTCGGCCATACCCGCCAGCCTGGCGTGGCGCTCGCGGTCGTCGCCGATGGCATGGGCGGCCATGCCGGCGGCGCCCTGGCAGCCGAGCAGGTGATTCATACCCTAGGCACCAACTTCCAGCACTGGAGTCCGCACGAAAGCCCGCAGCAGCTGCTCCAATCCAGCCTAGTCGAAGCGCATACCATGATTAAGGCGTCGCGCTTCATCAACGAGAAAGACCCGCACAGCACCGCCGTGGCCGTTCTGCTTCTGCCCGGAGCGCGCGCCGTCTGGGCGCACTGCGGCGATAGCCGGCTGTACTATTTTCGCGGCGTGCATCTCAAGACGCGCACCATCGACCATTCCTATGTCGAGCACCTGCTCCGGCTGGGCCGCATCTCGGCCGAGGAGGCCGAGCATCATCCCAACAAGAACATCTTGCTCACTTCGCTGGGCGGGCGGGAAGCGCCTCGCGTCGAATTCGGCCAGGCCGAGGGGCTCTTGCCCGGCGATAGCCTGCTGCTGTGTTCCGATGGGCTTTGGGCCTATTTCGGCGATGAAGAGCTTGGCGCCCTGATTTCCACCGGCACGGCGCGGGAAGTGGCGGCGCGGCTCATCGAGTTGGCCCGGGCGCGCGGCGCGGGCGAGGGGGACAATATTTCCGTCGCCCTGCTCAAGTTCTTGGCGGCGCCCAAGGCGCCGGCGGCGCGGCCCTATGGCCTCCATGCCGCCCCCTCCCGATCATCCTCCTGACCCGGACGCGGGGCGCAGCGGCCGAGGCTAGGCTGCCCGGCTTGATCAAGCCTTGCGGCCCAAGCCGCCGAGCAGGGCGGCTACGACTTTGACGGGCTTGTGTGGCGCTTCCCGGGGGGGCGCCTTGGGCGAATCCGGGATCTCGCCGCGCGGCTGATAGGGCCGAGAAAAGTCGAAACCGTCTGCCGCCACCTGGGCGCGCTTGCCATCCTGACGCTCGGATCGGGCCGCGGCGCTGCGTGCGGGGCGTTCGGCGAGCGGGGCCTTCGGTGGCGTGTGTCGCTTTTTCTTGTCGCTGGGCGGATATTCGTAATCGGGGTCGGGCTCGAAGCCAGGCAGCACGACCTGCTCGATCTGTTTCTTGATGAGCTTCTCGATTTCGACCAGGTAGGCCACTTCGGCGCTGCTGACGAGTGATACGGCATTGCCCGGCTTGCCGGCCCGGCCGGTGCGGCCGATGCGGTGCACGTAGTCTTCCGGCGTGTGGGGCAGTTCGTAATTGATGACGTGCGGCAGCTCCTCGATGTCTAGGCCGCGCGCGGCGACATCGGTGGCGACCAAGACCGTGGTGCGGCCGGATTTGAAGTCGTCGAGCGCCTTGAGTCGCTCGTGCTGGCTCTTGTCGCCGTGGATGGCGTCGGCATGGAGGCCGGCCCGCTGTAGTTCGCGCGCCAAACGCGAGCAGCCCTGCTTGGTGCGGGTAAACACGATGCACTGGCCGATGTCGCCCGACTTGAGCAGGCGTGTGAGCAACTGCCGCTTGCCGTATTCCGAGACTGGGTGCACGCGATGGGTGATGGTGTCGGATACCTGGTTGCGCCGCGCCACTTCCACGAGGACCGGGTTTTTGAGCATGGAGTCGGCCAAGCGCTTGATCTCGTCCGAGAAAGTGGCCGAGAACAGCAGGCTTTGGCGCTGGGCCGGCAGTAGGTTGAGGATGCGCTTGATGTCGGGAATGAAGCCCATGTCGAGCATCCGGTCGGCTTCGTCCAGCACCAGGGTCTGTACCGAGCCGAAATGGACGCTCTTTTGCTCCACATGGTCGAGCAGCCGTCCTGGGGTGGCGACCAGGATCTCCACGCCTTTTTTCAACTCGGCGATTTGCGGCTTGATGTCCACGCCACCGAAGGCGCACATGGCGCGCAGCGGCGTGTACTTGCCATAGGCGCGCACCGACTCGAACACTTGCAGCGCGAGTTCCCGAGTGGGGGCGAGGATGAGCGCCCGCACCGGATGGCGCGCCGGCGAGGGGCTGGTGGTGGCGAAGGGCAGGAGGCGCTCTAAGATCGGCAGCGTGAAAGCGGCAGTCTTGCCGGTGCCGGTCTGGGCGCCGCCCATGATGTCCTTGCCGGACAGCACCAGAGGAATGGCCTGGGCCTGGATCGGAGTGGGGTGGGAATAACCCGCTTCAGCGATGGCCTTGAGCAGTTCCGGGGCAAGGCCCAGGGAGGCGAAGGTGAGGTCTTCGGGCGGTTGGCCGGCGTGCTGGCCGGCGGGAGAAGTGGTTTCGCTCATGGATGGGAAAGCATAGGTGCCTGGGGACGGGCTCAGGTCTTGCCGGCGGCGCCGGCGGGCGGCTCGGCTGGCTGCGGGCCGTTCGGCTCGCTGGCCTTGTCGGACTGGGTTGGCGCGGCTTCGGTGGGTGGCGTGGCGCTCGTCTTTTTCTTGCGCTTGGTGTTGTCTGGTGGTGGGGGGGGCGGCAACTGCGGCGCCACCGTTTCCAGCTTGTTCTCGCGCATGTACTCGTCCATCTCCCGCCAACCGGCGAAGATCGACTCTTTGGGCAGCCAGGTATAGATGGCGTAGCAGTCCTCGATGGCGCGGCCGGAGTGGCGGCACCCCCCGCCTACGGCACGCCCTTCGGCATCGAGGCGGGCTTCTTTCTTGGCGGGATCTTCGAGCCCCATCTTGCTGCTCAACTGATCGCAGCCGCTCACGGCTACGCCAAGCGGCAGGACGAGCGCGACAAGGCTCGGCAAGGGGAAGGAGCGTTTCATGAGCGGCGATTTTCCCACATTCGGCGCAGCGCGGGGGAGAGACTGGGCGTTTTTGTGCCGGAGCCGGCGGCGAAGCCACAGAGGCCGTCCGGACGGCAGTATAATCGAACCTTCGTATTACCCAGGAGTTCCTATGCGCCGCAAATTTCACCCGCTTGTGCTGACCCTGCTGCTCGCTTTGTCGGGCGGGGCGCTGGCTGCGAATGCCAAAGCCCCCGCGCGTAAAGGGGCGGCGTCCGAGAAGGCGCCGGCGGTGGTCGAGATCAATTTTGCACATCAGCTCGCCAGCAGCAACGCCGAGCGCTTGGCGGCGCTGATCGATCGCTTCAACGCGCAGCACAAGGATGTGCGCATCAACCTGGTGCGAGCCGAGGCGTACGGCAGGCCTGCCCATCTCAACCTGGCCACCACTGAGACGGTGGCCAACTTCATGATGAACCAGGCCAGCTTCAAGCCGCTCCATCAGCTCATGAAGGAAACGCGCGAGAGTCTGACGCCGCGCGATTTGTCCGCCGACCTGTGGGTGGGCGAGAGCAAGAATAAGCCCGTGGCCTTGCCGGTCGCATTTTCCACGCCGGTGCTGTTTTACAACAAGCGTATTTTCCGCAAGGCCGGCCTCGATCCCGAGCAGCCGCCGCGCACTTGGCGGCAGATGCAGGATATGGCCGGGGTGATGCTGGACAAAGGTATCACCTGTCCCTACACCTCCTCTTGGCCGGTGTGGGTGCATATCGACAACGTCAGCGCGGTTTCGGGCGTGCCGGTAGCCGACAAGAAGGGCGAGCTTGGCTTTAACGGCTTGCCGCAGGTCAAGCACGTGGCCATGCTCGCTACCTGGCACAAGGCCGGCTATTTCCATAACGTTGGCCGCACCAATGAGGCCGACGAGTATTTCTACAAGAACGAGTGCGCCATGCTCACTTCCGATTCCTGGGCCGCGAGCTATCTGCGCGATGCGCCCGGAGTCGAGCTCGGGGTAGCGCCGCTGCCCTATCACGAGGATATCTACGGCGGGCCGCGACACACCCTGGCGGGCGGCGCGTCGATCTGGATCGGCGGTGGCTACAAGCCGGAGGAATACAAGGCCGTGGCGCGCTTCGTGCGCTTCATCCTGGCGCCGGAAACGCAGATGGATCTCGCCCGTGTCGGCGGTTTCTTACCGCTCACCGATACCGCCCGCAAGGCGCTCAAGGCGCAGTTGCCCAAAGATGAGGAGCAGGTGCTCGATGTCGCCTATGCCTCCTTGCAGGGTAAGGGCGCGGCGCAGCCGTTGCGTATTTCCACCTTGGAGCCGGTGCGCATCATCGTCGATGAGGAGCTCGAGCAGGTTTGGGCCGACAAGAAGCCGGCCAAGGCCGCGCTCGATACCGCGGTGAGCCGCGGTAATTCGGTTCTGGCGGCCAAGCCAGCCTTGAAGCGCGCCGTCTCCTTCTGAGTCGCCTGCCGCGCCCGCGAACCCGCCGCCCGCCGGCGGGTTTTTCTTTGTAGAATCACACGCTTTACCGAATTTGACAGGCATCCGCCATGAAAAGCGCCGAAATCCGCGAGAAATTCCTTCAGTTCTTTGCTGCCAAAGGGCATCAGATCGTGCCTTCCAGCTCCTTGGTGCCGCACGACGATCCCACTTTGCTGTTTACCAACGCGGGGATGAACCAGTTCAAGGATGTTTTCCTCGGTTTCGACAAACGTCCTTACCAGCGTGCTGCCACCGCCCAGAAATGCGTGCGGGCCGGCGGTAAGCACAACGATTTGGAGAATGTCGGCTACACCGCTCGCCATCACACTTTCTTCGAGATGCTCGGTAACTTCAGCTTTGGCGACTACTTCAAGCGTGATGCGATCAAGTATGCCTGGGAGCTGCTTACCGAGGTCTTCAAGCTGCCCAAGGACAGGCTCTACGTCACGGTGTATGCCGAGGACGACGAAGCCTATGCGATCTGGACCCAGGAAGTGGGCTTGAGCGCCGAGCGGGTGATTCGCATCGGCGATAACAAGGGCAGCCGCTACGCCTCGGACAATTTCTGGATGATGGGCGATACCGGTCCCTGCGGCCCGTGCACCGAGATTTTCTATGACCACGGCCCGGAAATTCCCGGCGGGCTCCCAGGCTCACCCGAGGAAGATGGCGACCGCTATATCGAAATCTGGAATAACGTGTTCATGCAGTTCAACCGCGACGAGCAGGGGATCATGCATCCTTTGCCCAAACCCAGCGTGGATACGGGCATGGGCTTAGAACGCATCGCCGCGGTGCTGCAGGGGGTGCATTCGAACTATGAGATCGATCTGTTCCAAGCCCTGATCCGGGCGGCGGCCCGTGAAACCGGGGCGACGGATCTGCATAGCCCCAGCCTCAAGGTGCTCGCCGACCACATCCGTGCCTGCGCCTTTCTGATTGCCGATGGCGTGATTCCCGGCAACGAAGGGCGTGGTTATGTGTTGCGCCGCATCATCCGCCGTGCTATCCGCCACGGCTACAAGCTGGGCGCCCGGGCCGCCTTCTTCCACCGCCTGGTGCCGGATCTGGTCGCCGAGATGGGCGATGCCTATCCCGAGCTCAAGGCGGCTCAGCAGCGGGTGATGGACGTGCTCAAGGCCGAAGAGGAGCGTTTCTTCGCCACCCTCGAGCATGGCATGGCGATTCTCGAGGGTGAGCTGGCGGCGATGGCGGCCAAGGGCGAGCAGGTTCTGGATGGCGAGATGGCCTTCAAGCTGCACGATACCTATGGCTTTCCGCTCGATCTCACCGCTGACATCTGCCGTGAGCGCGATGTCACGGTCGATGCCGCAGCTTTCGAGGCCGCCATGGCGCGGCAAAAAGAACAGGCGCGCGCGGCCGGCAAATTCAAGATGGCCGCCCATCTCGAATACGATGGCATCGAGACGACTTTCCACGGCTATGACCAGCTCGAGACCCGCGCCACCATTTTGGCCTTGTACAAGGATGGCGCGCCGGTGCAGGCACTGCACGAAGGCGATTTGGGCGTGATCGTGCTCGACCATACGCCGTTTTACGCTGAGTCGGGCGGCCAGGTCGGCGATCGGGGCGAGATTCGCGCCGGCGGGCTGTTCGCCGTCGAGGATACCCAGAAGATCCAAGCTGCGGTGTTCGGTCATCACGGCGTGCTAAAGACGGGCAAGCTTAGCGTCGGCGAGGCGGTCGTGGCCCGGGTCGATGCTGCCGCCCGCGCCGCCACGGCGCGCAACCATTCGGTCACGCACCTGATGCACAAGGCGTTGCGCGACGTGCTGGGGCCGCATGTGCAGCAAAAAGGCTCGCAGGTCGATCCCGACAAGACCCGGTTCGACTTTGCCCATCACGCCCCCATGAGCGATGCCGAAATTCGTGCCGTCGAAGCGCGGGTCAATGCCGAGATTCTCGCCAATACCGCTACCGAGGCGCGTGTCATGCCGCTCGAAGCAGCGCAAAAAACCGGCGCCATGATGTTGTTCGGTGAAAAATACGGCGATGAGGTGCGCGTGCTGAGCATCGGCTCGTCCAAAGAGCTGTGCGGCGGCACCCATGTGCGCCGTACCGGCGACATCGGGCTGTTCAAGATTCTGTGCGAATCCGGGGTGGCGGCCGGCGTGCGGCGGATCGAGGCGGTGACCGGCGTTCGGGCGCTCGGCTATGTCCAGGAGCAAGAGCAGCGGGTGGCGCGCATCGCCACCTTGCTCAAGGCGCAGCCCGACGAGGTGGCCGAGCGTGTCGCCGGGCTCATGGATCAGGTCCGCACCTTGGAAAAGGAGCTGGCCCGCGTCAAGTCCAAGCTTGCCGCGGCGCAGGGCGACGATCTGGCGGCCGGGGCCGTGGCCGTTGGCCATGCCAAGGTGCTCGCGGCTACGCTCGATGGGGCGGATGTGCCGACCTTGCGCGAAACGCTGGATAAGCTCAAGGACAAGCTCGGCTCGGCCGCCATCGTGCTGGCGAGCGTCCAAGACGGCAAGGTGAGCTTGATTGCTGGGGTCACCCCCGATCTCACCGCCCAGATCAAGGCCGGCGAACTCGTGAACTTCGTGGCCCAGCAGGTGGGGGGCAAGGGCGGCGGTCGGCCCGACATGGCGCAAGCGGGTGGCAGCGAGCCGAGCAAGCTGCCTGCGGCCTTGGCCAGCGTGCGCGACTGGGTGGCGGCGAAGCTGTAACGCGGGCGCTTGCCAAGCCCAAAAGCCGGGGCGGATGCCGCGGCTTTTGGGCAGGAGCGTTGCTAGTGTGAGGGGCCGCTCAGAACGGCACTTGGATGCCGGGCCAGACGGCGGTGAGGGCCTGGCGGAAGTCGGCCTGGATGCGCTTAAGGGCTGCCGCGTCATCGGCCTCGAAGCGCAGCACGACGACTGGCGTCGTGTTCGAGGGCCGGGCCAGGCCGAAGCCGTCGGCGTATTCGACGCGCACGCCGTCGAGCGTGATGCGCTCTAGCTCACCTGTGAAGCGTGCTTCGGCTTTGAGCTTATCCACCAGGGCGAAGGGTTCGCCCTCGGCCATCTTGATGTTCAGTTCGGGGGTGGATACGGCCTTGGGCAGGGCTTTGAGCACGGGGTTGGCGTCGGCGCTGCGCGACAAAATCTCGAGCAGGCGGGCGCCGGTGTAGAGTCCGTCGTCGAAGCCGTACCAACGTTCCTTGAAGAAGGTGTGGCCGGACATCTCGCCGGCCAGCGGGGCGCCGGTTTCCTTCAGCTTGGCTTTCACCAGCGCGTGACCGGTGTTCCACATCAGCGGCTCGCCGCCATGCTGACGGATCCAGCCGGCCAGGAGCCGCGTGCATTTGACGTCGTAGATGATCTGGCCACCCGGAACGCGCGACAGTACGTCAGCGGCGAACAGCATCAGCTGACGATCGGGGAAGATGATCTCGCCGTCCTTGGTGACGACGCCGAGGCGGTCGCCGTCACCGTCGAAGGCGATGCCGATCTCGGCATCGGTCTCCGTGAGCGCCCTGATCACGTCGGCCAGGTTTTCCGGCTTCGACGGGTCCGGGTGGTGGTTCGGGAAGCGGCCGTCGACGTCGCAATAGAGCGGCACGATCTCGCAGCCGAGGCGCTTGAACAGCTCCGGCGCGACGGCGCCGGCCACGCCGTTGCCGCAATCCATGACGATCTTCATTGGCCGGGCGAGCTTCACGTCGGAAACGATACGCGCGACGTAGGCTGCCTTGACGTCGGCGCTGCGGCGGCTGCCCTGGCCGTGCTTCAGGTTGCCGGCTTCGATGCGCTGCTTGAGATCCTGGATGGCGTCGAGGGCCAATGTCGTACCGCCGATCACCATCTTCAGGCCGTTGTAATCCGGCGGGTTGTGGCTGCCGGTGACCGAGACACAGGAGTGGCACCCCAGTTCGTAGGCGGCGAAGTAGGTGACGGGAGTCGGCACGCAGCCGATATCGATCGCGTCGCACCCGGCGGCGCAGATGCCGTCGATCAGGGCTCCGGCCAGCTCCGGCCCGGACAAGCGGCCGTCGCGGCCGACGGCGATGGCCGCTTGGCCACGTTCAAGCGCGAGTGAGCCAAGCGCCTGGCCTACGTCGCGTACCACGTCCGGGGTGAGGGTTTGACCGACGATGCCGCGGATGTCATAGGCTTTGAAGATGGCGGCGGGGAGTTGCTTCATCATGTCCTCGTCAAACATAGGTTGGGTTAGTGCAGCACCCGGTGTTCGCTGCCGTGCCCGGCCGGCTCGGCGTTGGCCGAGCAGTGCCGGCATACCAGGCGCCAGCCATGGGCGCCGCGGGTATAGACATGGGTGGCCTGGAGCGGTCCGGTGCTCTCATCACCGACTTGCAGACCTTCGACGACATGGTGCACAGAGAGCAACATGCCTTGCCATTGAGCGATGCGGTTGGCGTTGATCTGTAAGCGGGTGCTGGCGAATATCTGTCGCCAGCTCTCGCGGATGCTGCTTAGGCCCACGAGTTGCTGGCCGGTAGGATGGGTGCAGATCACATCCTCGTCCTCCGACCAGATGGCCATCAGGGCTTCCAGGTCGCCTCGGGCAACGGCATCGTAGAACGCGGCTTCGGCATCTTCCGGGGTGGCGAATAAGAGCAGCGCGGCGGATTTCATGGTTGGCTCAATCGGTTCAGGCAAGCATCGAGGACGCGGGCCGGTTCGAGCTTCACCAAGCAATGGGTGTGGCCAAACGGGCACTCGCGCTTGAAGCAGGGGCTGCACGGCAGTCCTAGGCGCAATACCGTGGCCTGCTCCGAGAGTGGCGGGGGGAAAGCGGGGGAAGAGGAGCCGAACAGGGCGATGGTGGGGCGGTTGAGGGCTGCGGCGACGTGCATCAGGCCCGAGTCGTTGCACACCACCAGCGCCGCCTGGGCGATCAAATCGATGGCCTGGTCGAGCTGGGTGCGGCCGCATAGGTTGAGACAGTTGCCTAAGGTCTGGGCCGCGATGGCGTCGCCGACGGGCTTGTCCTTGCTCGAGCCCAAGAGCCAGACCGGATGGCCGCGTTCGAGCAGTACCCGCGCCAGGGCGGCGAAGTGCTCGATAGGCCAGCGCTTGGCGGGGCCGTATTCGGCGCCGGGGCAGAGGACGACCGGCGGGCCGGATCGTTCCAGGCCGAGTGCTGCAAGCGCCGCAGCCTGCTGTGCCGGCGTCGAGGTGATGCGCGGGTGGGCAACCGGCCGCGGGAGCGGCGCGCCCGGCGCCTCGGCGAGCTGGGCGAAGCGCTCCACCATCAGTGGCAAGGCGGCCTTGTCGAGACTGTGGCGCACATTGACGAGGCCAAAGCGACTCTCCCCGGTAAAGCCGATGCGCTTGGGGATGCCGGCAAAAAACGGAATGAGCGCTGATTTGAGCGAATTCGGCAACAAATACGCCGCGTCGTAGCCTTGCGTGGCGAGCTCATGCGCGAGGGCGAGGCGCTTTTTGAGCGACAGCTCGCCATGTGCGAAAGGGTTGTCCACGATGCGGGCGATTTCCGGCATTCGGGCCAGCACCGGGGCCACCCAGGCCGGGGCCAGGGCATCGAGCACCAGTTCCGGGTGGCGTTGTTTGAGTCGGGCAAACAGGGGTTGGGCCAGGATGGCATCGCCGATCCAGGCCGGCGCGACGATCAGTGCCCGCGCCAGATGCGCCACCCTAGTGCTGTCCTCGGGGCAATTCGCCCTTGAAGACGTAGCGGGTGCCGCAGTAGGGGCAGACCGCTTCGCCGGTGTGGGTGACATCGAGGAAGACGCGCGGATGCTGGCACCACAGTTCGGCGTCTGGGGGCGGACAGTGGAGTGGCAGATCGTGAGCACTGACTTCCACAGTACGGTTTTTCTCGGCCATGTCGTTTCCTCGCATTACAGATAGGCGAGCCAATCCTGGTGGGCCGGCGAGCGGCCGTAGACCACGTCGAAATATTTCTGCTGCAAGAGCGTGGTGATGGGGCCGCGCTTGCCGGCGCCGATGGTGCGGTTGTCGAGCTCGCGGATCGGCGTGACTTCGGCAGCGGTGCCGGTGAAGAAGGCTTCGTCGGCGCAGTAGACCTCATCGCGGGTGATGCGTTTTTCCTGGACTTCGATGCCCAGCTCGCCGGCCAGGGTGATGATGGTGGCGCGGGTGATGCCCTCCAAGCAAGAGGTGAGGTCGGGCGTGTAGAGCTTGCCTTGCTTGACGATGAACAGATTCTCGCCGGCGCCCTCGGCGACGTAGCCCTCCGGGTCGAGCAGCATGGCCTCGTCGTAGCCATCCGCGGTGACTTCGTTGTTGGCCAGGATGGAGTTGATGTAGTGGCCGGAAGCCTTGGCGCGCACCATCGAGATGTTTACATGATGCCGGGTGAAGCTCGATGTCTTGACGCGGATGCCGCGCTCCATGCCGTCCTCGCCCAGGTAGGCGCCCCAGGGCCAGGCGGCGATAGCGACGTGCACCTTGGCGCCTTTTGGGGAAACGCCCATTTTTTCCGAGCCGTAGAAGGCGATCGGGCGCAGATAGCCGGATTCGAGCTTGTTGGCGCGGATCACTTCCTTCTGGGCTTCGTTGAGCGTGTCTTTGTCGAAGGGCATGGCCATTTGGAAGATGCGGGCGGAGTTGAAGAGCCGGTCCGTGTGCTCCTTGAGCCGGAAGATGGCGGTGCCCGCTTCGGTCTTGTAGGCGCGCACGCCTTCGAAGACGCCCATGCCATAGTGCAGGGAATGGGTGAGCACATGCGTCGTGGCATCCCGCCACGGCACCAACTTGCCGTCGTACCAGATGAACCCGTCGCGATCTGCCATGGACATGATGCCAGTCTCCTTCTCTGTATCCTGCGTCAAAGCCCACCATTCTAGCGGATTTCGTCCGTTAGAATAACGCCTTTACCCGAGGGAGCCCCGAGCATGAGCGCACACGTCTGGAAGCCGCACGTCACCGTTGCCGCCGTGGTGCAGCGGGATGGCAAATTCCTCCTGGTCGAAGAAGAAACCGATGTTGGGGTGCGCTTCAACCAACCAGCCGGGCACCTTGAAGCGGGGGAGTCGCTGCACGCCGCCGTGGTGCGTGAATGCCTCGAAGAAACCGGCTACCAGTTCGCGCCCTCGCATCTACTCGGCATTTATCAGTGGCCGCGCCCGGATGGGCAGCTGACTTACTTGCGTTTTGCCTTCGTTGGCGAGGTGCATGGCTATGATCCCGAGCGGCCGCTCGATGCTGGCATCATTGCCCCGCGCTGGTTGAGCCTCGAAGAAGTGCGGGCCACGGCGGAGCGGCACCGTAGCCCGCTCGTGCTGCGCTGCATCGAGGACTGCCTGGCCGGGCGGCGCTTGCCGCTCGATGCCATTACGCACTACGGATGATGCGCCGGCTCTCCTTGCTGTTTGCTGGTTTGAGCCTTGTCGCGGCCCAAGTCGGGCATGCTGCGCCGTTACATCTCGCGGAAGTCGAAGTGTGTTTCAACTACGGCTGCCTCAGCCAGTGGCCGGTGCGCTTCGATGTCCAGCGCTTCGAGGCAGTTCGCCTGGGCCTTGCCAAAGCGGCGAGCCCGGAAGAAGAGCGCGCCCGTCTGGCGGTGGCGGTAGGCGACCTTTATGCGCTGGCGGCGGAACAGACCCCGATCGGCCGGGATCGGGGCGGGAATTACGCCGACGCGGGCGTCTTCGGGCGCATGGACTGCATCGATCATGCCACCACCACGACGCGTTTTCTGCGCTTGTTGGAGCAGCAGGGCGGCTTGCGCTGGCACCGGGTGCTGGAGCCGGTGCGGCGGGTGCGCGGCTTGATTTTTCAACACTATTCCGCTGCCATCGAGGTCGTGGGCGCGGCGCCCGATGCGCCGGGGCAGCGTTTCGTCGTCGATAGTTGGTTCGTGGATAACGGCAAGCCGGCGGTGATCCTGCCGTTGGAAGCCTGGATGGAAGGAGAGGGTCCGGATGTCTAGCAAGCGAAAAACGGTCGTGGTGGGCCTTTCGGGGGGCGTTGATTCGGCGGTGGCAGCGCTGCTCCTTAAGCAGCAGGGCTACGACGTTGTCGGCATGTTCATGAAGAACTGGGAGGATGACGACGACGAGGAATACTGTTCGTCGCGCCAAGATCTGGTGGACGTGATGAGCATTGCCGACGTACTCGGCATCGATGTCGAAGTGGTGAACTTCGCCGCCGAGTACCGCGAGCGGGTATTTGCCGAGTTTCTGCGCGAATACCAGGCAGGCCGCACGCCGAACCCGGACGTGCTGTGCAATTCCGAAATCAAGTTCAAGGCCTTTCTTGAGCACGCCCTCGCGCTCGGCGCCGATCACATCGCCACTGGCCACTATGCTGGGGTGCGTGAATTCGATGGCCGCTACCAGCTCCTCAAGGCCGAGGATGGCACCAAGGACCAGAGCTATTTCCTCTACCGCCTGAATCAGGCGCAGCTCTCGAAGACCCTGTTCCCCCTCGCCAACCTCTACAAGCGGGACGTGCGCAGGATGGCCGAGGCGGCCGGTCTGCACGTGGCCGCGAAGAAGGACTCGACCGGCATCTGCTTCATCGGCGAGCGGCCTTTCAAGGATTTTCTCGCCCGCTATCTACCGCCGCAGAAGGGCGAGATTCGTCGTCTCGACGATGGCCGGCTACTGGGTGAGCACGATGGTCTGATGTTCCACACCATCGGCCAGCGCAAGGGGCTCCACATCGGGGGCTTGAAGGAGAAGGGGCAACCAGGTGGCGGCGAGCATGCCGCCTGGTTCGTGGCAGGCAAGGACGTGGCCCGCAACATTCTTTACGTGGTGCAAGGGCACGACCATCCGGCGCTATTTGCCGCTGCTCTCGAAGCCGAGCAGCTATCCTGGGTGGCAGGAGAGGCGCCGCGCACGCATTGGGTCTATACCGCCAAGCCGCGCTATCGCAGCGAGGATGCGCCCTGCGAAATCGAGCGCTTGGGAGCGGAAGACTGCGAGATCCGCTTTGCCCAGCCGCAATGGGCGTTGACGCCAGGGCAGTCGGTGGTGGTGTATGAGAGCCGAGTGTGCCTGGGCGGCGGCGTCATCCGCTGAGCCGCCGCCCGGCAGCGCTGGGGGCGGCATGTTACTCGCGCGGCATGGTGTCCTGGAAGGAGGGACGCTGCGCGAGCTTATCGTAGAGGCGGGCGAGGTTTGGGTGGGCTTGGCCCCATTCGATGTCGGGAAAGCGAAAGAGCAAATAGCCTAGCGCGGTGCCTACGGCGATGTCGGCCAGGGTCATCGGAGTGCCCATGCAATGCGGTTGGTCGCCGAGCTCCCGCGCCATGAAGGCAAGGCTCCTCATGATCTTTTCCCGCTGTCGGCGCAAGTGCGCAGCGCTCTGGCTCGCAGTGGGACGCTGGCTTTCGTGCCGGGCTTCCACGGCGGCGTCCAACATGCCATCGGCGAGGGCCTCCCAGCGCTTGACTTCGGTACGCTCCCGGTTGGGGGCGGGGAAGAGCTTGTTGTTGGGGGTGACGTTGTCGATGTACTCGACGATCACCCGCGAGTCGAACAGCGGCGTGCCGTCATCGAGCACCAGGACGGGGATCTCGCCGAGCGGGTTGTAATCGGGCACGACCGAATCTTCGCTCCAGGGCGACTGGATTTCGAAATCACATTCGATTTTCTTTTCGGCCAGCACGATGCGGACCTTGCGCACGTAGGGGCTGGTGAGCGAACCGATCAGTTTCATCGACTTCTCGTGAGTTGGGGAGGAGTGGATTATAACTTGAGGCCGAGTCGGATAGCCGCCTTCGCGCGCGGCGCGACGGATTCTGTCGCATTGCTTCGACGCGCTCTGGGCGGGTAGAATCGCGCCCTTGTTTTTCAAGGATTTGCCCATGTCTCAGCACGCCCTCACGGCTCTTTCCCCTCTCGATGGCCGCTACGCCGGCAAGGTGGATGCCCTGCGTCCGCAGTTCTCCGAATATGGCTTGATCCGGCGCCGCTTGCAGGTCGAGATCGAATGGTTGAAAGCCCTGGCGGCCGAGCCGCATTTTGCCGAGATTCCTGCTTTCTCCGCCGCGACGTTGGCCGAGCTGGATACGCTGGTGGCGACTTTCGGGCCCGAGCAGGCGGCCGAGGTGAAGGCTATCGAAGCCAGCACGAATCACGACGTGAAGGCGCTGGAATACTGGATCAAGGATAAGACCCGCGCCAATCCCGAAGTGACGCAGGTGCGCGAGTTCATCCACTTTGCTTGCACTTCGGAAGATATCAACAACCTTGCCCATGCACTCATGCTCAAGGCGGCGCGCGATGAGGTGATGTTGCCGGCGCTCGATCGGGTCATCGCCAAGCTGCGCGAGCTCGCGCACGAGCTGGCCGATGTGCCGATGATGAGCCGCACGCACGGCCAGCCGGCGACGCCCTCCACCATGGGTAAGGAACTAGCCAATGTGGTGTACCGTCTGGATCGCGCCCGCGCCCGCATCGCCGCGGTTAGCCTTCTGGGCAAGATCAACGGCGCCGTCGGCAACTATAACGCGCATCTGGCGGCCTACCCGGGCTTCGATTGGGAGGGCTTCGCTCGGCGTTTCGTCGAACGCTTGGGTCTCGAATTCAATCCCTACACCATTCAGATCGAGCCCCATGACGCCATGGCCGAGCTGTATGACGCCTTTGCCCGCGCCAATACCATCCTCATCGACCTGGACCGCGATGTCTGGGGCTATATCGCTCTGGGCTTCTTCAAGCAAAAGGTGAAGGCCGGCGAGGTGGGGTCCTCGACCATGCCGCACAAGGTGAACCCCATCGATTTCGAGAATTCCGAAGGCAATCTGGGGCTTGCCAATGCCGTGCTCCGGCACCTTTCCGAGAAGCTGCCCATCTCGCGTTGGCAGCGCGACCTCACCGATTCCACCGTGTTGCGCAACATGGGGGTGGGGCTTGGGTATGCCCTACTCGGCTACGATTCCCTGCTACGCGGCTTGAACAAGCTGGAAGTGAACGCCCAGGCCATGCACGACGACCTCGATGCCAATTGGGAGCTGCTCGCCGAGCCGATCCAGACCGTCATGCGCCGGTATGGGGTAGCGGGCGCCTACGAGAAGCTGAAAGATCTGACGCGTGGCGCGCGCGTTACCCGCGAAGGTATGCAGGCTTTCGTGCAGTCGCTGCAAATTCCAGAAGCCGCCAAGGCCGAATTGTTGCAGCTCACGCCCTGGAACTATATCGGCAAGGCCGCCGAGCTGGCCCGGCGCATCTGAGCCGCTGATCTTCTGTGCGGCTGGCTGCCTTTAGGCGGCCAGCCTTTTCTGTGGCGATGAAAGAGAATGAACGCATGGCGTTTGCTGACAATCTGAAGAAGCTCCCTGGTATTTCTCATCTGGCGGCGCTCCAGCTCCTTGACGCCGAGGGGCGCGAGGTGGGGCGGATCGAAAACAAGCCCGGCAGCGCCGGCTCGGTGGCCGTGTATAACCATCTGGCGCAAACTTACGGCGCCATCACCCAGGAGGCCGCGCGTAAAGGCTTGGAAATCTACGCCGAGCATACCGAGGATGCGCGCTTGCATCCCGGCAAGCATCCCAATATCGACCGCCTCTTCCAAATCGAGGCCGGCGCTCCGGCGTTGCGCATCAAGCACGTCTTTGCGGTTTGACGGACGCAAGTTGTAAGCAAATGTTGCTCCGGGACTTGGGTCACGGAAGCGCACATGCTATTGCCCTATAATTGCCCTGCCCCCGGGAGGGCAATCATTCCAAGCAACTCACGGAGCCCATCATCATGAAGAAACACATCGTCCTCGTTGCCGCGGCGCTCGCCGTCAGCGGTGCCGCTGTCGCCCAGCAGCCTCTCAAACCGGAGGAGGCGATCAAATATCGCCAGGCCGGCTATGCTTACATGGGCTGGTCCATGGGCAAGATCAAGGCCAATCTCGAAGGCACCTATAACAAAGAGCAGGTGGTGGCCGCCGCCAACACCATCGCCGCGATTGCCAATTCTGGCATGGGCGCGCTGTATGTGCCCGGTTCCGACAAGGAAGTAAACGGCGTCAAAACTCGGGTGAAGCCCGAGTTCTTCCAGAAGCAGCAGGAAGTCGGCAAGCTCGCCATGGCGTTCAACAAGGAGGCCAACGAGCTGGCGCGTGTCGCCGCGACCGGCGATGTCGCCGCCGTCAAAGCGCAGTTTGGCAAGGTGGGCGGCACCTGCAAGGCCTGCCACGACGATTTCCGCATGAAGGACTGATAACGTCAGCGGCTTTATCGCATCGGGCGGCCGCGCGGGCCGCCTTTTTCGTGTCCGGCGTGGCCGGGGCGATTAGATCACTTTCAAGAGTTCGACGCGCAATTCATCGGCGCGGCGGCTGCCTTGTCGGGTTGCCATGATGGCGCGATACCAGGGGCCGAAGTAATCGCGCAGGCGTTCATGACTTGGCGCATCGAAGATGTCGTGCATCAGACTCATGTGCACGTGCGGGCCGCAGAAGGCCTTGAGCGTATTGATCATGAAATGGCGCGCCATGTCCAATTCCTTGGTCTTCGGCGTTGCCGGCAAGGGGCGAAACGACGTGACCGGTGGCAGAGGGCCGTCGGCAAGCCCGCCATCTTCTTGTTCGACACCGACTAATTCGATATAGCCCTCTTCTTCCAGGGTGCCGAGCACGTGGGTGAGATCGTCGATATTCACCATGGCTCTTAGCGCTTCGACATTGCGTTGCCCATCGATGAGGATGAGCAGGCGTCGCAGTCGGGGGGAGAGCTGCCCGGGGCGGCTTTGGATTTCATCGATGCCCCGCGGCGTTTTCTTGAAAACCACGCCCATTGTTTTGTCTCCTCATTTTTGGATGAAATGCGCGCGAGTCTAGAGCCGTGCGCCGGCCTGGGCTGGCAAGTCCGGCTTCAAATTTTTTTATGCCGGCATGGATATCCCCACGCAAAAAAGGGGCTCTGGCGAGCCCCTGGCAGTGCTTGGCGCGACCTAGTCGTCAGGCGAAGTTCTGGGCAGCGAAGTCCCAGTTGACGAGCGCGTTCAGAAAGGTTTCCACGAATTTGGGGCGCAGGTTGCGGTAGTCGATGTAATAGGCGTGTTCCCATACGTCGATGCAGAGCAAGGCCTTGTCGCCGGTGGTCAGCGGCGTGCCGGCAGCGCCCATGTTGACGATGTCCACGCTCCCGTCGGCTTTCTTCACCAGCCAGGTCCAGCCGGAACCGAAATTGCCTACGGCGGCAGCCTGGAAAGCCTTCTTGAATTCTTCGTAGGAGCCCCACTTCTTGTTGATGGCATCCGCCAGGGCGCCGCTGGGGGCGCCACCGCCGTTCGGCTTCATGCAGTTCCAGAAGAAAGTGTGGTTCCAGACTTGCGCGGCGTTGTTGTAGATACCACCCGCCGGGGCTTTCTTGATGATGCTTTCCAGATCAAGGTTTTCGTATTCGGTGCCCTTGATCAGGTTATTGAGGTTTACGACATAGGCATTGTGGTGCTTGCCGTAGTGATATTCGATGGTCTCTTGGGAGATGTGCGGCGCCAGGGCATCCTGGGCGTAGGGCAGGGCGGGCAGTTGATGTTCCATCTTTTCTTCTCCGTTGTCAGGGTTGTAATGCAAGGATTCTATTGGCCTTCCCCAGGGGTGACAACCTGGGTGACGCTCGCCAGAGCCTCGCCGTGGGCGAGGATGAGTTGGAGGCTGTCGCCGCGCTGGAGTTCCCGGGCGTTGCGTACGATCTTGCCCGTCGGCTTGCGTACCAGGGCATAGCCACGCTGTAGCACAGCGTGAGGATCGAGTTGGCGCAGGGCCTGGGCGGCCTTGTCGAGCCGCGCCGTGCGTTGTGCTCGGGCCTGCTGCCAGGCGTGCTGGAGCTGCAAGGCAAGCTGTTCCAGGCGTGCCTTGGGGCGGGATGTGGCAGGTCGCTGGGCGGTCAGGCGGCTGGCGAGGCGCATGAGCTGGCGCTCACGCGCATCTTGTGAACGCGCCATGGCTTGGCGCAGGCGCCAGCGCAGGTCGTCGAGCCGTTCGGCGCGCGCCTGCAATTGTCGTGCTGGCGAAGGTAAGCGTGCGGCCAGGTGGTCGAGGTGCTGGGCGTAGCGCTCCAGCTGGCGTTGCTGGCTTCGATAAAGGCGCTGGGCTAGGCTGGCGAGCCGTTCGAGCAAGGCGTCTCTCGCCGGGCTGGCTTGTTCCGCAGCCGCGGTGGGGGTCGGGGCGCGCAGATCGGCGGCGAAGTCGGCAATGGTGAAGTCGGTTTCATGACCGATGCCGGTGATGACCGGCAGACGGCTGGCGCGGATGGCGCGTGCCACGATTTCCTCGTTAAAGGCCCATAGGTCTTCCAGACTGCCGCCGCCGCGGCAGAGGATGATCAAATCGTGCGCCGCGGCGGCGGCCTGTGCCAAGCTTGCAGCGATTTGCCGAGCCGCGCCCTCGCCCTGGACCGGTACGGGGTAGAGCGTGAGCCGGACATGCGGGGCGCGGCGTGCGAAAGTGCTCAGCACATCGCGCCAGGCCGCGGCCTGTGGACTGGTGACGACGGCGATGCGCTCGGGAAAGGCGGGCAGCGGACGGCGCTTGTCGCTATCGAACAGCCCTTCGCGCGCGAGCTGTTCCTTGAGTTCGAGAAAGCGCTGGAAGAGATCGCCCTGGCCGGCGCGGCGGAGGGTCTCGACATTCAACTGATAATCGCCGCGGGCTTCGTAGAGCGTGACGAGCACCCGGGCTTCTACCTGCTGGCCGTTTTCTGGACGAAAGCCGAGAAGCTGCGCCTTGTTGCGCCATAGGGTGCAGCGCACCTGGGCATCGGCATCCTTGAGGCTGAAATAAAGATGGCCGGAGCTGGCGTATGTGAGGTTGGAAATCTCGCCGCGCACCCAAAGTAGGGGCAGGGTTTGTTCGAGCAGGGTGCGGACCTGGCGGTTCAATTCGCTGATACTGATGCTCTTGGCGAGCGCATCGGGAGGGGTGTGATCGAGCATGGCGGCAAGTTTACTTCACATCGTGTCTGGTTTTGGGTTCAGCGCCGCGCGCGCGGCCGTAGGGCCGAGGGGGTGTGTGGCGCATTTTCTTAACCTTTTGATTTTTAATGATTGTTTTATTCTGCCTGATTTCTGGGCAAGAGCGACACAAGCCTTGTGGCGGCAAGGGGCGCGGCACCGCGCCGACAGGATGTCCACAGATTTGTCCACAGTTTTTGTGGATAAGGCACGAGTTTGGCGGCTTAGGGGCGGCGCCGCTGGGCGTCATGCCGATGGCAAGCGTTTCCCGCCGGAGCCCTTGCCCTGCCGCGGCCCTGAAGGCAGAATAACCGGCTGCTAGAAATCACCGGAGGTCATGTGTTTGCAATCGTTCAGGCTGCGGGTTGGCCCATTTGGCCCCTGCTCTTCGCCTCGGTCATCGCGGTGGCCTTGATCATCGAACGCTCGATCGCCTTGCGACGCGCCAAGATCGTGCCGGCCGGCCTATTGCAGCGCGTGGTGGCTGAGGTGCGCAGAGGCGGCGCGAATGATGCGTTCATCGGCGAGCTCGAGCAGCATTCGCCGCTCGGGAAGGTGCTCGCAGCCGGCTTGCGTAACCGCAATGCCTCGCGGGAGGTCATGAAAGAAGCCATCGAGGAGGTCGGTCGGGCTGTCGCGCATCAGCTCGAACGCTATCTGACGACGCTGGGTACCATCGCTTCGATCAGTCCGTTGATGGGTCTGTTTGGCACCGTGGTCGGCATGATCGAGATGTTCAGCGCCCAGACGCCGGGCAGCGCCGATCCGCATCAGCTCGCGCATGGGATTTCGATCGCCCTGTACAACACCGGCTTCGGCATTCTCATTGCCATCCCCAGCATGATTTTCTGGCGCCATTTCCGCGCCTTGATCGACGCGTTCGTCGTGGATATGGAGCAGCAAGCCGTGCGCTTGGTCGAAGTCATCCACGGCGAACGTCAGTAAGCGGGGGCGCGGGGCATGAACTTTCATCGTGGCCGTGGCCGGGAAGAGCCGGAGATCAATCTGGTTCCCCTGATCGACGTGCTGCTCGTGGTCATCATCTTTCTGATGCTGACCACCACTTATGCGCGCTATGCCGGTCTCGAGATCAATCTCCCGAGCGCCGATGCCGCCGAACGCGCCGAAGCGCCGAACGAAATCGAGGTGGCCGTCAGCGCTGCCGGTCAGGTGGTGGTCAATCAGCAACCGTTGCAAAGCAGCGAAGTTCGTTTCATTAGCGAGGCGCTGACTCGGGCGGCGCAGGGCCGGCCCGATCCTGTCATCATCATCAGCGCTGATGCCAAGGCGACGCATCAAAGTGTGATCGATGTGATGCAGGCAGCTCAGGTGGCGGGCTATCCCCGCATTTCGTTTACGACGCAGACGCAGTCGCGGTGATGAGGCGGGCACGCGGGTTACAGGAGCGGTGGTATCGCCGGCGCCTGGCTCCGGCGCTTTGGCCTCTGGCCCCCTTGGCCTTCCTGTTTTACGGGCTCGCCGCGCTACGCCGTTTCGCTTACCGCTGCGGCTGGCGTAGGAGCGAGCGTCTTACGGTACCCGTCGTCGTGGTTGGCAATCTCACGGTCGGTGGTGCCGGCAAAACCCCCTTGGTGCTTTGGCTTGCCGGCGAATTGCAACGCCTGGGCTGGCGGCCCGGCATCGTCAGCCGTGGCTACGGCGCCACAGTCGTGGGGCCACATGCCGTCTCGCCCGACGCCGATCCGGCTCGTTTGGGCGACGAGCCGGTGCTCCTGGCACGGCGTAGCGGCCTGCCGGTCTGGATCGGCAAGGACCGCGTGGCGGCTGCCCGGGCCTTGCTCGAGCGGCAGCCGGAGGTGAATGTGCTGCTCTGCGATGACGGCCTGCAGCATTACCGGCTGGCGCGCGATGTGGAAATCGCCGTGTTCGACGGACGTGGTGTCGGCAACGGCGCGCCCTTGCCCCTGGGGCCCTTGCGCGAGCCGCTTGGCCGGCTCGAACGGGTGCATGCCCTGGTCTTCAATGGCGCGCCCGATCATCGCGTCTTGAAAGCGGTGCCGCATCTGCCCGATTTCGCCATGAGTCTGGAGCCCGGCGAATTTTATCGGCTGGACGACCCGTCCCAGCGCTGTACGGCGGCGCAGCTGGCCGGCAAGCGTTTACATGCGGTGGCCGGCATTGGCGACCCTGGGCGTTTCTTTCGCACCTTGGCGCAGTTGGGGCTCGAGTTCGTGCCGCATCCTTTCCCCGATCACCACGTCTATACGCTCGAGGATCTCGACTTTGCCGCAGGCGAAGTGCTGCTGATGACGGAAAAGGATGGGGTAAAATGCGCCTCCCTTGGCCTGGGCGAGGCTTGGGTTTTGCCGGTAGAGGCGCGCCTGCCGCTGGAATTGATCGATGTCCTCCTGGAGAGACTGAATGGACGCAAGGCTCCTTGATATTCTCGTTTGCCCAGTCTGCAAGGGTGAGCTGATCTACAAGAAGGTGGAGCAAGAGCTGATCTGCAAGCCCTGTAAGCTCGTCTACCCGATCCGGGACGGCATCCCCGTGATGCTCGAAGCCGAGGCGCGTCCGCTCACCGACACCGAGGCCTAAGGCCATGTTCGCCTTTAAGGTGGTGATCCCGGCGCGACATGCGTCTAGCCGGCTGCCGGGTAAGCCTCTGCTCGATCTAGGCGGTAAGCCCATGGTGGTGCGTGTGGCCGAGCGGGCTCTCGCGTCGGGAGCCGAAGAAGTGCTGGTCGCCACCGATCATGAGGAAATTTGCGCCGCGGTCGCCGCGCATGGCTTATCCGTGTGCCTGACCCGCGCGGATCATCCGAGCGGTACCGACCGGCTTGCGGAGGTGGTCCTGCAGCGGGGCTGGGGGGCGGACACCTTGGTGGTGAATGTCCAGGGGGACGAGCCCCTGATCGAGCCCGAAGTCATCCGCCAAACGGCGGCTTGCCTCGCTGCGAGCGATGCCGCCATTGCGACGGTGGCGCATCCGATTGCGACAGCCGACGACTTTTTCAATCCCAATGTGGTGAAAGTGGTGTGCCGCGCCGACGGTGAGGCGCTCTATTTTTCCCGGGCGCCGATTCCCTATGCGCGCGACGCCTTCGCGCATTCTCGCGTGGAACTGCCGGAGGCGCTGCCGGCGTATCGCCATGTCGGTCTTTATGCCTACCGAGCTGCTTTCTTGCAGGCCTATGCCGGGCTTGCGCCGTCGCCCCTCGAACAGTTCGAGTCGCTCGAACAGCTACGCGCCCTGTGGCATGGCTATCGTATCCGCGTATCTTTGATCGACGCGGCGCCAGCGCCCGGCGTGGATACTCCCGAGGATGCCGAGCGGATGCGCAAATTGTTTGACCGTCCCGGCGAATGCGGGTAATTTTGCCCGTGCAGGTGGGCGCAAGGCTCCCCGCATACACAATAAGCACACGAGACAACTGCACCGCAGTTTCATCATCACCCGAGCTTCATCCCATTCGACACGAGGACTACACATGCGACTGATTCTGTTGGGCGCTCCTGGCGCTGGCAAGGGGACCCAGGCCAAGTTCATCACGGAGAAATACGGCATCCCCCAGATTTCCACCGGCGACATGCTGCGTGCCCAAGTCAAGGCCGGCACCGCTTTGGGACTGGAGGCCAAGAAGCATATGGATGCCGGCGGCTTGGTGCCTGATGCCGTGATCATCGGCATGGTCAAGGAGCGCCTGGCCCAGGACGACTGCAAGAACGGCTATCTGTTCGATGGCTTCCCGCGCACCATTCCCCAAGCCGAGGCTATGAAGGAAGCCGGGGTGGCTCTGGATTTCGTGCTGGAAGTGGATGTGCCCGACGAAGACATCATCACCCGCATGGCGGGCCGTCGGGTGCATCTGGCCTCGGGGCGTACCTACCATATCAAGTTCAACCCGCCCAAGGTCGAGGGCAAGGACGACGAGACCGGTGAGGATCTCGTCCAGCGCGACGACGACAAGGAAGAAACCGTGAGAAAGCGTCTGGAGATCTACCATTCCCAGACCAAGCCGCTCGTCACCTTCTACAGCAATTGGGCGGCTTCGGGCGACCCCAAGGCGCCCAAGGTCAAGAAGATCGCGGGGGTAGGGAGTGTCGAAGAAATCACCGCGCGCGTCTTCGAGGCGCTGAAGTAAAGTCCGCCATGACGGCCCGGAATGCCTTCTACGCCCAGTCTGGAGGGGTCACGGCCGTCATCAATGCCACCGCCTGCGGTCTGATCGAGACCGCGAGGCGGTATCCAGAGCGTATCGGCAAGGTTTTCGCGGGTCGAGATGGCATCCTTGGCGCCTTGACCGAGGAGCTCATCGATACCTCGCTCGAATCCGATGCCGATATCGCTCGCTTGCGACACACGCCGGGCGGAGCTTTCGGCTCCTGCCGCTACAAGCTGAAGTCCTTGGACGAGCACCGGGCCCAGTATGAGCGCCTGATCGAGGTATTCCGGGCGCACGACATCGGCTATTTCTTCTACAACGGCGGCAACGACTCCATGGACACCGCTTGGAAGGTGGCGCAGATGGCCGAAGCCATGGGGCTTCCCTTGGTATCGGTCGGCATTCCCAAGACGGTGGATAACGACTTGGCCGTGACTGACAACAGCCCGGGGTTTGGCTCCGTGGCGAAATATGTTGCGACCTCGATGCGCGAGGCCGGCTACGACGTGGCTTCCATGGCCCGCACGTCTACGCAGATCTTCGTGCTCGAAGTCATGGGGCGTCACGCTGGCTGGATCACAGCCGCCTGTGGGCTGGCGGCCGAAGCCGAGGGCGAGGCGCCGCACCTCCTGCTCTTTCCTGAAATCCCTTTCGCGCCCGAGGCGTTTTTGGCGCGGGTAGCGGAGTGCGTCGCCCGGCATGGCTATTGCGCGATCGCGGTGTCGGAAGGGTTGCGCGATGCGACTGGCCGGCTGATGGCCGACATGGGCAGCCGCGATGCCTTTGGGCACGCCCAGCTAGGCGGGGTCGGGCAAGTCATTGCCCAGCTCATCAAGGATCGACTCGGCTACAAGTACCACTGGGCGCTGGCCGATTATCTGCAGCGTTCGGCTCGGCACATCGCCTCGCGCACCGATCTCGAGCAAGCCTATGCCGTGGGGGCGAAGGCCGTGGAATTGGCGCTGGCTGGCCAGAATGCCGTGTTGCCGGTCATTCGGCGTTTATCTGACGCGCCTTATGCCTGGGATATCGGCGTGGCGGCGCTCGGCGATGTCGCCAATGTGGAAAAGCAAATGCCGCGGGAGTTCATCCGTTCGGATGGCTTTCACATCACTCCGGCTTGCCGCCGCTATCTGCAACCTCTGATCGAGGGCGAGGCTATCCCGCCGTTTCGTAACGGCCTGCCGGATTATGTGCGGCTCAAGAACCGGCTCGTAGCCAAGCAATTGCCGCCTTTTCCGCTGTAAGGAGCGTGAGCACGCGGCCGGGGCGCTGTCGCGGCCTGTGCGCCCGTGCCGTGCTGCTGGCCGGGCGCGGTGGGCAGGGCGCTTTCAGGCGATGGCAGGGTTGAGGCTGTAGGTCCCGGTGAGGCTGGCTTGGGCGAGGATGTGGCCGACGATGGCCTGGCGCACGTCCGCCCCGGTAAACCGACCTTCGAGGGGTAGCCGTGCCACATCCAAGGCGTAGAGGGTGAATACGTAGCGGTGCACGATGCTATCGTTCCACGGCGGGCAAGGACCGTCATAGCCGTAGTAGTCGCCGCGCATGTCGTTGTCGCCGGCGAACCAGGCCGTGTAGTCGTTGATGCCCTGGCGGCTGCCGTGGGGGGCTTGCGGGCCGGCCTTACCCTTGGGCACGACCTCGCGGGAAAACTCGCCCGCGCCGATTTCGCGTAGCGTGGCGGGGAGATCGACCAACACCCAGTGGAAGAAATCTACCCGTGGCAGGTCGGCAGGCACGCTGCGGCCTTCTTGATTCACGTCGTCGCCCGTACTCGGAACATCGGGGTCGTGGCAAATCAGGGCGAAGCTGCGGGTGCCCTCGGGCACTTCGCTCCAAGCTAGATGCGGGTTTTGATTGCTGCCCAGGCACACGCGGCGGGCGGGGTCAGGGATGCAAAAGGCGAATTCGCCGGGGATCGGCGCGCCTTCGGCAAAGCTGTTGCTGCTGAGTTTCATGGGCTCCTCCAGTGATTTTTATCCTGCAGAACGACGTTTGAAATCCCGAAGCCGGAATCCGCAGGCCCATAGTGTAGCGAAATAAACTGCGATTCCGGTAAGCACGAGGAGGGTGAGGCGGACGATGCGCTCGAGGGCGGGGTAGCCGAGCCAGGCCGCCGTCTCGCCCATGAGGCTGTAGAGACTAAGGCCCAGCGCCGCGAGCGCGACGAGTAGCTTGAGTAGAAACGTGCCCCAGCCGGGCGCTGGGACATAGACACCGTGGCGGCGCAAGCCCTGGTAAAGCAGCAGGGCATTGAGGCAGGCCGCCAGGCCGATGGAGAGCGCCAGTCCCGCATGGGCGAGGCCGAGTCCGAGCACGAACAACAGATTCATGGCCTGGGTGGCAGCGAGGGCGATTAGGGCGATGCGTACCGGTGTCTTGATGTTTTGCCGAGCGTAAAAGCCCGGGGCCAGCACCTTGACGATGATCATGCCGGTTAGTCCGAGGCTATAGGCCACCAGGGCGCGGCGGGTCTGTTCCACGTCCAGGGCGGTGAAGGCGCCATGGTAGAACAGCGTCGTGATGAGCGGCGTGGCGAGCAGAGCGAGCCCCAAGGCGGCGGGTAGGGCGAGCAGCAGCGTGAGGCGCAAGCCCCAGTCGAGCAGTCGCGCATAGGCTTCGGTGTCGGCGCTGGCATGGTATTTCGAGAGCGAGGGCAGCAAGATGGTGCCCAAGGCGGCGCCGAGCATCCCGGCGGGAAATTCCATCAGCCGGTCGGCATAGTAGAGCCAGGAGACGCTACCGCTTGCCAGAAAGGAGGCGAAAATGGTGTTGATGAGTAGGCTGACTTGCGACACCGACACGCCGAGCGTGGCAGGCCCCATGAGCTTGAGGATGCGCCGCACGCCTTCATCCTGCCAGGCTTGGCGCAGCCTAAACGAGAGGCGCGGCAACATGCCGATCCGGGATAGGGCCGGGAGCTGTAGCGCCAGTTGCAGCAATCCGCCCAGAAACACGGCCCAGCCCAAGGCGAGGACGGGAGGGTCGAACCAGGGCGCGGCGAACAAGGCCATGCCGATCAAGCTTAAGTTGAGCAGCACCGGCGTGAAAGCGGGCAGGGCGAAGCGGCTCCAGGTGTTGAGGATGCCGGCGGCAAGCGCCACCAGGGACATGAAGAAAATGTAGGGAAAGGTGATGCGGGTCAGCGCCACGGTGATGGCGAACTTGTCCGCATCGGCCGCGAAGCCGGGGGCCGATACCCAGACGAGCCAGGGAGCGGCGGCGACGCCGAGGGCCGTGATCAGCACCAGCGCGCAGCACAGCACGGTCGCGGTGTGGTCGATCAGGGTGCGGGTGCGGGCGGCTGTCTGGCGATTGCGATATTCGCCGAGGATGGGCACGAAAGCTTGAGAAAACGCGCCTTCGGCAAATAGGCGGCGCAGCAAATTGGGAAGCTTGAAAGCGACGAAGAAGGCGTCGGTGAACATGCCGGCCCCAAAGCTGCGGGCGATGACGAAATCGCGCACAAAGCCGAGGATGCGTGAGAGCAAGGTCATGCTGCTGACGGTGGCGAGGGCGCGGAGCAAGTTCATCGTAAATCGGTAGCCGGGTTGCCTGGCGTAGGTGGACAAGCTTATAATTATAGGCCTCGCCGGATTAGCTCAGTTGGTAGAGCAGCGCATTCGTAATGCGAAGGTCGGGGGTTCGACTCCTCTATCCGGCACCAATACGCACAAAAACCCCGCCCATCAAGCGGGGTTTTTCTGTTCTGCGGGGGCCGGTCTCGGGAGATTTTGATGGGTGCCGGGCGCAGCCGGTTTATACTCGCCGCTCCTTCATTCGGGGTTCTAGGGCCCGGTCGAGAGATTCATGCCAGAAATGAATGCGGAATTGACGGCCGCCGCCGCGCCTGGCGCGGCGGCGGAGGCGAGCGCAGCGTCAGCCCAGTGCTATCACTGCGGCTTGCCGATGCCGGCAGAGGCGAATTTTCCCGTCTACATCCGCGGGGTGCGACGCGAGATGTGTTGCGCCGGATGTCAGGCCGTGGCGCAAGCCATCGTCGACAATGGCCTCGAGGATTACTACACGAGCCGCGATGCCATGCCCGAGTCGCCGCGCGAAGCGGTGCCCGCCGTTTTGGAGCAGTTACGGCTCTTCGATCATGCCGAATTCCAAAAGAGTTTCGTCCGCGCGCTCGGCGAGCACGAGCGCGAAGCGGCGTTGATGCTCGAAGGCATCACGTGTGCCGCCTGTGTCTGGCTGAATGAGCGCCATGTCGGCCAGTTGCCGGGAGTGACCGGCGTGGATGTCAATTACGCCACGCGGCGCGCCAAGGTGCGCTGGGATGATTCGCGCATCAAGCTCTCCGACATTCTCGCCGCCATCGCGGCGATAGGCTACCGCGCCTATCCCTATGATGCCGCCCGACACGAGGAATTGGCCCGCAAGGAACGGCGCGAGGCCATGTGGCGGGTCTGGGTGGCCGGCTTCGGCATGATGCAGGTGATGATGTACGCGATCCCCGTGTACCTTGCGGGCGAGGGCGAGATGCCGATCGACATCGAGACCCTGATCCGCTGGGCTAGCCTATTCCTCACCCTGCCCGTGGTGCTGTATTCCTCAGCGCCGTTTTTCAAAGGCGCCTGGCGTGATTTGAAGCTGCGCCGGGTGGGCATGGATGTGCCCGTGGCGTTGGGCATCGGCGTGGCCTTCATGGCGAGCGTCTGGGCGACACTGACCCGCTCGGGCGAGGTGTATTTCGACTCGGTGACGATGTTCGTGTTCTTCTTGCTGGGCGGGCGCTACCTGGAAATGACGGCACGCCAGAAGGCCGTGAGCGTCTCCGAGGCCTTGGCCAAGCTCTTGCCGGCCTTTTGCCAGCGTCTGCCCGGCTTTCCGGAGAACCGAGAGCCGGAGCAGGTGGTGGTTTCCGAGCTCAAGCCTGGCGACGTGGTGCTGGTACGACCGGGCGACACCATTCCCGCCGATGGGCGAGTGCTCGAAGGCCGCAGTAACGCCAATGAGGCGCTGCTCACGGGCGAGAGCCGGCCGGTGGCCAAGCAAGTGGGCGATAGCGTCACCGGCGGCTCCATCAACATGGAAAGCCCGCTCTATGTCGCGGTCGAGAAGGTGGGCGAGGCGACCCGCTTGTCGGCCATCATCCGCCTCATGGAACGGGCCGCTGCCGAGAAGCCGCGCATCGTCGAACTGGCCGATCGCATCGCGCAGTGGTTCGTGGCCTGCTTGTTGTTCTTTTCCGCGCTCGTTGCGCTTGGCTGGTATCTGATCGACCCCTCCCGGGCGCTGTGGATCACCGTCTCGGTCCTGGTGGTCACCTGCCCATGCGCGCTTGCCCTGGCGACGCCGATTTCTTTGACCGTGGCGGCCGGCGCGCTCGCCAAGGATGGGCTGTTGGTCACGCGTGGGCACGCGGTCGAGACGCTGGCGCGGGCAACGCATTTCGTGTTCGATAAGACCGGCACCTTGACTCGCGGCGAGATGTCGCTCCTCGACGTAGCGGTGCGGCGTGGTAGCCGGGATGAGGCGCTGGCTCTGGCCGCGGCGCTCGAAGCGGCGTCCGAACATCCGCTCGCGCTCGCGCTGCGCCAGGCCGCCGTTGGCCAGGAGCCGCTGCGTGCCGAAGCGCCAGAAGCCGCGCCCGGGCTGGGCCTGGAGGGCAGCGTTGCCGGACGGCGGTTGCGCATCGGCCGTCCCGACTATGTCGCTGCCTTGGCTGCGGAGGCTGCGCCGGCCTGGCCGGAGGGTTGGCAGGTATGCGGCGATACCGTCATCGCCCTAGGCGATAGCGACGGGATTTTGGCTTTCTTCCGGCTGGGTGATGAAGTGCGGCCGGAGGCCCGTGAGCTCGTGGCCGACCTGCTGGCCGCCGGACGTCAAGTCGTGCTGATGTCGGGCGACGCCGAAGCCGTGGCTCTGCGTGTTGGGCAATCGCTCGGAATTACTGACGTGCGTGCGGCGATGTCGCCCCAGGCCAAGCGCGATGCGGTCCAGGCCTTGCAGGCTGGCGGCGCGGTGGTGGCCATGATCGGCGATGGCGTCAACGATGCGCCGGTGCTCGCCCAGGCCCAGGTCTCCGTGGCCATGGGGGCAGGGGCTGAACTAGCGCGAGCCCAGGCCGATCTGCTCTTGCTTTCGGAGAATCTCCAGCATTTGCGCCGCGGTGTGCGCCGCTGCCGGTTCACCATGCGGGTGATTCGGCAGAACCTGATGTGGTCCTTCGCCTACAATTTCCTGGCCTTGCCTCTGGCCGCGCTTGGGCATGTGACGCCCTGGGCGGCTGGGATCGGCATGTCCGCCAGTTCCTTGCTGGTGGTCATGAATGCCTTGCGAATCCAGCGGAAGGAAGTCTGATGGAAAGTTTGTATTTGTTGATCCCGCTGTCGGTGGTGCTGGTCTTCGTCATCGCCGTGGTGTTCTGGAAATCGGTGCGGAGCGGCCAGTTCGATGACCTGGAAGGACCGGGTTTCAAAGTGCTCATGGACGACGATACGCCCAGGTCCCTGCCGCCGGATGCAGCCACCGACGAAAAAAAGCCTGGGCTTTGATTTGGGTCAAATCATCGCCGGGGCGCCGGCGCATAATCGCGCCACTCCGCCGCGAGGCGGACGCTAGCTTCGAGAGAGGCTCGATTGTTTCTCTGTTGGGGTTGGGGTGCGTTACGGCGCACCCTTTTTTTGCGCCTGAATCTTTGCAGGGCTGGCGCGGACGCGCCCTTCATGTCTGATCGGGGTTTTGGCTGGCTCTGTTGATCTATGTCAAATGTCCATCCCCCCGGCTAAAATAGCATCCCGTTCCATGCGCCGCTTTGGGTTTTGGGGGGCGGCGTACAGTTTCTTTTCATTAACGAGAGGTGGGTCCATGTCGGAAACGCAAACCACATACAACTATAAGGTCGTACGGCAATTTGCCGTGATGACCGTCATTTGGGGCATCGTCGGCATGCTGGTCGGTGTCATCATCGCCGCCCAGCTGGTTTGGCCGGAGATGTTCAGCAAGCTCGTGCCGGATCTCGCGCCGTACCTGTCCTATGGTCGGCTGCGCCCGCTGCACACCAATGCGGTGATCTTCGCCTTCGGCGGCTGTGCCCTGTTCGCGACGTCTTACTATGTCGTGCAACGCACGAGCCATGCGCGGCTTTTCTGCGACAAGCTGGCGGCTTTCACCTTCTGGGGGTGGCAGCTGATCATCGTGCTCGCTGCCGTTACCTTGCCCTTGGGTCTGACGACCGGTAAGGAATACGCTGAGCTCGAATGGCCGATCGACATCTTGATCGCCGTGGTGTGGGTGGCTTATGCGGTCGTATTTTTCGGGACGATTGCCAAGCGGGCCGTGCAGCACATCTATGTGGCCAACTGGTTCTATGGCGCTTTCATCATTGCTGTGGCCTTGCTGCACATCGTCAATAGTGCCGAGATCCCCGTCACGCTGACCAAGTCTTACTC
>JAOAIO010000050.1 GCA_026414665.1 Azovibrio sp.
GCCAGGGAAGGCACAGGAAAAGAAAGGCTCGCGAGAAATTGAGAAGTCGCAGCCCGGAAAGAATGGGGGGTAGCGTTCGATGGATGACGGCTACATTGGTGCTCTTGCCGACGACTCTGATCGCGCCAGCGTCATAGAAGCGACCTTCAACGCCGATGCGCTGCGAGATGCGAGACGGAAAGCCCAACCAGAGACGCACCCAGATTTCGACGGCAAACATTGCGTCGATTGCGGAGACGAGATTCCGGAAGCGCGTCTAGCGCTCGGTCGAGTGCGCTGCATCGAGTGCCAGTCTGAAATTGAATTCAGGAGGAAATTGTCGAGGTTTTGATGCTGCCTCGGGTGGAAACGCGATATGTCGCGTAAGCGGAGAGCTAGGCCTGGCCGGATGTAGACGTCGCGTCAAACCGGCCCAATGCGAGGCGGCAAGATTTTGAGCAACCAGCTGCATGTTGATTGGGTCGATAGGCGACCTGAGAGCAAGCAGCAGAGCCTTAGAAAGGAAAGGAGAAAACATGCTTATCAACTTCACATCAACCAAAGAATCGAGAGAGGAGCTGCTGCGCCTGGCCGAGGCCATGGAAGGCTCGGCGAAGATCATGAAACTGATCAAAGTGGCATCCCATTACCGCTTCCCTCAATTCACAGCGGAGGATTACCGGGCGATGTTTCGTGCTTGCGATTACCTCAAGGAGATGAGCGGGAAGATCCACGAAGCCCATGCTCGCATAGAGGCGCTGGCTGAAGAGAGTGCTGGCTTCAAAATGCGGTGAGACGGGAGAGTCGTATGCGGCGAATCATTGCGGCATCGGCCGTTTTATCACTGATTCTCCAGGTCGGTCAGGCCAACGCCTTCGGTCTGGGCGACCTCGTAAGCATCGGCATTCAAGCAGGCGGAAAGCTTGTGGGGGCGGCGATCGACAAGGGCATCGATACCGTCAAGGAGTCCATGCGCGACCCGGAAGCCGAGGCCCGCAAGAAAGCCGAGCAGGAGCGCAAGCTGGCCGAGCAACTCCAGAAGCAGATCGACAAGATCGAGGCTACGCCGAACCTGCGCCCGATCGACCGGGAGAAGCTGGTCATCCAGCTCAAGGAAAGCTATCAGGCGGTGAAAGAAATGCAGGCCTTCATCGAGAAGGCCGAAGCCCAGCAGAGGGCCGAGCGGGACAAGATTTTCACGGCGGGAGGGATTTTCGGCGTCGTCGGCGAGGCGGCCATGTCCTCGCCCAGCATGGTGATGGCGCGCGCCAATGCCATGACGAAAGATCCGGTCTGGCAGGCGCAGCGGCGCTCCAGCAACGAAGCAATCTTCGCGCAGGCGAACGCGCAGGTTGCGGCGGGCGCTCCGCAAGCCAACGCCAGGGCCATCCTCGCGCAAGCGGATGTGCTGCAAAAGAGCGGAATTCCGCAGGCGGGCGCCAAAACAATCGTCGATAACGCAGAAGGCCTCGCCACTGCGAAAGATGCGGCCATCCAAGCCGCGCCGGCCGCAAACGCCGCGCCGTCTTCAGAAGAGGCGGGAAACAGCAGCAATGTTGGTGCCGATGATTCTGACAATGCTTCGCTAAGCCGGATTGCGAATGCCGCCGCTCCGATGCCTGCCGATGCCTTTTCGCCCGACCTTGGCAAAAAGCTCTGGATCGAATTCGAGGATTCCCCGACGGAAACCGCGGCCCTTCGCAAGTTTCTCCAGGAGCACGGGCACATCCTCGCACCGAGCAAGGAAGAAGCGGAAGTCGTCTATCTCGTGCAGGGCGAATTCGAGATTCCGGAGAGCAAGCTGCACGAGGGACTGACGAAGAGCCTAGGTGCTTTGCTCGAAAACCCCGCCACGACGATCGAGCCGCCGCCTGCCAAGGCGATGGGCAAGTTCAGCGTCGGCATCATGTCGGCGCTCTTGGGAAGCGCCGGGCGGCAGATGCCGGAAACGGCGACGAAAGGCTATCGTCAGCGGGCTTTGCTGGTGATCGCGCGTCAGCCGAAGGACGGCAAAGAAACGCGCGCCTCCGTCATCCAGAAGGCGCAGGGAGAAGCCATCGAGGCCGCGAAGCTGGCGAAAGCCGCCAGGGAGGATCTCTATCAACAGCTCGGAATTTGATGAACAGACAAGCCGCGCGACGGAATACCGCAAGGCCTTCCTGATGCGCGGCAAGATTGCAGGAGGATCAAATGGAATTCAAAAGCGTTCTGATGAGTATCGTGGCGGCGGCCGTGATGGTGGGGTGCGCGTCGCAATCTCCCGTTCGCGTCAACGGGAAACTCATCGACAAGCCCGAATCCGTAGAAGGCATCGTCACCACGCAATGGCAGCAAGGGACCATTGCATCGTGGCGCATTGCGGCGACCGACAGGGTTCTGGTTTGCCTCGATCAAGGTTGCAAGGAGCCTGCGCCGGAGCCTTTGCGTCAGGCAATCGAGAAGCTCGGCATCCGAACGGCAAAAGACAAGCAGGAGGCGGCCTACACCCTCTCCGTTCGCGGTTTTGTAACCGATCGGGTGACCGGCAGGGACGGGGAGAAATTCGTCATTCCCGCCCCCGCCATAGGCCTGGTTGGAGCGGAACCCACGTCCAGCAGGGTGGCGCCCTGGCTCGGCAAGGGCGGGAGTGTCGATGACTTGCAGTCGAAAGGATTGGCGGCGTTCGGCCTGCTTTCTCGCAACGTTGTCGTTTACAATTCGCTCTGGCATCAAACTGGGCAACTGACCCAAACCATCGGCGGCGGATCGCCCGGGGCATATCTGGCGGGCTTTCTGCTCGGGCCGATTCTCAACGCCGTCGGCACAGCAAAGACGTGGAACGATCTGACGGAGGGGCTTTCTGGAATTGAAATGGTATTCCTACCGGCCGATGGTGCCTTCAAGACCGTTCGGATCGTTTATGGCTTTGCCGCTTCGACCCGGGAAGAGTCTCCCGAGGATCTGATCGCGGCGGCTCTGATGGACGCGATCGAAGACTCGGGTAGCTTTATCGAAGGCGTAAAACAAGAAAGCGCCAAATCGCGCCAAGACAAGGAGGGCGTCTGATGGACACACTCTCCGTTACCACCTCCGAAAAACCTGATGGCGCGTTTCTTTCTCGCTGGAAGTGGAGACAGGAAGGAGCAAAACAACCCAAGGCCGGCGAGATCGTTGTTCATCTGGATGAGGCATACAAAGACGACCGCATCATCATTGCCGAGCTAGGGGCGCTTCATCATCTACTGGAAGAGCGGCAGATCCACGGCCAAAATCGACTGCGGGGCTTGCCATAGCGCGTGGCGATGCGTCTGAATTGCTATTCTTTCTACGACCGGCCAATCGGGCATGCCCAAAGCGTTGATTACGCCTTGGGGGCGGCCCGGTAAAATCACCCACTTTCCTTCTTCTCGGCGCCGTCCTTTTCCTCCGTTTCCGCCCTCTCACGCTCACCCCGTTTGGAAGGCAAATAGATACATACGACACCGCCTCTCGTCATCGCCACCTCATAACGCAAATCGCAGTTATTCATGACGAACAACAAGGGCAACTGCTCATTGCCAAAGCGATCCGGCAGGAAGGCGACCTTTTGTCCTGGCTTGCAGTCTGGCCTGGCATAAATGCCCTCGAATCCGATCTGGCAGAACGTCTCCTGCTCGATGTCTTTGCTTGCAAGGGTTTTCTGCTCCAGCGTACTCGCCCTTTCGCCGCAACCGGCCATGGCAAAAATGACTACCAAAGTCAACCAACTTTCTTTTTTCAAGGCGTTTCCTCCTACAGTCCAACCATTTGACAAAGCTCTTCCTTGGCGGCTTCCGCCAGCTTCGCGGCCTCGATGGCTTCGCCCTGCGCCTTCTGGATGACGGCAGCGCGCGTTTCTTTGCCGTCCTTCGGCTGACGCGCGATCACCAGTAAAGCCCGCTGACGATAGCCTTTCCGCCGCCTCCGGCATCTGCCGCCCGGCACTTCCCAGGGGCGCCACCGCTGAATTTACCGATGGCCTTGGCAGACGGCGGATCGATCGTCATGGCGGGGTTTTCGCGCAAGGCGCCCAGGCTTTTCGTCAGCCCCTCGTAAAGCTTGCCCTCTGGAATCTCGAATTCGCCTTGCACGAGATAGACGACTTCTGCTTCTTCCTTCTATCCGCGCATCTGAAAAGACGTGAGCACCGCAAGCGGCCACATGACCGCCCCTCAATCGATGCGGGTATCGAGTCCGGTTTCCGCGAGTTCGGCGGCCCGGAGTACGGCCCTAGCCTTGTTGCAGGTTTCTTCCCATTCCGCATCCGGGTTGGAGTCGGCGACGATGCCGGCCCCAGCCTGGACGTGCAGCCTGCCGTCCTTGACGATTCCAGTGCGAATGGCGATGGCCACGTCCATGTCCCCCTGGAAGCCGAGATAGCCGACCGCCCCGGCGTAAATGCCGCGCTTGACCGGTTCCAGCTCGTCGATGATTTCCATGGCGCGCACCTTGGGGGCGCCGGAAACCGTGCCGGCCGGGAAGGTGGCCTTGAGCACGTCCATGGCATTGAGCCCCGGCTGTAGCCGGCCTTCGACGTTCGAGACGATATGCATCACGTGGGAATAGCGTTCGATGGTCATGTTCTCGGTGACCCGCACGCTGCCGACTTGTGCGACGCGGCCGCAGTCGTTGCGGCCCAGGTCGAGGAGCTGCACGTGCTCGGCGCGCTCCTTGGGATCGGCGATGAGCTCGGCCGCCAAGGCCATATCTTCCTCGGGAGTGGCGCCGCGCTTGCGGGTGCCGGCGATGGGCCGCACCGTGACCTTTGGCGCCGCGCCTTGGTATTCGAGACGCACCAGGATTTCCGGCGAGGAGCCCACCACGTGGAAGTCGCCGAAATCGAAATAGAACAGGTAGGGGGAAGGATTGAGGCTGCGCAACGACCGGTACAGGGCCATGGGGCTGGCGCCGAAGGGCTTTTCCATGCGCTGGGAGAGCACCACCTGCATGATGTCGCCTTCGGTGATGTACTCCTTGCCCTTCAGCACGGCGGCCTTGAAGGCCGCCTCGCCGAAGGTGGACACGGCAGGCGCCGAGGCCACCGGGGTTTCCGTCGGCACGCTCACGGGCTGGCGTAGGCGTGCCAGCAATTCCTTCAGGCGCTGCCGGGCCTGCTGGTAGGCCCCGGGAAAGCCCGGTTCGGCATATACGATGAGCGTGAGCTTGCCGGATAGATTATCCACCACCGCGATTTCTTCCGAGAGCAGCAGCAGGATGTCCGGGGTGCCCAGGTCCCCTGCCGTGGGTCCCTTGTTGAGCCGCGGCTCGACGTAGCGCACCGTGTCATAGCCAAAGTAGCCCACCAGGCCGCCGGTGAAGCGCGGCAGGCCGCGGGCGGGCGGGGCCTTGAAACGCGCCATGAAGGCCGCGACGAAATCGAGCGGATTGACATCTTCGGCCTGCTCGGCGATGCGCTGGCCGGTGAGCACCAATACCCGGCGCCCGTAAGCGGCGATGCGGGTAGGCGCGGCCAAGCCGATGATGGAGTAGCGCCCGAAACGCTCGCCTCCTTGCACCGATTCCAGCAAATAGGTGTGCGGCGCGTTGGCCAGCTTCAGATAGATGGAAAGCGGGGTATCCAGGTCGGCGAAAGTCTCTAGCGTGACCGGGATGCGGTTATACCCCTGCGCGGCAAGGGCGTTGAATTCTTGTTCAGTCATGAAATGCCTCACACAACGGAAATGACGGAGCAGCGGGCGCTGCCGGGATTGCGTACAAGGGTTGCCTGCCGGAAACGGCTCGGCGCAGGTTCACGGACGCCAGAGGCGCCAGCTATGCCGGGTTCGCCAGCTCAATGGCCAGCAGGTACGCAGATTCGTCATGTTCGAGAGGCGAGATAGCGGCTTAAATTCAGATATGGGAGCGCGCTTGCCGCCAGGCGGCAAGCAGGTCGGATACTAGCGCATCGCAATCGGCGCTGTCCACCGGCTCGCCCTCGGTGTAGCCATAGGGCACGAGGTAGGCGAGGCTGCCGGCGGCCCGCGCGGCCAGAGCGTCGTTTACCGAATCGCCGATGTGCAAATTGCTACTCGGCGCCACGCCCATTTGCCGGCAGGCATGGCGCAGAGGCTCCGGGTGCGGTTTCTTGTAAGGCGTGCTGTCGCCCCCGACCACCACCTGAAAATAGCCGTCCAAGCCGGTTTGTTGCAAAAGCGGCAGGGTGAAGGCCATAGGCTTGTTGGTCACCACCGCCAGAGGCAGCCCCGTTGCCTGCCAGGCTGCAAGCCCCTCGAGCACGCCCGGATAGGGCCGGGCGGCACGCCCATTCTCTTCGGCGTAACCCCGCCGGAAGATGGCTATGCCCGCTTCCACCAGACTAGTTTCGGGCACGGCCTCCCAGGTCAGGCAGCGCTCCACCAGCACCGCCATGCCCTTGCCGACAAATCGGCGAATTTCCGCCTCGCTGCGGCCGGGTAGGCCCAGCTCCGCCAACATGCGGTTGCAGGCGACGCTAAGGTCGAGCGCCGTGTCGAGCAAGGTGCCATCCAGGTCGAAGGTGACGGATTGCAGCGGCATGGCTCAAACCTTGGCCAGCTCGGCGCGCAGGTCGGCAATGATGGAATCGTAGCGGTGCGGGTCCGCGTCCTTGCCGGCGCCATACACGGCCGAACCCGCGACGAAGACATCGGCGCCAGCCCGGGCGATCTCGGCGATGTTGCCGACCTTGACCCCACCATCGATTTCCAGACGGATGCGCCGGCCGGTTTCCCGCGCGTAAGCGTCGATCTTGGCCCGGGCCTCGGCCAGCTTTTGTAGGGTATTGGGAATGAAAGACTGCCCGCCAAAACCCGGATTCACGCTCATCAGCAGCACCACGTCGAGCTTGTCCATGACGTAGTCCAGGTACGCGAGCGGCGTGGCCGGGTTGAACACCAGGCCGGCCTGGCAGCCGTTGTCGCGGATCAGGCCCAGGGAACGATCCACATGCTCGGAGGCTTCCGGGTGGAAGGTGATGATGTTGGCGCCGGCCTTGGCGAAATCAGGAATGATGCGATCCACAGGCTTGACCATCAGATGTACGTCGATGGGTGCCGTTGTGTAAGGGCGGATGGCCTCACAGACCAAAGGACCGATGGTGAGATTGGGAACGTAATGGTTATCCATCACGTCAAAGTGGACCCAGTCGGCGCCGGAAGCAATGACGTTGGCCACCTCCTCCCCCAGTTTGGCGAAATTGGCCGATAGAATGCTGGGGGCGATGAGAAAGTCCCGGCTGGTCATGATGTTCTCTTCCACGATTCGACAAGGCCGGCATTTTAGCCTTTTTCGCCTTCATTCCCCCAACTAGGAAACAACCGCCCCATGCGCGACAAGCCTCACAACATCACCATCAGCGTCCGTACCCGCTACCTTCCCGAGCAATCGGACGCTCACCAAAAACGCTTCGTCTTCGCCTACACCATCACCATTGCCAACCTGGGTAGCAGCGCGGCGCAATTGATTTCGCGGCACTGGATCATCACCGATGCCGACGGCAAGGTAGAGGAGGTCAAAGGACTCGGTGTCGTCGGCAATCAGCCGCTGCTACAGCCGGGCGAGCGCTTCGAGTACACCAGCGGCTGCGTCCTCGCCACCCCAGTCGGCACCATGCGCGGCAGTTACCAGATGGTGAGCGACGACGGCACTCCCTTTGCGGCCGAGATCCCCGAATTCGTGCTGGCGATACCCCGCACCTTGCACTAACGCAGCATGATCGATCCGCACGCCCCAGCGCATGCAAGCGGCCCCACAAGGGGGAGGAGAGCCGCGCGCGCGCCGATCGAAGGGCACGTCGGAAAACCGTCGCGCGCGGGCCAAGGGCAAGGCGCACGGAGCGCAGGATGCGAGATTTATCAAGTCGATAGGCGAGCATCCGAGCACCGCGCAACGCAACCATCCGGTCGCGCAGCAGGTTTTTCGAGCTGCCCCGAATTTCACGGTAACTTCAGCGCATGAGCCTGCGTCTATCCTACACGTGCTTGGCGCCCTTCTACGACAAGGTCGTGGAACGCGCCAGCCGCCCATTGCGGCAAGCCAGCCTCGCGCATTTACCGCGCACCCCGGGGCGGGTACTGCTCGCTGGCCTAGGCACGGGACTCGACGCGCCGTGGCTACCGCCAGAGCACGACTACGTCGGCCTCGACTTGACCCGGGCCATGCTCGACCAGGCCCTGCCGCGCTTGGCGGCGCATCGCTTCTCCGCCTTGCAAGGCGACGTGCACGCCCTGCCGTTTGCCGATGCGAGCTTCGACCACGCGGTGCTGCACTTGATTCTGGCCGTGGTGCCGCGCCCAGTGGAATGTCTGCGCGAAGCCGCCCGTGTCGTGAAGCCCGGCGGCCAGTTGCTCATCCTCGACAAATTCCTCCGCCCCGGCCAAAAAGCGCCGCTGCGCCGGCTGCTCACCCCGCTCTCGGGCCGCATCGCCACCCGGCTCGACGTCGTGTTCGAGGAGGTTCTGGCGCGCACCCCGGGGCTCGCGCTGGAAGACGACCAGCCGGCCCTGGCAGGGGGCTGGTTCCGGCGCATCCGGCTCAAGAGGACCTAGCGCGAAGGTCGGTAAGCGACTCTCGCGGATCCCCTTCCGCTCGTGGGGCCGCCTTCATGCTCTCGGGCGCGCGGACCGATCATGATGGGTTAGCTGCGGTAATCGGCGTTGATCTTGACGTAGTCGTAAGACAAGTCGCAGGTATAGACGCTCGCCGTCGCCTCGCCGCGGCCCAGATGCACGCGCACCGTGATTTCGGCGTTGGCCATGATGGCGGCGCCTGCCGCCTCCGCGTAGGTGGCCGCCCGACCGCCTTGCTCGGACACGAGCACCGATTGCCCAGCAGCTTCGAGCCAGACCTTGACATCTTCCACGTTCAGATCGGCGATGCCGGCATAGCCGATGGCGGCGAGAATGCGCCCCAGATTGGGGTCGGAAGCGAAAAAGGCGGTCTTCACCAGGGGAGAATGCGCAATGGCATAGGCCACCTGGCGGCATTCGCCGCGATGCTTGCCGCCTTCCACTGTCACGGTGATGAACTTGGTGGCGCCTTCGCCATCCCGGACGATGGCCTGCGCCAGTTCTCGGGCTACGTCGATGAGCGCCGCCCGCACTTCCGTCCAACCTGGCTCTTGGCCGCTGGCAAAGGCCAGTTCTCCCTTGCCGGTCGCAATCATGATGAACGAATCGTTGGTGGAAGTGTCGCCATCGACGCTGATGCAGTTGAAGGATGCATCGGCGGCTTCCCGCACCAGCTCGTCGAGCAAGGGCTGGGCGATGCCCGCATCAGTAGCCATGAAGCCAAGCATGGTGGCCATGTTGGGCTTGATCATGCCAGCCCCCTTGGAGATGCCGGTGATAGTGAGGGTCTTGCCCTGCACTTGCAGCCGGCGTGAGGCGGCCTTGGCCACCGTATCAGTGGTCATGATGGCGTGTGCCGCAGCATGCCAATGATCGGCGGCAAGGCTAGCCTGGGCCGCCGGCAAGCCGGCTATCAGGCGATCTACCGGCAGCGCTTCGAGAATCACCCCGGTGGAAAAGGGCAGCACTTGTTCGGGCGCGATGCCCAGTAGCTTTGCCACCGCGGCGCAAGTGGCTTGGGCAGCCTGCCGTCCTGGCTCGCCGGTGCCGGCATTGGCGATGCCGGTATTGATGACGAGCGCGCGGATGCCGGCCCCCGCCGCCAGGTGCGCACGGCAAAGCTGCACAGGCGCGGCGCAGAAGCGGTTGAGCGTAAACACGCCGGCCACCGTGGCACCGGCATCCAGCGCGATCAGGGTCAAGTCCTTGCGGTGCTTCTTACGGATCTCGGCCTCGGCCACCCCCAGGCGGACGCCGGCGATGGGATAGAGGGCGCTGGGAGCGGGTGTGGCGTAATTCACAGGCATGACGGACTCCGAAACAAAGAAAAGCATGCAAGTAGGGCGCACAAGCAAAAACGGCGCCCAGACGGACGCCGATGCTGGCCGCGCCAAGGATCAGGCGAGCTTACCGTGGCAGTGCTTGTATTTCTTGCCGCTACCGCATGGGCAAGGGTCGTTGCGTCCCACTTTGGGCTCGGCCTGCGCGGGCTGCGGCTTGCCTGTTGCCGCCGCATCGCCCAGCGCTTCGTCGTAACCGGCATGGTGATACTGGACGTTCTCGACTTCGGCATGCGGCGCGGTCTCTTCCACGTCGGCCTGGGAGCGGATCTGCACCGTGACCAAAATGCGGGTCACATCGCGGCGGATGGCATCGAGCAGGGCCTCGAATAGCTCGAAGGCCTCGCGCTTGTATTCTTGCTTGGGATTCTTCTGGGCGTACCCACGCAGATGGATGCCTTGACGTAGATGATCGAGCGCCGCCAAGTGCTCGCGCCAATGCGTGTCCAGGCTCTGCAACATGACATTACGCTCGAACTGGCGGAACACCTCGGCGCCCACTTGCGCCACCTTGCTGGCATAGATCTCATCCACCAGCCGGGTGAGCCGGGCAAGCATCTCGTCATCGCTGATGCGCGGCTCCTGGGCCACCCACAGACTCATGGGCACTTCGAGCAGGAACTCGCCGGCGAGCGCCCGTTCCAGCCCGGGAAGATCCCATTGCTCCTCGACGGATTCGGCCGGCACGAACTGGCGGAACAGCTCTTCGAGCACGCCATGGCGCATGGCGGTGATCGTCTCGGAAATATCCTCGCTCTCTAGCAGCTCATTACGCTGTGCATAGATCACCCGGCGCTGGTCGTTGGCCACGTCGTCGTATTCGAGTAGCTGCTTGCGGATGTCGAAATTGCGGCCCTCGACCTTGCGCTGCGCGGATTCGAGCGAGCGGGTCACGAGCGGGTGCTCGATCGCCTCGCCTTCGGGCATCTTGAGCTTGTCCATGATGCTGCGCAGCCGATCGCCGGCAAAAATGCGTAGCAGCGGATCTTCCAACGACAGATAAAAGCGCGACGAGCCCACATCGCCTTGCCGCCCGGCGCGCCCGCGCAGCTGGTTGTCGATGCGGCGCGACTCGTGGCGCTCGGAACCGATGATGTGCAAGCCGCCGGCTGCGAGCACCTGTTCGTGCAGCTTTTGCCACTCTTCCTTCATGGCTGCGATGCGCGCGGCCTTCTCGGCTTCGGACAGCTTTGCGTCGGCCTCGACGGCGGCGATTTGCTTTTCGATATTGCCGCCCAACACGATGTCAGTGCCCCGGCCCGCCATATTGGTGGCGATGGTGATCATGCCCGGCCGGCCGGCTTGGGCGACGATCTCGGCTTCCCGGGCGTGCTGCTTGGCATTCAGCACCTGGTGCGGCAGCTTCTCCTTGTCGAGCAGCCTGGAGAGCAGCTCGGATGCCTCGATCGAAGTCGTGCCGAGCAGCACTGGCTGGCCGCGCCGGTGGCAATCCTTCACGTCGGCGATAATCGCCGCATGCTTCTCGGCTGCGGTCTTGAACACCAGGTCGTTGTAATCCTTACGCTGCATGGGCCGGTGCGTGGGAATGACCACCGTCTCGAGCCCATAGATCTGGTGGAATTCATAGGCTTCCGTGTCGGCGGTGCCGGTCATGCCGGCCAGCTTGCCGTACATGCGGAAGTAGTTCTGGAAGGTGATCGAAGCGAGCGTCTGATTCTCGTTTTGGATTTTGACCCCTTCCTTCGCCTCCACCGCCTGGTGCAGCCCATCGGACCAACGCCGGCCTGCCATCAGGCGGCCAGTAAACTCATCGACGATGACGATCTCACCGTTCTGCACGACATAGTGCTGATCCTTGTGGAACAGGGTGTGCGCGCGCAAAGCCGCGTTCAGGTGATGCAAGAGGGTGATGTTGGCGGCCTCGTACAAGCTGCGGCCATCGGATAGCAGCCCCAGATTCACGAGAATCTGCTCGGCGTGCTCATGCCCTGCCTCGGTCAGATGCACCTGATGCGCCTTCTCGTCCACCCAATAATCGCCGGGGCCGTTTTCCTCAGCGCAGCGCGTCAAGAGCGGCACCACTTGATTCATGCGCAAGTAAAGCTCGGTGTGGTCCTCGGCCTGGCCGGAAATGATGAGCGGCGTGCGCGCCTCGTCGATGAGGATGGAGTCCACCTCGTCCACGATGGCGTAGTGGAGGCCCCGCTGCACCCGTTCGGCAGCGCTATAGACCATATTGTCGCGCAGATAGTCGAAGCCGAATTCGTTGTTGGTGCCGTAGGTGATATCCGCCGCATAGGCCGCTTGCTTCTGGTCATGCGGCATTTGCGAGAGATTCACGCCCACGGAAAGGCCAAGAAAGCGATGCAAGCGCCCCATCCACTCGGCGTCGCGCTGGGCTAGGTAATCGTTCACGGTGATGACGTGCACGCCCTTGCCGGCAATGGCATTCAGGTAAGACGGCAAGGTAGCCACGAGCGTCTTGCCCTCGCCGGTGCGCATCTCAGCGATCTTGCCGTAGTGCAACACCATGCCACCGATGAGCTGCACGTCGAAGTGACGCATCCCCAGCACCCGCTTGCCCGCCTCGCGCACGACGGCGAAGGCTTCGGGCAGGAGTTGATCGAGGCTCTCGCCCTGGGCATGACGCTGCCGGAACTCGTCGGTCTTGGCGCGCAGCGCCGCATCGGACAGCGCCGCGATGTCCGGCTCGAGCGCATTGATGCGCGCAACGGTCTGCGAATATTGCTTGATCAGCCGATCGTTGCGGCTGCCGAAAATCTTCTTGAGTAATCCCGAAATCATCACTTCACGCGCTAAGCGCCCCAGGGCAGCAAAGCGTGGATTCTAGCATGACAGGCGCAGCGCGCCCGGCTGTGGATCAGCCCTTCAGGGCGAGCTGCTGACCGAGGAACAGCGCCGGATCGAGCGGCACGCCATTTTCCTTGACCTCGAAATGCAGGTGCGGCCCGGTAGAACGGCCGGTATTGCCGAGACTGCCCAACCTTTGGCCACGACGCACGGCCTGGCCGACTTCGACATCCATCGTCGCAAGGTGGGCATAGCGGGTTATCAGCTCGCCGCCGTGATTCACTTCGACCAGGTTGCCAAACTCCGGATGGTAGGCGGCATTGACGACGACCCCCCCGGCGGCGGCGAGCACCGGCGTGCCATAAGGCGCGACGAAATCGAGCCCCTCATGGCTGGCGCGGCCGCGCCCGAAGGGATCGAGGCGCGGCCCAAAGGGAGAGCCAAGGCGGGCGCCGCCCGCGACCGGCAGGGTCGTGGGTAAAAATTCACGGCGCACCATGTTCTCGCGCAAACGGTTTTCGACGGCAGCCAAGCTCTGCGATTTTTCCTCGATTTGCGCCGCGAGACGCTCGATCTCCTCGCGCAAGGCAGCTTCGCTCAACGGCGCTGGCACGAAGGGGCCGCCCTGCGGCTCAAGCGCCGCCGCGCTGCCTTTCTTGCCGGACGGCACGCCCCCCAGCCGCTCCGCCAGGCGCCGCCCCAGGCCGTCTAGCTGGACCATCTGGGCCTGGAGCTCGCCTAGGCGAGCAGCCATGCTCTGCAGGTTGTCGCGCACGAACTGTTCGGCCTGATGCGCTTCGCGCTGCTGCATGGAGACGACGAGCTCCTGCACCAAGGGCAGGCGCCACTGAATGCTAAGCCAGGATAGGATGGCCGAGCCAAAAAAGACGGAGAGCAAAAAGAGGGCAAAGGCTGCGACAATATGCCGCGTACCGATGGTGAATGTCTTGGCCGTCGCCAGACGGCTGGAAACCAGGATTATCTGCACGGGTTCCTCTCCTATGCTCACACCCGAAAAACTGCTCGAACGCTCGGACCAGACCGCCAAGGTGCTGGCCCATGCCCGGCTGCTCATGCGCCTCGCGCAGTGTTTCGCAGCGGCCGCGCCGCCCGGACTCGCCGAACATGCCCGAGTGGTGAATTACCGGCTGGGGACCATCGTCATCCACGCCGAGAATGGCGCGGTTGCCGCTAAGCTTAGGCAGATCAGCCCGCGCTTGCAGGACAGTTTTGTGAAAATCGGGCTGGAGTGTAACCAGATCGAGGTGAAAGTTCAACCCAGGCAAAACCTCGATCAATCAACCACTTCCAGGGTCAAGCCGCTATCGGCGCTGAGCGCTCAAACCGTGCGCGCCTGCGCCGAACGCCTGCCACCGGGCTCGCCACTCGCGCAGGCCTTGCAGCGCTTGCTGGCGCGCGCCGTCATCAGGGAATGAGCAAGACGCGCTCGAGGAACAACAGGCCGAAGACGATGAGCGCGAAGATCAGGCTGTATTTGAGTAGCCCGAACGCATAGCCGAGATAGCGTCTATCACCGGTCAGCACATAGGCGAGAAAGCAGAATCCGACGGCGATGATGAGCAATACGCCGAGAATTCTGAGCACATACATGGCAAGAACAGCTCAAACGGCCTGGGCAAGCCAGCGCTCGATGCGCTCGGGGGCCGGCTCGGACTCGGTAAAGGTGACAAACTCCCACGCATCGCGCCGCGCCAGCAGGGCGCGTGCCAAGGCATTGTTGAGCGCATGGCCGGATTTGTGGGCGGTGAAGGCCGCCAAGAGCGGGTGGCCAACGAGGTACAAGTCGCCAACCGCATCCAAGATCTTGTGGCGCACGAATTCGTCGCCATAGCGCAAGCCGTCGCCATTTAGCACCCGGAACTCGTCGAGAACGATGGCGTTCTCGAGACCGCCACCCAAGGCGAGGCCGTTCTCGCGCAGCCACTCGACTTCCTGCACGAATCCGAAGGTGCGGGCGCGGGCGATCTCACGAATATAGGAGTGCTCAGCAAAGTCGAGCACCGCACGCTGGGCCGACTTGTCGATGGCCGGATGGTTAAAGGCAATCGAGAAATCGAGGCGATAGCCGTCATAAGGGTCGAAGCGCGCCCATTTGTCGCCGTCGCTCACCTCGATACTCTCACGCACGCGGATGAAGCGCTTGGGCGCATCTTGGACGGCGATGCCAGCCGACTGGATGAGAAACACGAAGGGCGCCGCGGAACCGTCGAGAATCGGCACTTCCGGCGCATCCAGATCGACATGCGCGTTGTCGATGCCCAGCCCAGCGAGGGCCGACATCAAGTGCTCGATGGTGCCGACCTTGACCTTGCCAGCGGGACTATCCTGCTCCAAGCAAGAGCACATGCGCGTATCGCCGACCAACAAAGCGGAGGCGGGAATGGCTACCGGCACAGGCAGATCGACACGATGAAAGACAATGCCGGTATCCGGCGCCGCCGGACGCAAGGTCATGTTCACCTTGACGCCGCCGTGCAGGCCAACGCCCGAGGCGCGAATCAGGGACTTGAGGGTTCTCTGCTTGAGCATGGATGCATACCAGGAGGGACCGCGCATTCTAGCATGAACGCGCGGCCCACCTTGCAGAGACGCCGTGCCGTGGGCGTTTAATCGGCCTGCTTACGCAAGAAGGCCGGAATGTCGTAGCGATCCACGCCGCTGTTTTCCAGCGCTTCCACCGTCACGCTGCGGCGGTTGCGCACCACGGCGGGGATGCTCGCCAACTCGTTGTAATCGGTGGCGGTCGGCATCCCGTCGGTCCCCGTGGCTTGCAGCGCCGGGGTATTGATGACCGTCAGCGTCTGCTGCCGGGCCAGCCCCAAGCCGGTGGCAACCACGGTAACGCGCAGATTCTCGCCCATCGCTTCGTCATATACCGCACCGAAGATCACATGCGCATCCTCGGCGGCGAAGGCGCGGACGGTGGCCATCACTTCGTTGACCTCCTTCATCTTCAGCGTCGCGCGCGCTGCGGTGATGTTGACCAGCACGCCCCGGGCGCCGGAAAGATTCACACCTTCCAGCAAGGGCGAAGCCCCGGCTTGCTCGGCCGCGATGCGGGCGCGGTCGATGCCGGCCGCCACGGCGGAGCCCATCATGGCCCGGCCGGTCTCGCCCATCACGGTGCGCACGTCTTCAAAGTCGACGTTGACCAGACCGTGGTTGGTGATGATCTCGGCAATGCCGCCCACGGCGTTCTTGAGCACGTCATCGGCCGCCTTGAAGCAATCGTCGACCCCTGCATCCTCCCCCATCACCTCCATCAACTTGTCGTTCAAGATGACGATGAGCGAATCGACATGCTTGGAAAATTCGCTGATGCCGGCCTCGGCATTCTTCATGCGCTTGCCGCCCTCGAAGGAGAAGGGCTTGGAAACCACGCCCACCGTGAGGATGCCCATTTCCCGGGCGATCTCGGCCACCACCGGCGCCGCGCCGGTGCCCGTGCCGCCGCCCATGCCGGCCGTGATGAAGGCCATGTGCGCCCCTTCGAGCTGGGCGCGGATGGCGTCTTTGTGAGCTTCGGCCGCCGCCTTGCCCGCCTCCGGCTTGCCCCCTGCGCCAAGCTTGCCCAAAGCCAGCTTGATCGGAGCCTGGCTACGGCTCAAGGCTTGGGAATCGGTATTGGCGGCGATGAACTCCACCCCTTGCACCCCTTCCCGAATCATGTGTTCGACGGCATTGCCGCCGGCCCCGCCGACACCCACCACTTTGATGATGGTATCGAGCTCGTCTTTCTCGATGATTTCGAACATACGCGCCTCCGCTGCAAAAAAACGTTGTGAATCAAATTAAAAGTTCTTTTCGAACCAGGACTTCATGCTCGAGAAAACGTCCTTGACCGAACGCTTCTCCTCGACCTTTTGGCCCCGGCGCCGCTGCGTCTGCGCTTCGAGCAGCAGGCCGTAGGCCGTGGAAAACCGGGGGTTCATCACCACATCCGCGAGGCTGCCCTTGTACTTGGGCGTGCCTAAGCGCACCGG
>JAOAIO010000051.1 GCA_026414665.1 Azovibrio sp.
GAGGCTTGAGCCTCACCCCCGCTCCGCTAGAGGCGGCAAGCCATGCCGCTTGCGCGCCCGGGCGCAGGCGGCGTGCTCGATGTCGAACTCCCGGCAAGGCGAAGGGCGAGCGGCATAAATGCGGCAGGCCACGGCCACGCCCACCTCTCCTAGCAGCGCCACGCAGCGCGGCGGGCTGGCATCGGTGCCGGCCATGCGGACCAATCGCGCGGTCACCGGCACCGTCATCTCCGGCGGCACCCCAGCCTCCCAGGCGAATGCCCCGCCGGCCAGCTCCGCCGGGTGGAAATCCACCCGAAACGCGGCGCAGCAAGCGCCGCAGCCGACACAAGGATTGCTCATTCCGGGATTGCTCATTCCGTCGCGCCCAAATCGAACTCCAGGCGCCACAAGGTCTGGCCCGATTCCCTGTACTTACGCTCGAAAGGAGTCAAGTAGCGGCCTTGCGGCTCCCAGCGCTGCACCCCTGCCGGACGCCCCGTCGCCAACTCCAGGGCCCAAGCCAGCTCCTGCACGTAGATATCCCAGTTGCTGCGGCACTCCAGCACTCCTCCGAGGGCCAGCAAGGCAGGGAATACCGGGTGGCCATGCCAGCGCCGCCGTAAATGACCGATCTTGGGCCAAGGATTGGGGTAAAGCAGATAATGGCGCGCCAGCTTTACCCCGGCCGCCGCCAGCAAGCGCCAGAAATCCACCAGATCGGCGCGGATCAGCGCCATGTTGGCAGGCATCTCCCCCAACGCCGCCTTGTCTCGGCCCAGGCGGTGCGCGGATTGATCGACGCCGAGCACGAAGGCGTGCGGCCACTGTCGCGCCAATTGCACGCTGCTCCAGCCCACGCCGCAGCCGCTATCGAGCATCAGCGGCGCCGCCGGATTCCACGCCCGCCAAGCCGCCAAGGCGGCTTCGGCAGCGGCGCGGTTGTAATCGAGCAGCGGCTTTTGAAAGGGATGCCGCAAGTGACGGCGCACCACCTCGGCGAGATCGGCATGGGGACCGGTCTGGCGGCTGCGGACGGAGCGGGAATTGGCGAACATGTCAGTGCCGCACGACCATTCGAAAGCCACTGACCTCCCCCTCGGGAGAAAACGAGCAGCGCGGGCAAGGCAGCCGTTTCATCTCAAGCGGCCTCTTTTTCCAGATGCCAGACGGGGATGCCGGCTGCCCGCAGCAAAGCATCCACCTCGGCCACGCCGCGCACCGGGCGCAGGATGCTGTAGAGCTGTTCAGCCTCGGGATAGGCCCGGCGCATGAGCCCCAGCCATTGCTTGAGACGGCCTGGCGCATGTTCGGGCAGCACCCGACGGCACACCAGGGCCCAATAATCGGCCAGATACGGCTGTAGCTCCGCCCAGCCGCCTGTGCGCTCGCCGCGAATCCGGCGCGCCAACAGCGGATCGGCCACGGCGCCCCGGCCCAGCATCACCGCGCCGCAGCCGCTTACGGCGCGCAGCGCAGCATAATCTGCCTCGGTCCACACCTCGCCGTTCGCCACCACCGGAACGCGCACCGCCTGCCGCACTCGCGCAATCCACTCCCAACGCGCCGGCGGGCGATAGCCATCTACCTTGGTGCGGCCATGCACGATCAGCGCATCCACCCCGCCCGCGGCGAGCGCCTGGGCGCACTCCAAGGCCCGGCTGGTGTCCTTGAGCCCCAACCGCATCTTGGCGGTAAAAGGGATGTGGGCGGGCACGCAGGCGCGCACGGCACGGGCGATTTCATGGAGTAGCTCCGGCTCATCCAGCAAAGCCGCGCCGCCTCTGTGCCGGTTTACGGTCGGCGCCGGACAGCCGAAATTGAGATCGATGCCGGCAGCCTTAAGGTGCACGAGCGTCGTCGCGTTCGCGGCAAGCAGGGCGGGATCGGACCCCAGCAACTGCACCCGGATCGGCGTACCGGCGCGGGTGCGGCTAGCGTGCCGCAATTCCGGGCAAATACGCTCGAAAGTGCGGCGCGGCAGCACGCTACCGGAGACCCGCACGAACTGACACACGCCCCAATCGTAGCCGCCCACGGCCGTGAGCACCTCACGCATCTCGTGATCGGCCAGCCCTTCCATCGGGGCTAGCGCGAGTTGAACGGCGGCATCGGCACACATCACGGCAAAGCAAGGCAAGAAAGGGTGGCATTCTAACAGCGAAGCGGCTCCGGCTCGCTTGCGAACGGCGCGTTACATTTGCGGCAATGCTAAAATGAAGATTTTTCGGTTTGATGCGGGGCGCCCCGCGCCCCCTGCTTTTAGCGCAAAAGATGCCATGATGGAAAACCTAGCCACTCCCCTGCCTCCTGAGGCCAAGAGCCGCAAGCGTCAGGCCAACGGCCTGCATCTGATTGGCGATCTCTACGACTGCGACTGCGATTCCCGTCTGATGCTCGACGACCGCTACCTCGCCAGCTTCTGCCGGGAACAGGTGGCCAAGGCCGGGCTCACCGCCCTGGGCGAGCTGTTTCACCGTTTTGGCGAAGACGGCGGCGTCACCGGCATGATCGTACTGGCGGAATCACATCTGTCGCTACACACTTGGCCCGAAGCCGGTTACGTCACCCTCGACGTATATGTCTGCAATTACACGGCTGACAACCGCGCCAAGGCCCAGCAGCTGTTCGATGCGCTGCTCGCGGCCTTCAACCCGGCCGACCCGCATCTGCATCGCGTCGTGAGGGCATGAGCGTGACGAGCTACCCGATCGAACAACTCACACCCGACTTCGGCTTTTATCTGCGCGCCAGCCGCACGCTGTTCTCGACCGAATCGGCCTACCAGACCATCGAAGTGCTGGAAACCCCGCAATTCGGTCGAGTACTGCGCATCGATGGCTGCTTCATGACCTCGGAACAGGATGAATTCTTCTATCACGAGCCCATGGCGCACCTTGCCGCCCTCACCCACCCCGCGCCGGAAACGGCGCTGATCGTCGGCGGTGGCGATGGCGGCATGGCCGAAGAACTGCTCAAGCACCCAAGTCTGCGGCACGTCGTGCTGGCCGAACTCGACCCGGTCGTCATCGAAACCAGCCAGGCTTGGCTGGCCAACATCCACCGCAACGTCTTTGCCGACCCGCGCCTGGAAGTGCGCATCGGCGATGGCCGCGCCATGATCGAAACCAGCCGCGCTGCCTTCGACATCATCATCCTCGATCTCACCGACCCCTTCGGTCCAGCCCAGGCCCTGTACACCGGCGACTTCTACCTAGCCTGTCGTGCCGCGCTCAAGCCCGGCGGCCTGCTCGCCTTGCATCTGCAATCGCCGATCCACCGTGCCCAGGCGCTGGCGCGCATCGTCGCCTCGCTACGGCAAGCCTTCCCGCGCGTCCATCCTGCCCTCAACTATGTGCCGCTGTACGGTACCTTGTGGGCGTTCGGCATCGCCTGCGACGGCACGCACGATCCGACCCGACTCGACGCCGAAGAGGTCGACGCCCGCATCGCCGCGCGCCGGCTGACCGACCTGCGCTTTTATAACGGCGCCACGCACCAAGGGCTACTCGCCCAACCCGGCTTCTTGCAAGCGCTGCTGGCGCAAGAAGCCAAGCCCATCAGCGCCGCCGAACCGCTCGCCGACATCCAGCCACCCGCCGCGTGGCCGCGCCTGCGGCTCACCTCGGAGCACGGCTAACCGTCAGCGCGGACGGCACCCAGCATGCTGGGTCGGCACGCCCTCAAGCATGAAAGCAGCGCGGCCTCCCCTCTCCCTCCAACTGCTTCCCCGCCAGGGGGAGAAGAGCATCGAGAGTCGCTTATCGACATGCACGGTAACGTTAAGGCGCGTAGCGAAGAGCGGCCAAGACAGGTCCATGCGCGCGGCGCATCAGCGAACCCCACGCGCCGCCGCCATCTCGCCGCGCAGCCGTTTTTCGACCTGTTCTTCGCTGAAAAAGAGGCCTGCCGCGCCACGCCCACCCCGCAGCAAAGCGGCCTGGCGCGGCAGGCAAGGCCGGTTTTTCGCGGCGCGTCAAGGTCTGGGAGAGCGCTGTTATGCACAGCCAGCGCCGGCGCCGGACAAAAAAGTCAACACCGCCGCCCAACCCAGCAAAACAAAAATAAGTTATTGATATCAAAAGACTTAAAAGAAAGCCATTTTTTTAGGCAAGGTAAGAAAAAGCCTTACCGGCAGGGCATTTAGGGCTTTCCCCCAAGCCCTGTCCACAAAGTTATCCACAAGTTTTGGGGACAAATCGAAAAACCCTTGCCCGGCCGCGGGCTTAGCTGCGTTTTGCGAGAAGTCACGCTAACTTTCATGGATGTCCGCCACCCCGAATTTCGCGGCGCCCCCACGCGTCACCCCCAAACCCGGCATGACCCATTCCCTCTTTGATGCCCCTGGCACGGCCATGCCGTTGCGCCTCGTCCTCGATACCAATGTGGTGCTCGACCTTTTCCACTTCCGCGCCCCCGCAGTCGCGCCCCTGGCGGCGGCGCTCACCGCAGGCCGCATTCGCTGCCTCACCGACACGGGATGTCTCGCGGAACTGCGCCGCGTGCTGGCCTACCCCAAGCTAAAAATCCCCCCAGGAGAGGCCGAGCGCCTGTGGCACGCCTACGCAGCCCAAGCCGAGCAGGTGCCCGGCAGCGGCGCGACGACGCACCTGCCGCGCTGCCGCGACCGCGACGATCAGCGCTTCCTCGAGCTCGCAGCGCGGGGACGGGCGGCTTGGCTCGTGAGCAAGGACAAGCTGGTACTGAAGGTGCGCCGCAGCCGGATGCCCTTACCTTTTACCCTCCTCCACCCGGACGAAGCGATCCTGCGCCTGGCCACGCCGGCCACGGCTCACCCGGCAGATCGGTCCGCGCGCCCTTGAGCATGCAAGCGCCCCTCCCGCTCGCTGCGCGACTTGCACGGCAAGCCAGGAGCGCTCAGGCAGCGGCGCGGCGGCGAAATACCCAGGTATCCCCGTCGCTCGCGGCGGGATCGAAGGCATAGCCCTCCCGATCGAACCCCTGTAGGGCCTCGGGGTCATCGATGCGCCGCTCGATGGCATAACGCGCCATCAGCCCCCGGGCGCGCTTGGCGTAAAAGCTGATGATCTTGTACTTACCCCCCTTCCAGTCCTCGAACACGGGCTGGATGAGGCGCACATCCAAATGCTTGGCGCGCACCGCCTTGAAATATTCTTCGGAGGCGAGGTTGACCAGCACTGGACTACCGGAAGCGAGCGTTGCGGCCCGCACCGCATCGCGCAGCTGGTCGCCCCACCAGGCGTAAAGATCTTTGCCGCGGCTGTTGACCAGCGGGGTGCCCATCTCCAGACGATAGGGCTGAATCAAATCCAAGGGCCGGAGCAAGCCGTAAAGGCCGGAGAGAATGCCCAGATGCATCTGCGCCCATTCCAGATCGGCGATGGCAAGGTGATAGGCATCGAGCCCTTCATAGACATCGCCATTGAAAGCAAGGATGGCCTGGCGCGCGTTTTCCGGGGTAAACGGCAAGCGCCACTCGGCATAACGGGTGACATTCAAGACCGCGAGCTTGTCGCTCAAGCCCATCAACTCGGCCACCTGGGCCGGCGAGAGCGCGCGCAAGCGCTCGATCAAGGCGGCAGACTCGGCCAGCCAGGCGGGCTGGGTGCACGCCAGCCCGGCCGGCACCGGGGTTGCGAAATCAAGCGACTTGGCGGGGGAAAGCAGCATGAACATGGGAGCACTCCAGCAAACGGACCGGGCGATTTTAGCGGCTCGCCGCATTTCGGCGATAATGCCGCCTCGCAAAATGGAGAGTCCGCCTATGGCACAGCAACCTCACGGCCATGCCCCGGCCGCCCCGGACGCCATGCGCCTCCTGTCCGGGCTGATCGAGCAACTACGCCCTAACAACCCCAACGACATCGTCTCGGCCACCGCCCGCATCGAGGCATTGGCCGCCCGCTTCCGGGCCGACGCGCAGCTACGCGGCGCAGTGCGCACGGCCATCGAATCGCTGTTCGCCAGCCGCCAGGCCGGCTCGCTCTACCTATCGCTCGGCATCTTGCCGATCACCGGCTTCTTTTCCGAAACCTGGCGGCGTATCAGCCACACCTTGCTGCCGGACTTGCAAGCGCCGGAAATCTATCTGGGCGATCTGCTGCAACACCTATTCCACCGCAAGACCGACGAAATCTGGGTGCGCGGCGTAGCCGACGCCACCTGGATCGATCTGCTCGCCAGCCTGGAATTCGACGCGGATTCGGACCCCACCACCCTGCCGGTGGGCCTACCCGCCATGCTCCAGAGCCTGTGGCTGCTCTCTTACCGCATCACCGTGCTCGGCTGCGAGCCCGAACTGCTGCGCGCCGATCCCAGCCTGGCGCGCCCGGATTCGCCATTTCTGGCGCAGAACCTGGAAACCCGCGCCTTCGTCGAATGCTGCCTGCAGCGCTGGAGCGACCCGGATGCCGTGGCCGAAGACGAAAAGCAATTGCTGGTGCTGTTCGACCAGTGCCGCGCCGCGGTAGAGCGCATCCACCGCCGCGCCGCCCAGGCCGGCACCAGCCTGCAGCTCACTTATAAGCTCCAGTGTCTGCGCGACCACATCGGCCGCGGCGAGCAGCTCGCCAGCATCGCCGGGGAATTACAGCGCGACCGCAGCGGCCAGACCGCCTACCCTGCGGTCGTCGCCCTACTCAAGACGCTGGTCTTCGCCTCCTGCCGCCAGAACGACCTGCGCACCTTCTGGCGCCAGAACCTCGAACTCACCGCCCGCCGCATCACCGAATACGCCGGCAAGGCGGGTGAGCACTACATTACCGAAAGCCGCCAGGAATACTTCGGCATGGCACGCGCCGCCATGGGCGCCGGGCTCTTCATCGCCAGCATGGCCATGATCAAGCTCGCCCTGCACGAAGTGCACCTCGCGCCGCTCAACGAAATGCTCGCCTACGGCCTCAACTATGGCCTCGGCTTCATGCTCATCTACATGCTGGGCTTCACCGTCGCCACCAAGCAGCCGGCCATGACCGCCAACGCGCTCGCCGCTTCGATCGGCGAGGCCAAAGGCAAGGTACGCGACTTAGACAACCTCATCTCCCTCATCGCCCGCACCTGCCGCAGTCAGATCGTCGCCATCCTCGGCAACGTTTCGGTGGCCATTCCAACGGCCATCGGCATCAGCCTGCTCGCCACCTGGCTCACCGGCAAGCCGGCGATTCCCCCGGCCGAGGCCGACAAGCTTCTGGCCGGACATCACCCTTTCACCAGCGGCGCCCTGCTCTATGCTGGCGTAGCCGGGGTCTGCCTATTTCTCTCGGGCCTCATCGCCGGCTATTTCGACAATCTCACCACCTATAACCGCGTGCCAGAGCGCATCCGCCAACTGGGTTGGGCCCAGCGCCTGCTCGGCGCCCGCCGGCTCGAACGCCTGGCCGATTATGTCGAGCGCCACATGGGCGCCCTGGCGAGCAACTTCTTGTTCGGCATGATGCTCGGCAGCGCCTGGGGCATCGGCATGTTGCTCGGCCTGCCCATCGACATCCGCCACGTCGCCTTCTCTTCGGCTTATCTTGGTTACTCGGCCGCCGCCTACGACTTCGCGCCGCCGCTTGCGCCCTTTCTCTGGGCGTGCGTCGGCGTCGTCGGCATCGGCTTCGTCAACCTCGGCGTAAGCTTCGCGCTTGCTCTGTTCGTCGCCTTGCGCGCCCGCGGTGTCACCTTCTCGCAAGGACGGCAATTGCTGCGCGGCCTGATCCGCCGCCTGCTCACCCACCCGCGCGATTTCTTTCTGCCGCCCAAAAAACAAGCGGGCGAGTTGGTACAATAGTCGGCTTTTCGTTATAGGGGCTGAATCATGAAACGCACCCGTTTCGGCACCCGCGACCGTCTTTCCCGGGACGCCGCAGAGCTGCAGCGCCTGGCCATCGGCCTGTCCGAATCCGGCGGCCGGCTCGAAGATCTCTTCTGGGAAACCCGCCTGGCCGAGCGCGTCCAGGAGCTGGTCCAAAATGGCGCCGAGGATGAGATCAACCAGGCCATGGACCGCTTATCCGAATCCCACCCACGGGCGCAGGACGAGCTCGCCAACCAGGTCGAAGCCGCGGCGGAGAGCCACAGCCTGGAACTCGCCGGACAAATCTGGGACGTGCAGCTCTTCGCCGCCCCCATCCTGGCCTGGTCGCGCTTTAGCATTCCCGCCGGCCCGATCGGCCAAAACAGCCTCGCCCCTCTGGCCGTGCAATTGGGCGCGCACGTATTCGCGCGCGATGCCCGTATCGCCCTGGTCGATTACCTGTTCAGCCCGGATCAACTGCCGCGCAGCTTGCACGACACCTGGCAGCTCACCCGGCGCCTTGGCGAGCAGGCCTTGATACGCTCGCATCTTAGCCTCGACACGCAGGGCCTACCCGAAACCCAGCGCTTTCTCTCCGACGTGCGCTACCTGCTTGGCGTGGTGCTGGTGCCGCGCGGCGCGGCGCTATTTCGCTGGAACGAGAGCGACGGCAGCCGCGCCGACGCGCTTGCGGCCTGGGTCCGACAAGGCGGCCCCAACCTCGCGCCGCTCTTTACCGGCTGCGCTTACCAACCGCTGTTGCCCGACGCCTACCACAGCGCCTGCCGCCAAGCCGACCGCGAATCGCGGCCCTACGCGGTCAAGGCTTCGGTCGCCTTCTTGCAGACCAGCCTAGGCCTCCTGCCGGAAGAAATGCGCGCCGTGATCGCGCCTTGCCACGATCGCCGCCTGGAGGAATATCGGATCGGCCTCGCGCCGCGCGACCGCGACCACGCCGTCTATCACGGCGTGGTCTGGGCCCTGCTCGGCGCCGAAGACGAACACAGCGACGTAGTGGGCGAGATCGACGCCACTTTGCGCCAATGCGGGCTCAAGGACATCGTCAATCTCGACCATCGTATGCCCATGGAGTTCTGCGACGACTGCGGCGCGCCGCTCTTCCCCAATGCCGACGGCGAGCTCGTGCATGCGGAAATGCCCGAGCAGCCCGAAGCCCCGCCCCAAACGCTGCACTGACCCGAGCAGTCCATGAGCAAGAACGAGACGTGGCTCTCCCGCAGCCTGGCCGCTGTCTGGCACCCCTGCACGCAGATGCAGCATCACCACAGCACGGGCCCCATGGCCCTGCCTCTGGTGCCCATCGCGCGGGGTGAGGGGGCCTGGCTGTACGACTTCGACGGCAAGCGCTATCTGGACGGCATCAGCTCTTGGTGGACGAATCTATTCGGTCACGCCAACCCGCGCATCAACGCCGCCTTGAAGGCGCAGCTCGACCGGCTCGAGCATGTCATGCTGGCCGGCTTCACGCATCAGCCGGTAGTGGAACTGTCGGAACGCCTCGCCGCGCTCACCGGCGGCCATCTCGGGCACGCCTTTTACGCTTCCGACGGCGCCTCGGCCACGGAAATCGCCTTGAAGATGAGCTTTCACTTCTGGCAAAACCGCGGCCGGCCAGAAAAAAACCGTTTCCTCTGCCTGACGGGCAGTTACCACGGCGAAACCGTGGGCGCCCTGGCCGTTACCGACGTTCCCCTGTTCAAGGACGCCTACGCTCCGCTCGTGCGTCAAGCCGATACCGTGATGTGCCCGGACAGCCGCCAGGCCAGACGCGGCGAAACCGCCGCCGACGTCGCCCGGCGCGCCGCCGCCGCGCTGGCAGCGAAGCTCGAAGCCGAAGGCGAGCAGATCGCCGCCTTCATCCTCGAGCCGCTAGTCCAGGGCGCCGCCGGCATGGTGATGTATGACCCGGAATACCTGCGCCTCGCCCGACAGCTCTGCGACCGCTACGAAGTGCACCTAATCTGCGATGAAATCGCCGTCGGCTGCGGCCGCACCGGCAGCTTCTTCGCGCACGAGCAGGCCGACATCAAGCCCGATCTCCTCTGCCTCTCGAAAGGCATCTCCGGCGGCTACCTGCCGCTTTCCATCGTGCTGAGCACCGACGCGATTTACGCTGCCTTCTACGATGAGGCCACCACCCGGGGCTTCCTGCACTCCCACTCCTACACCGGCAATCCGCTCGCCTGCCAGGCGGCGCTCGCCACTCTCGACATCTTCGCAGCCGACGATGTGCACGCCGCCAACCGCATCAAAGCCGCCCAGCTCCAAGCCGCCTTCGCGCCGCTCGCCGCGCACCCGCGGGTACGCCACTTGCGCCAGCGCGGCATGATCCTGGCTTTCGACGTAGACAGCCAAGATCCAGCCTTCTCGCGTAAGTTCTACCGTGCGGTCCTATCCCGCGAGGCCCTGGTGCGGCCCATGGGCAACACGGTGTATGTGATGCCGCCTTACATCGTGACGCCGGCAGAAATCGCCCACCTGGCCCAGGCCGTGACGGGGGCCCTGGATGCGGCGCTGGAAAATGGGGAAACGGCCACCCCTCCGAGCGACCTTGCCTAAAATGCCAAGCGCTACGTCAAAGCTGCCCTCACTGCCAAACATGGCCGCTTTCTTGCGTGAGCGGGGTCATTTTTTGACGGCTTACCTTGGCAACAACGACCTCTGGCTGGCCGCCCACGCCCAAACCGAAGGCTGGATCCTCGTCACCCCCAACGACCGGGAATTCGCCCGGGTTCCCGGCCTGCAATGGGAAAACGGGGTCGGCACGGCATGAAGCTCGAAACCCGCCTGCAGCAGGAACTCGCCACGCTGGCCGAGCGGGGCCTGACCCGCCGCCACCGCCGCCTCGATTCGCCCTGCGGCCCGCGCGCCGTGGTCGAGGGCCGGGAAATGCTCGCCTTCGCCAGCAACGACTACCTGGGCCTGGCCGCCCACCCCGAAATCACCCAGGCGCTCGCTGACGGCGCCCTGACCTGGGGCGCGGGCAGCGGCGCCGCGCATCTCGTGAGCGGCCATCTCGCGCCGCACGAAATCCTGGCCCAGCGCCTCGCCGCCTTTACCGGCTTTGCCCGGGCGCTCACCTTCTCCACCGGCTATCTCGCCAATCTGGCCGTCACCCCCAGCCTCGCCCCGGGCCGCGATGACGCCATCTTCGCCGACAAGCTCAACCACGCCTCGCTCATCGATGCGGCGCAGCTTTCCCGCGCCCGGCAGCATCGCTACCCACACAACGATATGGCAGCCCTGGAGCGGCTGCTGGCCGCCAGCGATGCCCGCACCAAGGTCATCGTCACCGACGCCGTATTCAGCATGGATGGCGACCTCGCGCCCCTGGCCGAGCTGTTCGAACTGGCAGAGCGCTTCGATGCCTGGCTGGTGGTAGACGATGCCCACGGTTTCGGCGTACTCGGCCCGCACGGGCAAGGTAGCCTGGCGCATTGTGGCATCCCGGCGCATCCGCGCATCGTCCTCATGGGCACGCTCGGCAAGGCGGCCGGGGTCGGTGGCGCGTTCGTAGCCGCATCCGAACTCGTCATCGACTATCTCGCGCACAAGGCGCGCAGCTACATCTTCACCACCGCCGCGCCGCCGGCCATGGCCGTGGCCCTCCTCAAGAGCCTAGAGCTGATCGCCGCCGGCGATGCCCGACGCGCGCATCTCGCCGCCTTGATCCGGCAGTTGCAAGCTGGGCTGGCTGGCCTGCCCTGGACCTTGCTGCCGTCGCAAACCGCCATCCAGCCTCTGATCGTCGGCGATAACGAGGCGGCTTTGGCGCTGGCGCACGCCCTCTGGGCGCAAGGCCTGTGGGTGGCGGCAATTCGCCCGCCGACCGTGCCTGCCGGCACGGCTCGGCTGCGCATCTCGCTCTCCGCCGCGCACAGCGAGGCCGACGTGGCGCGGCTCGTGGCCGCCCTGCAAGCACTGGCATGAACACCGCATCGGCCCTCCAGACCGCCGCCTGGTTCCTCCCTGGCTGGGGCTTGGGGCGCGGCCCGCTCGTGCCAGCGCTTGCCGGCAGCGGCTGGCAATTGCTCGATCTCCCTGGCACGCAAGCCCCCGTCCCGACGCATTTCGATGCCGCCGTGGAGGCGCTGCTCGCCGCCTTGCCAACGCGCTGCCACCTCGGCGGCTGGTCGCTCGGCGCCCTGCTCGCCCTCGCCGCTGCCGCCCGGGCGCCGGAGCGCATCGTCAGCCTCACCCTGGTAGCCGCCACTCCCAGCTTCCTGCAGCGCCCGGACTGGCCCCATGGCCTAAGTCACGTAGAACTGGAGGCCTTTGCCGCCGGGGTGGCCAAGATGGGAAGCCAGGCCTTGCCACGCTTCATCCACAACTTCTGCCGGGGCGACGCCGCCGCCCGCGCCGCCGCCCGCGCACTCGGCCAGCAGGCCACTCCCCCCGCCCAGGCCGTCTTGGATGCAGGTCTAGCCTGGCTGGGCCAGGCCGATCTACGCCATGCCGTTGCCAGCATCGCCTGCCCGACGACCCTGATCCACGGCGCGGCCGACCCGCTCATGCCGCTCGCCGCCGCGCATTGGCTCGCCGACCACCTACCCAAGGCCCGGCTCATCGTCCTACCCGGCAAGGCCCACGCGCCTTTCGCCCCCGACCCTGTCCTTTTTCTGGAAGTCCTGCCACGACCATGACCCTGCCCTCCAAGGAACAAGTGCGCCAGTCCTTTGAACGGGCGGCCCACACCTACGACAGCGCCGCCAAAGTGCAGCGCTGGGTCTGCGCTCGGCTCATCGGCGGCCTGCCGCCCATGTTTACGCCCGCCGTGATCTTGGATGCCGGCTGCGGCACCGGCTTCGCGCTGGAAATGCTAGGGCTGCGCTACCCCTCGGCGCGGCGCATCGCCCTCGACTTCTCCCCGGCCATGCTAGGCCAGGTGAAGCACCTCGAATTCGGCGTCGCCGGCGATGTCGAGCACATCCCACTGTGCGACCAGGTCGTCAATCTCTACTGGTCGAATCTCACCGCGCAATGGTGCGACCCCGCCGCCCTTGCCCGTGAAGCTCGGCGCGTGCTCTGGCCGGGCGGCATCCTGGCGCTCTCCAGCCTCGCGCCCGGCACCTTCATCGAACTCGAAGAAGCCTTCGCCCAGGTAGACCGCTATCGCCACACCCTCTCCTTCCAGCCGCCCGCAGCGCTCGAAGCGGCGCTGGCCGCAGCCGGTTTCAGCGAAATCAAAGTGCGCACCGAACCCTGCATCGCGCATTACAAGGACTTGAAGAGCCTGCTCCAAGCCATCAAATCGATCGGCGCCAGCCAGATCGGCCCGGAACGCCGCCCCGGCCTGATGGGGCGCCGCACCTGGGCCAAGCTCGAAGCCGCCTACGAGGCGCGCCGCACGCCGCGCGGCCTGCCGCTCACCTACCAAGTCATGCTCTGTTACGCCCGCACATGAATCCCCAGGCTTACTTCGTCACCGGCACCGACACCGAAGTCGGCAAAACCTATGTCGCCTCAGCCCTGCTCTACCGCGCCCGGCAGCAGGGACGCGCCGCCGTCGGCATCAAGCCCGTGGCCGCCGGCACTGGGCCGGATGGCCGGAATGAGGATGTCGAGGCGCTGCGCGCCGCCAACAGCCTCGCCTTGCCCGAGCGCACCTTGAACACCTATCGGCTCGATCCGCCCATCGCCCCCCACATCGCCGCCCGCGAAGCCGGCGTGGACATCCGTTTCGCCGCCATCGCCGCCGCCCTGGCCGAAGCCCAGGCACAAGCGGGCCCAGGCGGCCTCGTGCTGGTGGAAGGCGCCGGCGGCTTCCGCATTCCCTTAGGCCCCGACGGCGACAGCGCCGATCTGGCCGTGGCCCTGGGACTACCCCTCATCCTCGTGGTCGGAATGCGCTTAGGCTGCCTCAACCATGCCCTGCTCACGGCCGAAGCCATCACCGCTCGAGGTCTAACCCTAGCCGGCTGGATCGCCAACCGCATCGACCCCGACATGCGTCGCTTCGAGGACAATCTCGCCAGCCTCACCGGCTTGCTGGCCGCGCCCTGCCTGGGCGTCATCCCGCACGGCTTGGCCGGCGGCCCGGCCGCTGCCGCAGCCTACCTCGAACTGCCCGAGCCGACACCACAGAGCGCCTACTGAACGCAGCGGCAGGACATGGCGGCAAGCCCCGGCGCACGGCCTAGGCGGTTTACCCGACAACGCGGTTGCGGCCTGCGTCCTTAGCCGCATAGAGGGCGGCATCAGCGCGGCGCACCGCCGCCTCGCAGTCGCCGTCCTCAGCCTTGACAGGCGCTAGGCCAATGCTCAAAGTCACCTGCCCAACCGGCGCGATCGGCCGCTCCGCTACATGGTGCCGCAGCTTTTCCGCCATGACCCGGGCGCCGTCGCGGTCGGTATCGGGCAAGATGGCAAGGAACTCCTCGCCCCCGAAGCGCGCGAGGAAATCAGTGCTGCGCATCTGTTGGCGCAATTCGCTTGCGACATGTTGCAAGACCCGATCCCCCACCTCATGGCCGTGCGTGTCGTTGACGCGCTTGAAGCAATCGATATCCATGAGCAGGACCGCATACCCCGCCCCTGAACGCGTCCAGCGCTGGAACTCGGCCTCCAGGCGCTCGTCGGCGGCGCGGCGGTTATGCAGCCCGGTGAGCGGATCCTGACGCGCCAGCCGCGCCAGCGCCTGATTGGCCTCTTGCAGTTCGAGCGTGCGCGCCTCGATCTGCCGCTCCAGATTGAAATTGATTGCCTGCAAATCCCAGCGCTGCGCCGCCAGGGTATCGGTCATGTCGCGCAGCGCGGCAGCAAGCTCGCGGATCTCGCGTAGGCGGCTGGCAACTTCAAAGGCATGGGTATCGTTGCCCTGCGCGATGACCTGGGCCGCCACGGCAAGCTGCTCCACCGGCCGGCTGAAGCTACCCGCCAGGCGGTAGGCGAGAAAGGCGGCGAGCACGACCGCAACCGCCGCCAAGAGCAGCATGTCACGCCGCATCTCGGCCACCGGCGCCAGCGCCTTGGCCACCGGCTGGCGCAAGATGATCTGCCAGCCGAGCTCGTTGGCCGTATCGGCGCGCACCGGGAGGCGCGCGGTGAGATAGTCGCCGCCGTCCGGCCATTGCACCACCTGGAAAGCGCCCTCGACCGGCAGATCGGCCGGCACCGGCAAGACACCGACCGCCTCGAACGGATACAGCCAGGCGCCGGAGCGGCTGAGAATCAGCGCCTCCACCCCATGCACCAAAGGCTCCTGGCCGAGCACCGTGGCGAAGATGGCGTCAACCCAGGAGCCATGCACATGCGTCGCAACCACGCCGCGCACGCTGCCGCTAGGGTCTCGGATGGGCGCGGCGAAATCGACGAAGCGCAACGGCGCGGCAGCGCCCATGCCGCCCGCCGAGCCAGGCTGCGGCCCGAGCGCCGCATGCATATCCCCGACGAAGGTCCCGGTAAGCCCGGCCCTAAACCACGGCCGCTCAGCTACGTTTTGGCCGATCCATAAGCCATCGCCGGCGGCGCGCACTTCGCCGCGCACATCCACGACCCCGACCCAAACATAGTGCGGATAAGAAGCCTTGATTTCGTCGAGCCGCTCCCGCAGCGCCGGCGCCTCCCAGGCGCCACGGGTGAGGCTCGGGGTCTTGCTAAGCAAGCGCACCTCGCGCTCGCGCTCGTACAAGGTACGGGCGAGCAGCAAGGCTGCCGACCGGCCAAGGCCTTGCAGCGTCTCGCCGCTGGCTTGCGTGAGCTTGGCGCTCGCCACTTGGTGCACATACAAAGCCGGTCCGAGGCCCAGGACTAGAGACAGCCCGACGAAAAAGAGCGCAAGGCGTAGACGAAAGCTATCGAGCATGGGAACGGGAACAGGGTCGAAACTAGCAAGCGAGCCCCGACCGACAGATGAGTTGGGACCTGCCCATTCTCGCCCCGCCGCCCGGCTTTGACAAACCGGCGCCAAGACTAAGCCGCGGCGCAGCCGGATGGCGCCAAGCATCGATGATGCCGCGCGCATCGCAGTACTGATTCCATTCGTATATGCTTTGCGCCTTCGTTTTATTTTTACGCCGCCATGACCGATCCTACCCGCCTTAGCGCAGCCCTCATCGACAACATCGAGAAAGTCATCATCGGCAAGCGCCCTGTCATCGAGCTCACGGTGGTCACCTTGCTCTGCCGCGGCCACCTGCTGATCGAGGATGTGCCGGGCACTGGCAAGACCATGCTGGCCCGGGCTCTGGCCCGCTCCCTAGATTCCCCCTCCAGCCGCCTGCAGTGTACGGCGGATCTACTGCCCTCCGACATCACCGGCGTCCCCGTCTTCAGCCAAAAGAGCGGCGAATTCGAGTTCCGCCCTGGGCCGGTGTTCACCGGCATCCTGCTCGCCGACGAGATCAACCGCGCCACGCCCAGGGCCCAGTCGGCCTTGCTCGAATGCATGGAGGAATTCCAGGTTTCTGTCGATGGCCACACCCACCCGCTGCCGCCGTTGTTCATGGTGCTGGCCACCCAGAATCCAGTGGACATGGCCGGCACCTACCCGCTGCCCGAAGCTCAGCTGGACCGTTTCCTGATGCGAGTCGCGGTAGGCTACCCGAGTCAGGAAGAAGAGGTGCGCATGATGCAGGCCCAGACGCTGGCCCACCCCATCGACGCCCTCACTCCAGTCGCCACGCCAGATGCCGTGCTTGCCGCCCGTGAAGCGGCGCGCGCCGTGCACATGGCGCCCGACCTGTGCCGCTA
>JAOAIO010000052.1:0-277 GCA_026414665.1 Azovibrio sp.
CTCCTTGGGATAGACGCCTTTCTCGGCCGTGGCGAGCACATTGGTATCGAGATCCGAACACAGGATGCTAACCGGCGGCCCGCCATGGGCGAAGGTGTCCGCCACCGTCATGGCAATCGAATAAGGTTCCTCCCCGGTCGAAGCGGCGCAGCACCAAATGCTGATCTGGCGGCGCTGGGGCGCGATCTTGCGCAGATGGCTGGCGAGAATGGGGAAGTGGTGCGGCTCGCGGAAGAACGAGGTGAGATTGGTGGTCAGGGAGTTCACGAAGCGCTCC
>JAOAIO010000052.1:287-16376 GCA_026414665.1 Azovibrio sp.
GCCTTGTCGCGCCCTTGTTCGAGCTGATCGAGGTACTGGGCGAAGGACTTCATGCCGGTAGCGCGCAAACGCCGCGCCAGGCGCGAATAGACCATGTCCTGCTTGGCCGGGGAGAGGGAAATGCCGGCATGGCGGTAGATGAGTTGGCGGATGCGCTCGAAATCGGCAGGCTTGAAATCGAATTCACGCGCCGCCGGGTCGAGCCCGCCTTGCGCCGCAGCCGCGCCGTGCTGGCGAATGGCAGCCAGCCGCTCGGCCAGGCTCAACGGTTTTTTGCTATCGCCGATCATGGCGCTCAGAACTCCTCCCATTCGTCATCGAGGCTGGCCGGCAAGGCCGCCGGCTTGCGCGCTCCCATGCGCGGGGCTGCCGGCGCTGGATGAGATGGCGGTAATTGCTCGATGGCGGGCCGACTCGGCGGCTGCGCCATGGCTGGCGCCCCTGCCCCGAGGCGGAATACCGCCACGGCCTGGGCGAGGCTGCGCGCCTGCTCTTCCAGGCTCTCGGCCGCGGCAGCCGCTTCTTCCACGAGCGCCGCATTCTGTTGCGTCATCTCGTCCATCTGGCTCACCGCCAAGCCCACCTGCTCGATCCCGGCGCTTTGCTCGCGGCTCGCCTCGGCGATATCGCCCATGATGCGCGCCACCTGCTTGATCGATGCCACCACTTCGTCCATGGTCCGGCCAGCCTGATCGACCAGCTTCGAGCCGACTTCGACCTTCTCCACCGAATCCGAAATCAGCGCCTTGATCTCCTTGGCCGCGCTGGCGCTGCGCTGCGCCAGGTTCCGCACCTCGGTCGCCACCACCGCGAAACCACGCCCCTGCTCGCCCGCCCGCGCCGCTTCGACCGCCGCGTTCAAGGCGAGGATGTTGGTCTGGAAGGCGATGCCGTCGATCACGCCGATGATGTCGGCTATCTTGCTCGATGCTTGGTGAATCGCGCCCATGGTCTGCACCACCTGCTCGACCACCGCGCCGCCGCGTTCGGCCACGGCCTGCGCGCCATCGGCCAGACGGTTCGCCTCCCGCGCGTTCTCAGCGTTTTGCTTCACCGTCCCGGTCAGCTCTTCCATGCTCGCAGCGGTCTCCTCCAGGCTAGAGGCCTGCTCTTCAGTGCGGCTCGACAAGTCGGCATTGCCCGAGGCAATTTCCTGCGCCGCGGTGTTGATCGCCTCCGTCGCCTCCTGAATCTGGCCGACCAGATTGCGCAACTGCATCACGGTAGCGTTGGCATCGTCGCGCAAGCGGCCAAGCGAGCCTTGATATTCGGTCGTCACCGTCGCCGATAGGTCGCCTTGCGCCATGCGCGCTAGCAAGGCGCCGACTTCATGCACGGCGCGCCCACTCGTTTCGAGCAACTGGTTGATGCTGTGTCCGAGTTCGCGGTAGAAGCCTTCGAGCGCATCCGCATCGAGACGAGCGTCGAGGTCGCCGCCCGCGGCCTTGGCGATGAGACCCGCCACCTCCCGTTGCGCGAAACGCTCGGCCGTGCGGTCCACCCACTCGCCGACCGTGCCAAGACGTTCGCCCTGGGCATTGAAGATGGGATTGGTGATGACCAAGTAGATGCGCCCGCCGATCTCCATTTCCACCTGACGGGTGCCCTCGAGCTGGCGCAGACGCGCCACCGCTTCGGCCGGGTCGTCGTAGAACAGCCCGATATTGCTGCCGACGAACTTGGCTGCCGAAAAGCCGGGAATGCGGCTCGCCAGCGGCGCCTCGATGGCCTCCAAGGTGCGCAGCAGCCCGCGGTTGGCATAGACGACGCGGCCCTCATTGTCGGCGATGCGGATGTTGCCGGAGACGAAATCGAGCGCGTTGCGGACGCGCAAGTTCTCTTCGGAAATGCGCCGCGCCTCTTGCACATCGAAGCCAAGACGGGTCTGCATCGCTTCGAGGCCCTGCTCGACCCTGCCGATCTCGTCGCTCTGGGAAATATCGACCCGATTGCGGTAGTTGCCGGCCGCGAGCTCCCGGAAGATGCGCACCACTTCGCGTAGCCGGCCGTTGATGCCGCCGACGATGCGCAACGATAGGAAGACGCCAATGCACAGCGCCGCCAGCACGCCGACCACCGTCCATTGCAAGACCTCGTAGCGCACCTCGCCCGAACGCTGCATTTGCTGGCGCGCCGCGGCCTCTTGCTGCTCGAATAACGCCTGGGCCATGCGCTCGGCCTTGTTCATGGCCGGATTGATGTGGCGCAGCAGTAGCACCTGAGCATCGTCGAAACGCGCTTCCGCGAGCGCCTCACGCGCCGGCGCCAAGCCCTCTTGCATCAAGCTCTGGAACATGGCGCTAAAGCCGTCGCGCGCCTCGCGCTGCTCCGCCGCGGCGAAATCACCCTGCTGCACATACTCGCGCCAATGCCGCTCGGCCGTGCTCATGGCCTTCGTCAGCGCGTCGATATGCACGCTAAGCGCATGGTCATGCTGGCTGCTGTAAGCGTTTTCGGGGGCGTGCTGCAAACCCAGCATGACCTGGGCGCGGGCCTGCTCGATGGCGGTGCGCACATGGCCAAGATGCGCCATCGGCACGGCCCGACGCTCATACATGGCCACGCTGCCTTGATGCAGCCGATCGAGATTGTAGGCGCCGAGCAGCGCCTGCACGACGAGAATGGCGAGCATGATGCCGGTAAGTAGGAACAGCCGCGCCTGCACCGATAAGCGCGCCAGCGAAAAGCCGCCGCCACTTACCACCTTGCCCTTGACGATGCGCCGGTTGCCTTGCCGATTTTCCCGGAACAAGGCATAGGCCGCCTCGGCCGCCTGCACTTCCTCGCGCCGGGGCTTACGCCGCACCGACAGATAGCCGACCACCTGCCCCTGCTCGAAGAGCGGCGCGACATGCGCCTCGACCCAGTAATGGTCGCCGTTCTTGCAACGGTTTTTGACGAGCCCGACCCAGGGCTCGCCAGCGGCCAGGCTCTTCCACATGTCGGCAAACGCGGCCTCGGGCATGTCCGGATGGCGGACGATGTTATGCGGCTGCCCCAGCAGCTCCGCTTCCGAGAAGCCACTCACCGCGATGAAGTCCTGATTGATGTAGGTGATTTGGCCTTTGAGATCGGTTTTCGAGACGATGGTGACATCGTCCGAAAGCGCTACTTCGACCCCGGTCACCGGCTGGTTGTTACGCATAGCAACTCCAATTCAAGCTAACGTTCATGAATGTTCGCCCCCCGAAACATGCAAGCAGCGCGGGCCCTCTCCCCCAACACCCCCTCTACCAAGAGAGAGGGGCGTCGTGCGTCGCTGCGCGCCTTGCACGCTCAAGACTAAACGCCTTAAGCACAGAGCATCTTCTGAATGCATCGCCGCGATCGTCATCTCCGGCAGATCTGCCGGTTTCAGGCCGGGGCATCGAGCAGCTCCATCTCGGGGCTGAGCATGAGCTGCTCGATATCGGTGACGATCAACATGCGCCCTTCGACCGTGGCCAGCCCCTGAATGTAACGGGTGTCGAAGCTCGCGGAAAAATCAGGGGCCGGCCGGATCTGGGCCGGGCCAAGACGAATCACATCCGAAACGCTATCGACGACGATGCCCACGATCCGGTTGGCGACATTGAGGATGATGACCACGGTAAACGGGGTGTAATCCACCTGCGCAAGGTGAAACTTGATGCGGAGATCGACGATGGGCACGATGATGCCGCGCAGATTGATGACGCCTTTGATGAACGCTGGCGCGTTGGCGATCTGGGTCGGTTTTTCGTAACCACGGATCTCCTGGACGCGCAGAATATCGATGGCGTATTCCTCTTGCCCGAGCGTAAAGGTGAGGAACTCGCTGCTCGCCAGTTCCGCCTCGGCCTGCGGATTCACCCCTTGCATTCTTTCCATCACCCCTCCTTGGCCTCAAGCGGCCTTTTGTTGTTGCTTACCCATGGCGACGATGGCCGGCACGTCGAGAATCAGCGCCACGCGCCCATCCCCCATGATGGTGGCGCCGGAAATGCCCGGCACGCGGCGATAGTTGGCTTCCAAGCTCTTGATCACCACCTGGTGCTGGCCAATCAGGGCATCGACCCAGAGCGCGGCAGAAGCGCCGTCGGCATGGAGCACCACCATGATGCCCTGCGTAAAGCGGCTCACCGCTTTTTGCAGGCCGAAGATTTCGTGCAGCACCACCACCGGCAGGTATTCGCCACGCACCTGAATCACCCGCCCCTGATTGGCGAGCGTCTTGATGTCGCCCGGCTCAGGCTGTAGCGATTCCATGACGTAGGACAAAGGCAAGATGTACGTCTGGTCGCCCACGGCCACGCTCATCCCGTCTAAGATGGCCAGCGTGAGCGGCAGGCGCACGGTCATGCGCGTGCCGATGCCCAACATGGACTCGATCTCGATGCGGCCGCCCAGCTCCTGGATGTTGCGGCGCACCACATCCATGCCCACGCCGCGCCCGGAAACGTCGGTGACCTGCTCGGCGGTGGAAAAGCCGGCCTCGAAGATGAGGGCGAACACTTCTTGGTCGCTCATCTGCTCGGAGACCTGCATACCGCGCTCGCGCGCCTTGGCGAGAATCTTGTCGCGGTTCAGGCCGGCGCCATCATCACCGACCTCGATGACGACATTGCCGCCCTGGTGCGAAGCTTTCAGCGTGATGGTGCCGCATGGGTTCTTGCCCAGGGCGACACGTTTTTCCGGCGCCTCGATGCCATGGTCGAGGCTATTGCGGATCAAGTGCGTGAGCGGATCGGCAATGCGCTCGATGAGGCCCTTGTCGAGTTCCGTGGTATCGCCACTGGTCTTGAGCTCGACTTGCTTGCCAAGCTTGGCGGACAAATCGCGCACCACCCGCGGAAAACGCGAGAAGACGAAAGAGATCGGCAACATGCGGATCGACATCACCGCCTCTTGCAAGTCACGGCTGTTGCGTTCGAGCTGGGCCAGGCCATGCGCCAGGCGCTCCGGCGCGGCATCCTGCATCTGCGCCACGGTTTCGAGCAGCATGGCCTGGGTGATGACGAGCTCGCCCACCAGGTTGATGAGCTGGTCTACCTTCTCGACACTGACACGGATCGAAGCATCGCCGCCGGCAGCGCTGGCTTTGACTGCCGGCGGCGCTTTGGCGGCGGACGCGGCGCGCGGCGGCGCAGCAGGCGGCGCAGCAGGCGCCGCCGCGGACGGCAGCGCGGGCGCGCTCGGCAAGGTCTCGGCCGGGGCGGGGAGCGGCGTAAAGAAGCCATACGCCTCCTCCGCCTGCGGCGCGGCCACGGCCTGGGATTCCGGCAGCGGTGCGAAGAAACCATAGGCCGAATCTTCCGGCTGCGCCGGCGCGGGCAAGGGCTCGAACAGGCCGTAGGCATCTTCCGCCGCCGCTTCGCCACCCGCCACGCCCGGCAACGGCGCGAAAAAGCCATATCCCCGAGCTTCGTCAGAGAGCCCGGGCGCATCGCCGAAAAACCCGAAGACCTCCTCGCCTGCGGTCGTCACAGAGCGGTCTTCCTCGATGCGCCAGGCGCCGCTTTCGGCGATGAAATCGAGTTGCTCGGCAAGGCTATCGGGCAGCACCGGGGCAAAAAGGCGCAAGGACCAAAAGCCGACCGGGGCATCGGCCGGCGGGCTCACCAGGGTTTCCAAGCGCCCCAAGGCGCGCAGCGATTCGATCAAGCCGGCCACGCCGTCCTGCGCCGAGGCCGCGCTCGGGATGAACTCGATCAAATAGGCCCGCGCTTCCGGCGGCGGCGCCGACGTGGACGCGGCCACGCCAGGCGCCGGAGCGGCTGCGGCGGCATCGCCCGCAACAAACGCTTGCAGTCGCTGGCTCACGGCGGCGATGGCCTCCGGGTCGGCCGGGGCGCCGCCTTGGTGCGCCGCGAGCATGAGCTTGAGCAAGTCGCCGGTTTCCAGGCAGACATCGACCATTTCCGGGCGCAGCGCGATTTCGTGCTTGCGGATCTTGTCGAGCAGGTTTTCGAGCACATGGGTGAGCTCGGCTAGGTCGGTAAACCCGAAGGTGCCGGCGCTCCCCTTGATCGAATGCGCGGCGCGAAAAATGGCGTTGAGGTCCTCGGCCGCAGGATTCGCCACGTCAAGCCCTAAGAGCAGGGATTCCATCTCTGCCAAGTGCTCCGCCGATTCCTCGAAGAACACCTGGTAGAACTGACTCATATCAATCGACATGCGCCCCCCTGCTCCCGCTTCGGCCTGCCGGCGTCAACCGATCACCTTACGCACCACTTCGATCAGCTTCTGGGGATCGAAGGGCTTCACCAGCCAGCCCGTGGCCCCGGCCGCCCGACCTTGCGACTTCATGGCTTCGGAAGATTCGGTAGTGAGCATGAGGATGGGCGTGGTCTTATATTGCGGCAAGGCACGCAAACTACGGATCAAGGTCAGCCCATCCATGCGCGGCATGTTCTGGTCGGTGAGAATCAGGTTCACGCTACGCGCCTTGGCCTTATCCAGGCCATCCATGCCGTCAGCCGCCTCGATCACATCGTAGCCGGCGCTTTTCAGGGTAAAGGAAACCATCTGGCGGATGGAAGCGGAGTCATCCACTGCGAGAATCGTTTTTGCCATGTTCGTCTCTATCGGAAAGTCAAAACAGTTCTATTTCGCCGCTGGCGTAGCCGGATTGCTGTACCGGGTTGTTCTCCACCCGCTCGCGCACTTCCGCTAGACGCTGATGTAAAGCCTCCAGATTGGCTTGCAAGGTCTCGAGTTCGGCGAGCCGGCCGTGCCCGGCATCATCGGTCGCCAGAATCTTGGCCACCCGCGCCATGTCGCGGCCGAGCTGCTCGACGGCTGCCAGGCGCTGACCGACGTGGCCGAGCAACTGCGTCACCATGTCTTGAAACTGCAACGACATCACCGCCTGGGCGGCGCGCGCCTCGACCGCTTCGGCGATGTCGTTCAATTCGGACACCACCTGGCCGGTGCGCTGGTTGAAGGCTTCGATGCCGGCCATGGCGCGCTCGACATCTTGCTTGGAGGTGAGGGCGAAAGTCATGTCCTGCGCCGCCATCTGGTTGATCGCGCCTTCAGCGGCGTGGATGGAGTCCTGCATGGCGCCCATCAGGGTGCGGATTTGCTGGCTGAAGTGGTTGGTTCGGCTCGAGAGATCGCGCACCTCATCGGCCACCACGGCAAAGCCGCGTCCAGCCTCGCCGGCGCGGGCCGCCTCGATGGCGGCATTCAAGGCCAGCAGATTGGTCTGCTTGGCAATCGCCTCGATCTCGCCCAGCATGGCGGTAATCTGGCGCACCTGCTCGGAAATCTTGTCGGTCAGCTCGACGAGCCCCATGGCCACTTTGGCGTTTTGCACGACGCTATCGACGAAGGCGCGCAGCGTGCCCGACGTCTTGCGCGCAAACGACTCGAAATCGATGGCCTGCGCGCTTTCCTGCAACTGCCCCGAAACGATCTCGTGTCCGAGCTGCTGTTGCCGGCGAGTCTGTTCGCTCATGCCTTGAAAGCTTTCCACGAGCTGGGCGATGGCTTCGCTCAAAATATGCTGGGTACGCTGGATCTCCTCGGCGGAAATGAGACACTGCCGGTTCATCTCGTCGGTCGAGCGCTGCAAGTAGTCGCTGCTGCGCTCGATGAGCGCCCGGCTCTCGGGTGGACTGGCCGTGCTGACGAGCGGCACGGACTCGCCACCCGCCGGTAGGAAATAGGAAGCGAAGAGCCAGCCCAGCGCTATCGCAAACAGGGCCAGACCGACCGGACCGGAACGGCTGCTTGCATCGACGGCCCATAACACGGCCACCACTAGCGCCATCCAACCTGTGCCCAATAACCGCAACTTGCTCGCACTCGTCACACACATCTCCCTTTTATCGTTATCTCACGGCCGTGCCGGTAAAGGCCGCTGTAGAGACTCCGCCGGTGGCGGCTCTCCAGCCATATCGACATCGATGTCCGCTTCGGGCCCCTCCTCGTTGAGAATGGCCATTTCCGTGCGCTTGTTGAGCACCACGATGCTGATGCGCCGATTCACCGGGTTGAGCGGATCGTTCGGATCGAAAAGCACCGAAGAAGACAAGCCGACCACGCGTATTACCTTGTGGTCGTCAAGCCCGCCGCGCACCAGCTCGCGCCGCGACGCATTGGCGCGATTGGCGGAGAGCTCCCAGTTGGAAAAGCCTTGCGGCCCACCGGCGAATTGCGCGGCATCGGTATGCCCCGCGAGGCTGATGCGGTTGGGCACGTCGTTGAGGACGACACCGATCTGACGCAAGATTTCGCGGGTATAAGGCTTGAGCTGGTCGCTGGCGAGATCGAACATCGGCCGGTTCTGTTCATCAACGATCTGGATGCGCAGCCCTTCGGTGGTGATGTCGAGCAGCAACTGGTTCTTGAACTGGCGCAATTCCGGCGAAGCCTCGATGGCTTTCTCGATTTTCTCTTTGAGCCGCTCTAAGGCTTCGCGTTCGCGCCGCTCGAACTCCTTGCGCCGCTCGCGGATGGCGATGCGGCGTTTTTCGTCCTCGATCTCACCCTTCTTGACCTGGCCAGAAGATCGCGTCAAATCGGTGCCGCCGCCTTGGATGATGCTGCTTGCGTCACCTACGCCGCTACCGCCGCTGCTCGCCATGGTCATGGGATTCTGGAAGAAATCGGCAATGCCTTCGAGATCCCCTTTCGCCGTCGACCCCAACAGCCACATAAGCAGAAAGAAGGCCATCATCGCGGTCACGAAGTCGGCATAGGCGATTTTCCAAGCCCCGCCGTGTGCCGCCGCGCCGCCTTTCTTGATCCGCTTGATGACGATGGGGCGGGTCGAATCATCGCTCATGGCGCCCCCCGATGTGGATGCTCATGTCGGCCGCCTCACTTGCCCTTGCGGCTCTTCAAGTCTTCCTCCAGCTCCAGGAAGGTCGGCCGGGCGTCGGAAGGCAGATTCTTGCGCCCGAACTCGACGGCAACCTGGGGCGCATAGCCCGACATCGAGGCCAGCAGCACGGCTTTGACGACGTTGTAGACCGCCGCCCCTTCATGCGCCTTTTGTTCAAGCAGCGACGCGATCGGCTGCACGAAACCATAGGAGAGCAAAATACCGAGGAAGGTGCCGACCAGGGCGCCACCGATCATCTTGCCCAGCACCGCCGGCGGCTCGCCGACGGAGCCCATCACGTTCACCACCCCCATCACCGCGACCACGATACCGAAGGCCGGCAAGCCGTCACCGACTTTCGCCATCACGTGGCCGGGCAGATCGGCCTCATAGTGATGCGCTTCGAGCTCTTGGTCCATCAAGGCTTCGATTTCAAGGGTGTTGAGATTGCCGCCCACCATCATGCGCAGATAGTCGGTCATGAACTCGGTGACATGATGGTCGTGCAGCACTTCCGGGTATTTCGAAAAAATCGGGCTGGCTTCGGGATTCTCGACATCGCTTTCGATCGACATCAGGCCCTCTTTGCGAACTTTCGAAAGTAGCTCGAACAAGAGCGCCAGCACATCCATGTAATAGGCCTTGGTGTATTTGGAGCCCTTGAAAACACTCGGCAAGGCGCCGATCACGGCCTTGATCACCTTGATGTTGTTGCCGGCTACGAAACCGCCGATCATCAGGCCGATGATGGCGAGATATTCGAGGGGCACCCAGAGCGCCGCGAGGCTGCCGTGCACCGAGTAGGTGCCGACGGATGCGGCAAGGATGATGACGTAGCCGATGATCAAAAACATGCGGTTTCCTTTGCGCCCGCCGTAAAAGCGGTTTTTTCGGAAAAAAACAGGCGCTCTATTCTATCCAGAGCCGCTCTGGGCGTGCAAAGCGAAATCTCATCCATCAGGCGCTCGCTTCGCCCAAGGTGTCGCGTCCGGCCAGCTTGGCGAGATACATGCTTTCATCGGCGGCTTTGAGCAGGGCTTCGAGCGAGTTCATGTCGGACTGCCGTACCGCCAGGCCGATCGACAGGCTCGCGCCGAGGACGCCGCGCGGCGTCTCGATCCGGATCCGGCGCACCGCCTCGAGTAAACGCTGGGCGCAAGCACGCAAGGCTGCCGCGCCGGTGTCCGGGCAGATGATGAGGAATTCGTCGCCACCGATGCGACAGCTCACATCGCTGCTGCGCAAATTGGCGCGCACGACCTGCGCCACTTGCACCAGCAAATGATCGCCGACATCGTGGCCAAAGCGATCATTGACCTGCTTGAAGTTATCCAAGTCGATCATCAGGCAGGCCAGCGGCCGATCCGTGCGCCGCGCCGCTTCCCACTCCTGCTGCAAGCGCTCCATGGCGTAGCGCCGGTTGTAAAAGCCGGTGAGCGCATCGGTGCGCGCCACCTCCTGCAAACGTCGGTTGGCTACCGCCAGCTCGGCGGCGAAATGACGAATCTCCTCACGGTCACGCTCAAGCTCGCGCTGCATCCGAATCATGCGCCGCGCCGCCATGAGCCGGGCAAGGATGCTACGGGCCTCGGCGCCGGCTAGAAGCACCTCGTCGGCCCCTGCTTCGAAGGCGGCGACATCGCGCTCCGCCTCGCCCGGCGCGCGCATGAGCAGCACGAAAATCTCGCGCCCCGGCCGGGTATCGCGCAGCGCCCGCAACCAAGCAAGACTGGCGCCATCGAGATCGGCATCCGCCACCAGGATGCGCGGCCCGAGTTCGAGACAGGCCATGAGGGTGGCTTCGACGGGCGACCCGTTTAGCGGCAGCTCGAAGACTTCATAGTGCTGCTCGAGCAGCAACTGCCGCATACGCTGGCGCTCGTTCGCCGCGGCGAGCGCGAGCAGCACTCGCCCTTCTTCCTGTGGCGTCGCGGGCGGCAGAAAGCGCACCGGGTTCGCCGTCTGGACCGCGAGCATGTCGCCCCAATCCTGCCAGCTCTGCACCACTTCGGCCAGCAGCGCCTCGGTAGCCGCGTCGGACAAACCTGCCTGGCGAGCGAGCTCGAAAAAGCAGTCGCTGCGGCCATCGCGCTCAGCGCCGCTCGCCAGCACCGCAAGACCAAGCAAGTCGGCCATCTGCATCTGCCGCATCAGCACTTGGCTACGCGGCGCGGCGGCAAAGACCGTCGCGCCGCGCCGGGCTTGATAGAGCGGCTCCACCAGCGCTTCAGGCAGCCCCCAGTCGAGTAGCAAGGCCGCCGTCAGATCATCGTGGTCGAGCGCGAAAGCCTCCCGCTCCAACTGCCGCAGCGCGGCAACGCCACCAACCCCAGCGGCGCTGAGCAAGGCGGCATAGCGCTCACCATAGACGGTCGCCATGGCGAGCTCGCCGACATGCGCAAGCAGACCGACGCAGAAGGCTTCTTCGGCGCCACACCCGCCCAGGCGGCGCGCCAGGGCCTGAAAGGCAAGCCCCGTGGCAAGAGAACGCGACCAAAAAGCTTCGTAATCGAACCCCAGACAAGCCCCCTGACGATATTGCGATACGAGGGAGAAACCCAGCGCCAGGGTGCGCACGGTAGCAATACCCAATACTTGCAGCGCCCCTTCGACCGAAGCGATGGGCCGCCCGCTCTGCCGCCCGACCGTGTTGGCGGCTTTGATCAGGCGCCCGACGAAGGCCGGATCGGTCTTGATCGCCCACGCGAGCTGCGCCATGGAAAAATCGTCGCGCTGGCATAAGCGCATGATGGTGAGCGCCGCCCCTTGCGGAGAGGGCAACTGACCTGCGGCCTTGAGGGCCTCATAGGGCTGAACGGGTAGTTCCATGGCGTTCCCCGGGGCGATGGAGGGATTATCAGCCGGGGCTCGTGCCGCCGCAATGGCCCGTAGGGGATGCCGCTCCCACTTCCCTAATCCCCTCCCCACACAAGGAGCGCCGCGCACGGCGCTGCGCGGCTTTCATGGTAACGCTTGACCGCCCCGCTCTGCGCGCTTTACCGTACCCCGCCCGCACCGGGTTTTCGAGGTACTCTGTAGCCCTCTCCTGTTTTCAGCTTCCAGGCTTACCCGTGATTCGCTACTGTACCCAGTGTGGCCAGAGCGTCGAAAAACGCATCCCTCCGGGCGACCACCTCCCACGCAGCGTGTGCCCGGCCTGCGGCCACATCCATTACGAAAATCCGCGCCTCATTCTGGGCTGCATTGCCGAGTGGGAGGGCCGCATCCTGCTCTGCCGCCGCGCCATCGAGCCGCGCCGGGGTTATTGGACCTTACCGGCCGGGTTCATGGAAAACGCCGAAAGCACCCTCGAGGCCGCATTACGCGAGACACGCGAGGAAGCCTGTGCGACTGTGCTGAACGGCCAGCTGTTCGCGCTCGTCGATGTGCCGCACATCAATCAGGTACACCTCTTTTACCGCGGCCAGCTGCGCGATGGGCGCCACGGCGCCGGCGAGGAAAGCCTCGAAACCGCGCTATTCGCAGAAACCGAGCTGCCGTGGGAGGCGCTGGCCTTCCGCAGCGTCCGCTTCTGCCTCGAACGCTATCTCGCCGACCGGCATCGGGGCCGCTTCGGCATGCACCACTGGGTCTTACCGCCACCTCCGGCTTGAATCGGCGCAACGCATTCAAGGCGCGCTCAGGCTGAATTCGACCGGCAATTCGAATGCGAAGCTGCGGCCACGCAGCGCTTCAGGCAAGGGCGTGCGCTGTACGGCAAGGGTGAGCATGGCCACGGCCTGCTCATCGAGCAGCGCATGGCCAGAACCAGCCAGCACGCGAATGCTTGGCTGATCCACGCCGGGTGTCCAGGCCATGCCGACCCGCACCCGCCCCTCCCAACCGCGCTCGCGTGCCAGTGCCGGGTAGCGACGCACGCGCCGAGCCTGCTCCGCGAGCGCGAATTGATAGCCGCGCACGACATCAGCATCGATGCCGGCGCTGGCCGCGGCAGCGCTCGTCGGCGGGTCCATCCCCCCCATTGCGGCCGCGCTGAGGGCGGGCTGCGCCGCCGCGAGCGGCGGATTCGCTGCGTCCCCGGCAGCATCCGGCGTGGCGGCAGGACGGGATGGCACGCTTGGCGCCGGCACACTCGGCAAGGCTTGTGGCAACGCATCGGAGCGACGCGCCGGACGCGGACGAGCGCGTGCCGGGCGGCGCTCCGTCGCGGCCGCGGCAGCGCTTGCCGCCTGCGCGGCGCTCACTTGCGGCTGTGGCAGCACGGCTTGCCCCGCGCCCGCATCGAGGAGCCGTACCTCGAGGCCAAGCGGCCGACGTAGCGGGGGCGCCCAATCGGCCACGGCCAAGACCAGCAGGCCGTGCAGCACCAGGGAAAGGCAAAGCGCCTTGGCAAGACCGTCAAACTGCATCGACCACGCTCACCATGACACGCGCACCATTCCAATCGCAGCACGCCTGGCACGCGCCACTCGGCCATGGCTTAGCCCCCTGGGCGCCCGCGAGGGGACACGAAAAAAGCCTTCAGGGTTCCCCCTGAAGGCCCTGTTGGAATTGGAAGGCGGGACGCCGGATGGGTTAGTTCCCCTGATTCCGCCCCTCATCATCCATTTTTTTCGAGAAGTAGCGGATGAAATAAGCCGCCATCACGATCACGAAACCGATGGTAAACACGCTCAAAAGACCGATGTCGGTTCCGAAGAGTTCTTGCCAAGCCATATGTCACCTCCCAGTAACGTCAATTGACAAAGAAAATCAATAGAGGGGCCGCAGCTGCAACCGGGCATCGGCATCGAGCTGCCAATCTCCCAACAGACGCCAGGTCAATTCCTGGTCTTCGAGAAAGACGTGCCAACGGCCATTCACTTCCGTCTCCAAGGCACCGCTGTAGAAGCCTTGGCCTTCGTGATTGAGTAGCACGAGCTGATCCATGCCACCCCGGGTGGGGTGGCTGAATTTGAAGTTGAGCTGGGGCGGGAACGAGAGCGGCGCTTGCGCCGTGAGGATGACCCGCAGCTGGGTGCCGTGCCGCATCACCTCGGCGCGCAGCCCCAATTGCTCGGCCATGCGGTCGCGGTGAATGCGCTGATTCACGGCCAAACCCTGCTTGTAGTAATCATCCTCGACCATGCCATCGAAAGAGGTCATGGCCAGCCAAATGGTGATGGCACCCGCGACGATGACGGCGAATGGCCCCACCATGATGATCCACGGCCAGGGTTCTTTGTACCAGGGTTGCGGCAGGGGCTTCACATGCATCGTCTTATCGCTCATGGCATCAGGAAAGTGGTCTTCTCATGTACGGCGACTGCCGCATCGTCCTCGGCCACCACATCGAAGAAGATCGGGTGCGAGCCTTGCGGCACGGCATCGGGCGGTACGCGCACATTCAGGGTGACTTCGCGGTTCTCCGCCGGACCGGCCTCGACACGCGCCTCCGAGGCGAGCTCGATTCCCGGAATGCCTGAGACGCTGATGCGGAAGACGCGCGGCGATTCGGAAACGTTCATCACCTTCATGGTGTAGATATTCTCGATCTTGCCGCCCTCGACCTCTCGCGCGAGCGTAGCGCGGTCGCGGATCACGTCGGCGCGCAAGGGCACCCGGGTGGCGATGGACCAGGCCGTGGCCAGACAGATCAAGGCGAGAATGACGGTATAGAGGATGATGCGCGGACGAATGATATGGCTCAACAGGCCTGTGCGATCAAACTTTTTCGCCATCGCATTTTCAGAGGTGTAGCGGATCAGCCCGCGTGGCAGCCCCACCTTGTCCATCACCTCATCGCAGCCGTCGATACAAGCGCCGCAGCCGATACACTCGTATTGCAGGCCATTGCGGATGTCGATGCCGGTAGGGCAAACCTGCACGCAGATGCCACAATCGACGCAGTCACCGAGATGGCGGGTATCGGCGTTCTTCTTGCGCGCCCCGCGCGGCTCGCCGCGCTCGGTGTCATAGGTGATGACGAGCGTATCCGGGTCGAACATCACCGACTGGAAGCGCGCATAAGGGCACATGTACTTACAGACCTGCTCGCGCATGAAGCCGGCCATCAGATAAGTGAAGCCGCCGTAGAACAGGATCCAAAAGATCTCCCACCCCCCAAAGCCGAAGGTGGGGACGCTGGCGATCAACTCCTGCATCGGCGTGAAGTAGCCGACGAGCGTAAAGCCGGTCCAGAGCGAGAAGAGAATCCAAATCGCGTGCTTGGTGATCTTCAAGCGCAACTTGCGCGCATCGAGCGGCGCTTTGTCGAGCTTCATGCGGGCCGAGCGATCTCCTTCCACCTTGTTCTCGATCCACATGAAGATTTCCGTGTAGACCGTTTGTGGACAGGCGTAGCCGCAGAACAGCCGCCCCGCCACCGCCGTGAATAGGAACAAGGCATAGGCGGAGATGATGAGCAGCACCGCTAGATAAAACACGTCCTGCGGCCAGAGAACGAGGCCAAACAGGTAGAACTTGCGCTCGACCAGGTGAAAGAGCACAGCCTGCCGATCATTCCACTGTAGCCACGGCAGGCCGTAGAAAATGATCTGGGTGCCCCAGACGAACACCCATCGCCACGTCGCCCACCACCCGGTCACGGCGCGGACGTAGATCTTCTTGCGCTTCTCGTAGAGCGAAATTTTCTGCGCTTGAACCGGCGCTTGCGCCGGCTGGCTGTTCTCGACTTTATCGTTCATTTTTGTACCGTATCAGAATTGTACGAAGCGCCATTTTCGGGCAGGAGGCCGCATCCAATTTTGATACAGATCAGTCTTTGCTAATACGCGAAGCGATGCAAAACGGGGCGGTCGCCCGCCCCGTTACCAGCGCGCCCTTACTTGGTATGGCTCAAGCTATAGACATAGGCGGCCAAGAGATGCACCTTGCCGTCGCCGAGGAAGTCCTTCCAGGCCGGCATCTTGTTCTGACGGCCATTCATGATGGTCTCGGTAATCACGGCCTCGGAGCTGCCATACAACCAGACGTTGTCGGTCAGGTTGGGCGCGCCGATGGCTTGCATCCCCTTGGCGTCCATGCCGTGACAACCGGCACAGCCGGCGGTCATGAAGGCTTCCTGACCCTTGGCGGCGCGCACGGAATCCGCGGGCAGCCCGGACAAGGAACGCACATAGTTGGCCAGATCCTTGACGGTTTCGGCCCCCAGGTGGGCGTGCGGCGGCATCACCCCGAGACGGCCGTTGGCGATGGTCTCGACGATCTTCGCCGGTTCGCCACCATAGAGCCAGTCACCGTCGGTCAGATTGGGAAAGCCCTTGGAGCCGCGCGCGTCAGCGCCGTGACACTGCATGCAGTAGGTCAGGTACAGACGCTTGCCGGTTTCCATGGCC
>JAOAIO010000053.1:0-417 GCA_026414665.1 Azovibrio sp.
GGCCTGCTGGCCTTGCTCGCCAAGGCGCGCGAGGGCGGCTTCCTTGTCGCGCAGCGCCGCCTCGCTGGCAGAGGGGTCGAGGGCGGCGTAGGCGGCGATGCTCGGGTGCTCCACGGCGCCGCACAGCGGGCAGGGCTGGCCAGGCTGGAGCGCCTGGCGATGCGCGGCGAGACTTTGGATGATTTTTTCTTGTTCGAGCAGACGACGCTTGTCCGCCACTTGGTCGCTCAAGCAGGCGTACGCCTGGCGCAGCTGGGCGAGCGTCTGCTCCTGCTCGGCCAAGGTCTCGGTCAGACGCCGGCGCTCGGCCTCGCCGGCTGCCTGGCGGGCGGCCAGCTCGCGCCGCTGGCGCGCCAGCTCGGCGAGTTCGGCATGGCGTCCGACGCTGGCCTCGGCTTGCTGCCTGGCATCGCGTAG
>JAOAIO010000053.1:427-16339 GCA_026414665.1 Azovibrio sp.
GCTCGCGCTGCGCGGCGGCGTGCTTTTCCAGCTCGGCGTTGGCGCTCGCCCATGCTTGTTGCGCCGCGGCGACACGCTCGGCCAGGGCCCGCAATTGCCCCTGCCGCGCCGCCTGCTCGGCCTCCAGGGCTTGCAGGGCTTGGCTAAGGCCATCGCACTCGCGGGCAAGCGCCGCGCATTCGGCGCATGTCGCCCGCCAAGCGCCCAGCTGCTCGCCGAATTCGGCCCAGCGGGCGTGCGCGGTGAGCCAGGCGGCCAGCTCGGCGTCCTCGTGGCGCGCCTGCATCCGCGCGGCTTCGGCTTCTGCCGCCCATCGCCGGGCCAGCGCCAAGCCCCGGTGCAGGCATTGCCGCTGCCGCGCTTGCAGTTCGGCGTGGCGTTCGGCAAGGGCAGCGAGACTGGCGCGGCTCCGCTCCCAAGCCGCCTCGGCTTGCTGCCAGGCTTGGTAAGGCAGTTGCAGCGCCTGGGCCGGCGCATCGGCAGCAAGCCGCGCCTGCTCGTCGGCGCCGGCGGCGAGCGCCGCCGCGGCTTCACGCTGCCGGGCGGCGGCGCGCTCCAGGTCGGCACGCGCCCGGTCGATTTCCAGCCGCCATTGCCGCCAAGCCTGGAGGTTGGCGGCTTGCGCCTGGCAAGTAGCCAGCTGGGCGGCGAGCGCCTCGATGTCGGCCGCCATGGCGGCTCGCTCGTCGGCAGTCAGCAGCGCCACGCCAGCCGCCTGGGCCTCTAGCCGTTCGAGGCGCTGCCGCGCGGCGCGCGCCTGCTCGAACACATGCCGCGAGATGGCGCCATAGATCGCGCTGCCGGTAAGCTCTTCGAGCAATTCGGCACGCTCGTTGGCGCCGGCATTGAGAAAAGCGGCGAAACCGCCTTGCGCCAGCAGCATGGATTGCGTGAAGCGAACGAAATCAAGGCCGGTGAGCGCAACGATGCGCTTTAGCTTGTCGCCGATCTGGCTGGCAAGCAGGGTACCGCGCCCATCGGCATCCAATTCGGCCAGCTCCACCGTAGCGGGCTGTAACGCGCCGTCGGCCTTGCCGCGGGCGCGGCGCTGGCTCCAAAAGGCGCGATAGGCTTTGCCCTTGACTTCGAATTCGACTTCGGCGAGACACTCGCCCATGTGCCGGGTCATGATGCCATTGTCGCTGTTGGCCAAGCGCGCCAAGCGCGGCGTCTGGTGATAGAGGGCGAGACAGATGGCATCGAGCACGGTGGACTTGCCCGCGCCGGTAGGCCCGGTGATGGCAAACAGGCCGTTATCCCGAAACGGCGGTTGGGTAAAATCGATGCGCCACTCGCCTTTGAGGGAATTCAAATTTTTTAAGCGCAGTCGCAAGATTTTCATGGCGCCGCCTCATGCGCGGCGCCGCTGGCGAGATCGGCGAGGACGCGCCGGTATAGCCGGGTGAGCGCCGCTTGGCGCGGCGCGTCCAGCGTTTCCAAGGCGAGCCGGCGGGCAAACACCGCGTCCGGGCCGAGACTGTCGAGCGTCTCGCCGGGATCGGCCATGAGCCCATCCACGGGCTTTTCACGGGCGCGGCGGATGCGCAAGATTTCCACCGGCCAGCCGGCCGTGAGCGCCTCCAGCCGGGCCGGCAGATCGGCAAGCCAGTCATCGCCGCACACCGTGATTTCGAGCCAAGCCGGGCGCTCCGGCGCGCCCTGCGCCGCGGCGGCGGCGATGGCGCCGGGCAGCTCGTCGAGGCGGCCGCGCAGCGTCACGAGCGCCTGCCAGCGCGGCACGATAAGCGGCGTGACGGCTGCCAGGCCCGTTGCGTCGAGATCGACGAGGAGCACTTCTTTTTGCTGTTCCGCCTCATCAAAGCTTAAAGGCAGCGGCGCGCCGCTGTAGCGGATGTGTTCCAACCCGCCGACCGACTGCGGCCGGTGGATGTGTCCCAAGGCGATGTAGTCGGCCGGTGGAAAGGCGCGCGCGGGGAAGGCGGCGAGCGCGCCCACGTAGATTTCCCGCACCGATTCGCTCGCACTCGCCCCGAGGCTCGCTAGGTGGCCGGTGAGCACCAGGGGCAAGCGCCGCCCCAGGCGAGCCGCCAGGGCTTGCTGGCGTTGCAGCAAGGCGGCATGGACGGCGGCGTAATAGGCCTCGATGGCTTGTTGGAGGTCGCGTTGCTTGTCCGCGCCGCTTGCGCCGGCCTGGCTCGTCAGCACGTCGCGGGGGCGGATGAAGGGCAGCGCGCCGACCAAGCAGCCCGGCTGCCCGTCGCGCCGCGGCAGCATGAGCACCTGCGCGGCCGGATCCGGCGCAAGGCCGGCTACCACGGTCGCGCCCAGACGCGCGAAAAGCGCCCGGCTCTCATTCAAGGTGGCGACCGAATCGTGGTTGCCGGCAAGGAGCAAGGCCGGCACGCCCCGGGTGTGTAGCTCCAGCACCAGGTGGTTGTAGAGTTCGCGGGCGTAGCTGGGCGGCGTGCCGGTATCGAACAAGTCCCCGGCGATGAGCACGGCATCGACCGCATAGCGCTCGACCTGCTCTAAAAGCCAGGCGATGAGCGCCTGGTGCTCGGCCTCGCGGGTCTTGCCCATGAAATGCTGGCCGAGATGCCAGTCGGAAGTGTGCAGCAAGCGCATGGCGGACTTGGCGCGCATCAGCCTGGGGCTAAGGCGAGCAGCTCGCGTATTTCCTCGACCTCTGTGGGCCGCACCCGGCGGCCCAGCTCCTGGCCATCGCGTAAGAGAATCAGGGTGGGCCAGCGCTTGACCCCGAAGGAACGGCCGAGCGGCCGGCCCGGACCATCCTCGAACGCTAAGAGACGGATGTCGGCGCGCTCGGCCAAGGCCGCGGCCAGCGGCGCCTCGGCCGCCTGGCAGTGCGGGCACCAGGGTGCGCCGAATACGAGCAAGGCAAGCCCGGCCAGGGCATCGATTTCATCCCGGGCGGGCTGGGTGGCTAAATAGGCGATGGCTACGGTCATGACGGTTCCTCGCGTGCGCCGCGCGACACGGCGGCAAGGCGCCAGTTTACCCGGCGCGACGCCGGCCGCGCCATCGTAGCGGCTAAGGTACACTGCGGCCTCTTTCTTTCACGTGGGTTGTTTTTCCATGGCAAGCGCTTCCGACAGCATCAGCATGGCCCTCTTCTGCGATTTCGAGAACATCGCCCTCGGCGTGCGCGATGCCCAGTACGAAAAATTCGACATCAAGCCGGTTCTGGAGCGACTGCTCGTCAAAGGCTCCATCGTGGTGAAAAAAGCCTATTGCGACTGGGAGCGCTATAAAGCCTTCAAGGCCGCCATGCACGAGGCCAATTTCGAGCTGATCGAAATTCCGCATGTGCGCCAGTCGGGCAAGAATTCGGCCGACATCCGCCTCGTCGTCGATGCGCTCGACCTGTGCTACACCAAGGCTCACGTCGATACCTTCGTCATCATCTCGGGCGATTCGGATTTCTCGCCGCTCGTCTCCAAGCTGCGCGAAAACGCCAAGCAGGTGATCGGCGTCGGAGTCAAGCAATCCACCTCCGATCTGCTGATCGCCAACTGCGACGAGTTCATCTTCTACGATGACCTGGTGCGCGAGCGCGAAGCCAAGCGCGCCGCCGCTCGCAAGGACGCCACCCGGGATGGCAACGGCAAGCGCGCCGAGGAGGACAAGAAACGCAAGGAGGAACTCGAAGCGCGACGCAACAAAGGCATCGAGCTGGCGCTCGCCACCTTCGAGGATTTGATGGCTGAGCGCAGCGACACCGAAAAAATCTGGGCCTCGGTATTGAAAGAAGCCATCAAGCGCCGCAATCCGGGTTTCAACGAGTCCTATTATGGCTTCAAGGCCTTTGGCAACCTGCTCGAAGAAGCGCAAAACCGCGGCCTGCTCGCCTTTGGCCGCGATGACAAGTCGGGCGCCTACGTATTCCGCGCCACGAGCATCAGTCCCCAAGCCGCGCCGCAAGCGGCGCACCCCGAGCCAGCCGTGGCCCCGGCGGCAAGCCCGGAAGCCGCGGCCGATGCCGCGCCCCAGACCGCCAGCCCCGCCCCGGCCAGCGAACCGGCCGCCCAGCCCCGCAGCCGCGGCCGGCGCCAGGGCAGCGCCCCGACTCGGCAGGCCGCGGCGCAGCCCGCCAGCCCCGCCGCGGCCGCGCTGGAAGCCGCCACGCCCGAGACGAGCGCTGACGGCGACGCCGCGGCCGCGCCGACCAAGCCCGCCCGCAAGCCTGCCGCCTCCCGGCGCCGCAGCCCGTCAGCCGCTGCCAAGACCGAGGCGGCATGAAAACCTTGTCGCCTTTCCGACAAGCCGCCTCACCCGGGGCGGCCTCCCGCCACGACAAAACAAGCAAGTATTTGTTTTTGAAAGGTTAAAATACCTGGCATTGCGATTGCTACAGGCTCTTGGACGACTTTCAAGGAGCCTCAATCGTGGATTTGCCGGTGATCAGCAACACCTCCGCCGCGGCAGGCGGCGGCTGCGCTTCGAGCGGCTGCGGCACGGCGCCCGATGCCCTCGCCCATCTGCCCGACGCCATCCGCGCCAAGGTGCAGGACCATCCCTGCTATTCGGAAGCAGCGCACCACTATTTCGCCCGCATGCACGTGGCAGTGGCTCCGGCTTGCAACATCCAGTGCCACTACTGCAACCGCAAGTACGACTGCGCCAACGAATCGCGCCCGGGCGTGGTGTCAGAGCTGCTCGAACCGGAAGCCGCCGTGCGCAAGGTACTGGCCGTGGCGGCCAGCATCCCGCAGATGACGGTGCTCGGCATCGCCGGCCCCGGCGACCCGCTCGCCAACCCCAAGCGCACCTTCGAGACGTTCCGCCTGCTCTCCCGCGCGGCGCCGGACATCAAGCTATGCGTCTCCACCAACGGGCTCAACCTGCCCCAATACGTAGATGAAATCAGTCGGCACAACATCGAGCACGTGACCATCACCATCAACTGCCTCGACCCTGAGATCGGCGCCCGGATCTACCCGTGGATTTACTGGGAAAATCGGCGCATCCGCGGCATCGAGGCGGCGCGAATCCTCATCGCGCAGCAACAAAAGGGCCTGGAAATGCTCACCGCCCGGGGCATTCTGGTGAAGGTCAATTCGGTGCTGATCCCCGGCATCAACGATGCGCATCTCAAGGAAGTCTCCAAGGCGGTGAAGGCCAAGGGCGCCTTCTTGCACAACGTCATGCCGCTCATCGCCGCGCCCGAGCACGGCACTTACTACGGCCTCATGGGCCAACGCAGCCCCAGCGCCGCGGAATTGCAGGCGTTGCAAGACGAATGCGCCGGCGACATGGCGATGATGCGTCATTGCCGCCAATGCCGCGCCGATGCCGTGGGCCTCTTGGGCGAGGACCGCGGCGCTGAATTCACCCTGGACAAAATCGCGGCCGAGGAGATCGACTACAGCGCCGCCCTAGAACGGCGCCAAGCCGTGCGCGCCGCCCTCCTCGATCAGCTCGCCGCCGAGCGCGCCGAACGGCGCGAAGCGCCCAGCGCCGCGGCGGCGCCGCTACCGCCCGACAGCCGGCCAGTGCTGATGGCCGTCGCCAGCGCCGGGCAAGGTCTCGTAAACCAGCACTTTGGCCACGCCCGGGAGTTCCTGATCTATGAAGCCTCGCCCCACGGCGTGCGCTACGTCGGCCACCGCAAGACCGAGCTTTATTGCGTCGGCGGCGATAGCTGCGGCGAGACGGGCGAGAACGAAATCGCCGCCGAATCGATCCTGGAACGCACCATCGCCGCGCTTTCCGGCTGCGAAGCGGTGCTCTGCGCCAAGATCGGCTTCGAACCCTGGGGTCGGCTCGAAGCCGCCGGCATCCAGCCCGACAGCGAGCACGCCATGGAGCCCATCGAAGCCGCGGTCATGGCCGTGTATCGAGACATGGCCGCGGCCGGCAAGCTAGCAAGGCCCGCCCCCGGCCAAAAACGCGCCGAGCAAGCCGCTTGAACGTCATCGAGGCCCTCCAGATGCAAGCCGCACAAAACGCAACGCCCCAGGCCTATCAAAGCGATAGGCCAAAAGCGCGCCGTGCGCCACGCCCTAGAGCGCCTCGCCATCGTTTTGCAACGCCCAATTGAAACGCACGGGAGAACGCCCATGGCCCTTGCCATCACCGAAGCTTGCGTCAATTGCTGGGCTTGCGTGGAGGTGTGCCCGAACGCCGCCATCCAAGCCGCCGACCCGGTTTTTGCCATCGACCGTGATCGATGCACCGAATGTCTTGCCGAATTCGCCGAGCCCCAGTGCGCCGCGATTTGCCCGATCGAATGCGCCATCGTCGATGAGTTGGGCGTCCCTTTGAACCCCCTGGGCAGCCTAAGCGGGATTCCCCCGGAAAAGCTCCAGGCATTCGGCCTCGCCGCCCGCCAGGGCGAACCGGCCTAAATCGAGGCACAGCATGGCCCACATCATTTTTTACGAAAAGCCTGGCTGCGGCGGCAATGCCAAGCAAAAGGCGCTCTTGCTCGCCGCTGGCCACACGCTCGCGGTCAAGGATCTGCTCGCCGAGCCCTGGACCCGGGACAGCTTGCTCGCCTTCTTGGCGCCGCTACCCGTGCCGCACTGGTTCAATCGTTCCGCGCCCATGGTCAAGGCGGGCCAGATCGACCCGGACAGCATCGACGCGGAACGCGCCATCGCGCTCATGCTGGAACACCCGATCTTGATCCGCCGGCCGCTGATGCAAGCCGGCGACACGCGTCACGTCGGCTTCGAGCTCGCGGCGGTCGATGCGTGGGTCGGTCTGGCTGGCCAGAGCGCCAGCGAGGACGAGCTGGGCTGCCAGGGCACCCCACACCTGTGCAACGGCCACTCCCATGCAGACGCGGACCATGAGCGCCCCGACGCAAGCTGCCGCTAGGATCCAGCCCGGCCAGGCGCTGGCAATCGCTGATGGCGTGCACTGGGTCGGCGCGCTCGACCCCGATCTGCGCACTTTCGACATCGTGCTCGCCACCGCCAACGGCACCACCTACAACAGCTACGTGGTGCGCGGCGAACGAGGCGTGGCCGTGATCGACACGGTCAAGGCGGCTTTCGCGCCGGAATTTTTCCGGCGCCTGGAATCGGTGTGCCGCTATGACGAGATCCGCGCCATCGTCCTCAACCATCTGGAGCCCGACCATTCCGGCGCCCTGCCGGAGTTGATGCAGCGCGCCCCCGAAGCGCACGTCTATCTTTCCAGCCGAGCGCCGATGATGTTCAAGGCGCTCCTGAAAGCCACCGATATCACCCCGGCCGCCTTCACCTTGGTGCAGACCGGTAGCCGCCTCGATCTCGGCGGCCGCACGCTCGCCTTCTATCAGACCCCCTTCTTGCACTGGCCCGACACCCAATGCACCTACGTGCCGGAACTGGGCCTGTTGTTTTCCGGCGACGTGTTCGGCTGCCACTTCTGCGATGATCGCCTGTTCAACGACAAGGTGGGCGACTTCCGCTTCTCTTTCGAGTATTACTACGCGCACATCATGCGGCCTTTCCGCCAGCATGTGCTCGCGGCCTTGGACTTGCTCGAACCGCTCGCGCTCACGCTGATCGCCCCGGCGCACGGCCCGGTGCTGCGCCAGAACCCGCGCCATTATCTCGCGCGCTACCGGCAACTGGCGGCCGGCCGCCTCGACGAGCAGATGGTGGGCGAAAAGACCCTGCTGATCTTCTACCTCTCCGCCTACGGCGCCACCCGGATGATGGCCGAAGCCATCGCCACCGGCGCCGAAGCAGAAACCGGGGTGCGGGTCTCCCTCTATGACCTGGAAGTCGGCGACGTGAGCCCCTTCATCGACCTGATCGAAACCGCCGACGGCATCGTCATCGGCAGTCCCACCCTCAATGGCGACGCCGCCAAGCCAGTCTGGGAGCTGCTTGCCTCGCTGCACACCATCCACGTGCGCGGCAAGCTGGGCGCCGCGTTCGGCTCTTACGGCTGGAGCGGCGAAGCCGTGGCCATGATGGAGGATCGCCTCAAGGGCCTGCGCCTGCACGTGCCCTTCGAGGGCCTACGCCTGAAGCTCGTGCCCACCGAAGAAGAACTGGCCCAGTGCCAGGAATTGGGCCGCAAGCTGGCCCACCACCTCGTTACCCCGCCCGGCGAGCTGTGCGCCGCCGCGGCCTGAACCCTGCCGGGAGCGCCTTCATGCCCAAAGCCAAAGTCACCTTCGCCGACATCGGCATCACCCTTACCGTACCCGCCGGCACCCGCCTGATCGAAGTCTCGGAGCGGGTCGGCGCCGCCATTACCTACGGCTGCCGCGAGGGCGAGTGCGGCACCTGCTTGACCCAGGTACTCGCCGGCGCCGAGCACCTAGCCGACCCCTCGGTGCTGGAAGACCAGGTCCTGAAAAACATGTTCGCCCCCCGCGGCCACCGCTTGGCCTGTCAAGCCCAGGTGCTGGACGGCGAAGTGGTGGTCAAGCCTGCCTAAATGTAGCGAACGCGGCCTAAGCCCTACCCCACCCCAACCGAGAACGAGAACCCCCACACGTAAAACCCTTCGACACGGAGAAGACGTCATGCCCAATATCACCTTCAGCAGCCCGCTGCACAAAGACAAAACCGTGTATGCCGTGGCCGGCAGCCACCGCGACACGGTCCTCAAGCTCGCCAAGGACAACCACATCCCCATCGATTTCGGCTGCGAGAACGGCGAGTGTGGCACCTGCCTGGTCAAGACCCGGCGCCTGGACAAGAAGCACGGCCCGATGGGCGCGCCGCTCACCGACGCGGAGGTGAAGGTGCTCAAGGAGCTGGGCAAGATCACCCAGGCCCAGATCGACGCGATGCGGGTGGATGATCTCGATCACAGCGAATGGCGCCTGGCCTGCCAAATGGTGCTGCGCGATGAGGACCTGCTGATCGAATACCCGAGTAAATGAGCGCGATGACCGCTTAAAGCACGCCGACACACGGATGACAAGGCGCACCCCAGCGCTAGCGGCGCCGTGTCGGCGCGGCGAGGTTTGCCGATGCATGCCAGTCCTGCCACCGCCCAACGTGACTTGCTCTGGGCCGAGCTAATCGCCCGTCCAGCCGCCAGCGTGGTAGCTGCCGACCCGAATCGTCCGGTGCTCGCCAGCTTGCTGGCCGGGCGCTGCTGCGGCGCGGGCGTGCTGCCGGCGAGCCTGGGCCTACCCGCGGTCGAGCTGGCGAATCTCTGGCGCATTTACTTTCCCGGCCCTCGCCTAGCGCTGCCGGATCAGACCGTGGCGGACATTCCTGAGCGCCAAGATTTAGTCGCGCTGCTGCTCGCGCACCGGGCTGGCCGCTTTCCTTCGGACATCTGGCTGGCCATGAGCGTCGCCGTCGCCTGCGCCGGACGTGGCCATCTGTGGCAGGACTTGGGACTTGCCAACCGTGACGAGCTCTCGCACCTGCTCTACCACGCTTTTCCCAGCCTGGCGCGCCAGAACACCGGCGACATGAAGTGGAAGAAGTTCCTGTATCGCTACTACTGCGCTCAGGATGGCCTCTACCTCTGCCCCGCGCCCAGTTGCGGCGAATGTGCCGACCATGCCCAGTGCTTCGCGCCCGAAACCTGATCCGGCCTGCCTGGCCGAGCGCGCCCGCGGCGCCTACCTGGGCCTGGCCGTGGGCGATGCCTTGGGCGCTACGGTGGAATTTCTCACGCCGCGGGAAATCCAGCACCAATTCGCCCGCCAGGGCGGCGTGCACCGCGACATCGTCGGCGCCGGCTGGCTGCGCCTCAAGCCCGGCCAAGTCACCGACGACACGCACATGAGCCTCGCTCTGGGAGAAGCCATCCTGGCCTGCGCGGGCCGGGTGGATGCCCTCGCCTGCGCCCGCGCCTTCGATGCCTGGATGCGCGCCAAGCCAATCGACATCGGCAATACCGTGCGCCGCAATCTGGTGCGTTTTCGCCGCAGCGGCATCCCGGAAGCGCCGCCCTCGCCGCACGATGCCGGCAACGGCGCCATCATGCGCGCCCTGCCGGTGGCGCTTGCCCGCTTGGGCGCGCCGGCCGAAGAGGTTGCCGCGGCTTTCTGCGCCCAAGCGCACGTCACGCATCACAACGCGCTGTCGGACGCCGGCGGCATCTGCCTGACGTTGATGCTCCAGGAGGCGCTGCTACACGGCACCTGGAAGACACTCAAACACCATGCCCGCGCCCTGGCGCAAGCCCACGCCGAATATGCGTGGGAAGACGGCCGGCGCGTGGACAATCCGAGCGGCTATGTGGCGCACACCTTGCCCGCCGTGTTCCAGGCCTTTTTCGCGCACGACAGTTTCGCGGCCGCGCTCATCGACGTGGTCAACCGCGGCGGCGATGCCGATACCACCGGCGCCATCCTCGGCGCCTTAGCCGGCGCCTGGTATGGCGAGGGCGGCATTCCCGCGCATTGGCGCGCGGCGCTCGACCCGGACGTGGCCAGGCGCTGCGCCACACAGGCCGAGGCGCTGCTACGCCTGGCGCCGATTAGCGCGCCAGCCGGACCGGAAACGGCGCGGGAAACCTGGTAGTATGCCCCCCACGCGGGATGCGGAGCCGCGCGCCCGCGCCGCGTCGAGATCGTCTCTTCCTCCCCAACCCAACCGAGAGCACAACGAAGATGAAAGCAATCGAGCACAAGCTTGAGTCGTTCATGTTCAACAGCCGCTGGCTGCTGGCGCCGTTCTACATCGGCCTGGTGCTGGCGATTTGCATCCTGCTGATCAAGTTCGTCAAGGAATTCGTCGCCTTCGCGCCGACGGTGCTCACCGCCGATGGCGGCGAGATCATCATCGGCGTCCTCACCTTGATCGACGTGGTGATGATCGCCAACTTGCTCATCATCATCGTCTTCGCCGGCTATGAGAACTTCGTCTCGAAGATCAACACCGACGAGAACGAGGACCGCCCCTCCTGGATGGGCCACGTCGGCTTTTCCGACTTGAAGATGAAGCTGATCGGCTCGATCGTCGCCATCTCCGGGATCGAGCTGCTCAAGGCCTTCATGCACGTGGAGAGCTACAGCACCGAGCAGCTGGCTTGGAAGGTCGGCATCCACATGACCTTCGTGGTCTCCGGCGTGCTCTACGCGCTGATGGACCGCTTGAGCAGCAAGGACCACTAAGCCGGCGCCCCGCGCCGCATGGCCGGCCTGCCGGGCGCCCGCCTGGCCGCCGGCCTGTGCCATGCCGCGCGGCTAGGTCGGCGCCAGCAGCGCGGGCCAATCGGACTCGACGAGTTCGAGCCCCAGCTTGCGGCAAAAGCGCCGTTCCTTGTCGCTCGGATCGGGAATCAGCGCCCAGCCGGCCGGCTGGGCAGCGCCGTAGATGAGATCGGTAAGCACCATGCGCTCGGTATCGCGCGTCAAGCGCAAGCCCATCAGCAGGTATCGCTTGCCCTGCCGGCGCGCCTTGAGAAAGGCGGGAACGGCAAATCCCCCCATCAATTCGGTGATGTAATCGACATAATCGGCATCGGAGGCGATGTAGTGCGGCTCCGGCACCGGCGTGCCCATGGGCTTGAACAGCACGGGCAGCGCCGGATCGGCCTGTTCCGGCGCGATTTCGACATAGGCGCCATCGGCCGGCTTGGCGAATAGCTTGAAGCGGTAGTCGCTCCCGCCAATGCGCGCCACCCCAACGATCAGGGTGTGCGGCACATCGGCATAGGACGCTTGCAATTGGGTATCGCGGTTGATGTCGATCACGTAAGGCGGGCGCACGGCCTGTAGCCAGTCGTGTAGCTTCGCGCGCGTCCAGGCGCTCTGCGCGTAGGTCTGGGTGAGGAAATCGCGCACCGCGTTGCGGCCGCGCTTGAGCTCGACGTGCATGGCGGCGCGGGAAAATTCATACATGAGCTTGGGCGCCATCGGCTTGCCGCCGTTCAGGGCGAGGATCAGGGCATCGCTCTCGGCCGGCATCGGCTGGCCGCCTTCCACGGCCACTACGTCAGCAAGGACGCCGGGGCCCAGATAGGGAACGATGCTGCCGGTCTTGAGACCAGCAACGAGCTGCGAGCGGAGTTCGGGGGTCATGAGTCGGGCGTCATCGAAGTGGGAGAGCGCCTCCCCAAGCAATATCCGCACCGACCCGCCACGCTCCCGCCCACGCGGTCGTGGCCGCGCCGAGCGGCGGCGCAAAGCGCCTGCCGCGCCTGCCTTGTCGGGTTTGCGACAAAGGCCGCCTTACCAGGTGGCGACCTGGGCCGCGTACACGCCGCCGAGCACGACGAACTCGGCTTCGCCTTGCAAGATGCCGGGCAAGAGCCCGGCATGGCACAGCACTTTGGCTACCGGCACGGCCAGGGTGAGGATGTAGTCGCCAAATTCGCCGGCCCGCTCGCGGCTGCCGGAAAAGGAATTGACGTTGTTAAGGAGCAGCACGGTCTCGCCGGCCGGACCGTCCGCGAGGCGCTCGTAGGCATCGAGGCGATTCGTGCCGCGGTACAAGGTAAGGTGGCGCCGCCTTGGCTGCTGCCGAGCGAATTCGTACTGGCAATAGGCATAGACCAGATCGAGCTGGGCTTCGAGCGCATTGGTGCCGTACAGCCCCTGAGCGCGCATTTCCAGATAGCGCTGATAGGCGTCGTCCTCGCCGGCGCGCAAGGGACCGCCGTGATAGCGCGGCAGGAGGCCAAACCGGGATTCCACCCAGCCTTTCAGCACCGCCCCCTCGCGGCCATCGGCAGCGAAGCTCCAGCCGCGCAAAAGGCGCATGTAATTGGCCTTGGCGCGGCCTCGCGCCGGGTCATCGAGGCCCGCCTCGTCCAGATGTTCGAGGCGAAAGCGCACGGTCATGTAGTCGCGGAAGACTTCGGCGCGCCGCGCGGGCTCGGCATGAGCATCGAGGCGCCGGAACAAGTCACGGTGCAGCACCTCCACTCCATCGAGCTGCAAAGGCGCGGGATGGCGCTGAAAACACAAGCTCCCCAGGATCACGGCCGGCAGGTTGCAGCGGTTGATCGGCAGGCGAGCATAGCGCGGCAACGTCGGGGCTTTGTCGTCTGCCCGACAAGGCGCCGTGCGATTGTCGCATCCCAGCCCGTCGAGCAAACCCACAGAATCCATTTTTTCCGATTAAAAATCAATAGATTAGGAAAAATCGCAGCGCTGGCACGGTCCATGCAGTAGGTCCGGCGCGAACCATTGGATGCCTCGCAATCGACCATTCGACCGACTCAAAGGAGATTACACCATGGCAAAACTGCGTCAATGCGCCATTTATGGCAAAGGCGGCATCGGCAAATCCACCACCACCCAGAACCTGGTGGCGGCGCTCGCCGAAGCCGGCAAGAAGGTGATGATCGTAGGCTGCGACCCGAAGGCCGACTCGACCCGCCTCATCTTGCACTCGAAGGCTCAATCCACCGTCATGCACCTGGCCGCCGAGGCGGGCAGCGTCGAAGACCTGGAACTCGAAGACGTGATGGCCATCGGCTTTGGCGGCGTCAAATGCGTCGAATCGGGCGGCCCTGAGCCCGGCGTCGGCTGCGCCGGCCGCGGCGTCATCACCGCCATCAACTTCCTCGAAGAAGAAGGCGCCTATGACGAAGATCTCGACTTCGTCTTCTACGACGTGTTGGGCGACGTGGTGTGCGGCGGCTTCGCCATGCCCATCCGCGAGAACAAGGCGCAGGAAATCTACATCGTCGTCTCGGGCGAGATGATGGCCATGTACGCGGCCAACAACATCGCCAAGGGCATCGTCAAATACGCCAACTCGGGCGGGGTGCGACTCGCCGGGCTGATCTGCAACAGCCGCAAGGTCGACCGCGAAGATGAGCTGATCGAAGCGCTCGCCGCTCGGCTTGGCACGCAGATGATCCACTTCGTGCCGCGCGACAACGTCGTGCAGCACGCCGAAATCCGGCGCATGACGGTGATCGAGTACGACCCCACCGCCAAGCAAGCCGACGAATACCGCGCTCTGGCCCAGAAGGTGATCGACAACACCAAGCTGGTGATTCCCACGCCGTTGGAAATGGACGAGCTCGAAGAGCTGCTGATGGAGTTCGGCATCATGGAGCAAGAAGACGAATCCATCATCGGCAAGACCGCCGCCGAGCTAGCCGCCGAGGCCGCCGCCTAAGACCGGACGCACCCTTACGGCAGATCGCGCAGCACCTTATCACGTAGCGAGCGCCTGGCACGGCGAAGTGCCGGCGCGATGAAAGGACAAGATCATGGCAGCACTCTCACGCGAAGACACCGAGGCTCTGATTGCCGAAGTGCTCGAGGTTTATCCCGAAAAGGCCAAGAAAGACCGGGCCAAGCACTTGATGATCAACGACAAAACGCTCGAATCGTCGAAAAAGTGCATCACTTCCAACCGCAAATCCCTGCCCGGGGTCATGACCATGCGCGGCTGCGCCTACGCCGGCTCCAAGGGCGTGGTGTGGGGCCCGATCAAAGACATGATTTCGATCTCGCATGGCCCCATCGGCTGCGGCCAGTACGCCCGCGCCGGGCGGCGCAATTACTACGTCGGCACCACTGGGGTGGACGCGTTCTGCGAGATGAACTTCACCTCGGACTTCCAGGAAAAGGACATCGTCTTCGGCGGCGACAAGAAGCTCGCCAAGCTGATCGAGGAAATCGAAATGCTCTTTCCTTTGAACAAGGGCATTTCGGTGCAATCGGAATGCCCGATCGGCCTCATCGGCGATGACATCGAAGCGGTTTCCAAGAAGGCCGCCGCCGCCATCGGCAAGCCCGTGGTGCCGGTGCGCTGCGAGGGTTTCCGCGGCGTGTCCCAGTCGCTCGGGCACCACATCGCCAACGACTCGGTGCGCGACTGGATCCTCTCTAACCGCGACGGCCAGGCCTTCGAGACCACGCCCTACGACGTGGCCATCCTGGGTGACTACAACATCGGCGGCGACGCCTGGGCTTCGCGCATCCTGCTCGAAGAAATGGGCTTGCGCGTGGTGGCCCAATGGTCCGGCGACGGCACGCTCGCCGAGATGGAAAACACGCCCAAGGTGAAGCTCAACCTGCTGCATTGCTACCGTTCGATGAATTACATCGCGCGGCACATGGAAGAGAAGTACGGCATTCCCTGGCTGGAATACAACTTCTTCGGCCCCACCAAGATCAAGGAGTCCTTGCGCAAGATCGCCTCTTTCTTCGACGACAAGATCAAGGAAGGCGCCGAGGCCGTCATCGAGAAATACACGCCGATGATGGAGGCCGTGATCGCCAAGTACAAGCCACGCCTCGAAGGCAAGAAGGTCATGCTCTACGTCGGCGGCCTGCGGCCGCGGCACGTGGTCGGCGCCTATGAGGATCTGGGCATGGAAGTGATCGGCACCGGCTACGAGTTCGCTCACAACGACGACTATGACCGCACGATCAAGGAAATGGGCGATGCCACCCTGATCTACGACGACGTGACCGGCTACGAGTTCGAGGAATTCGTGAAGGCCATGAAACCGGATCTGATCGGCTCCGGCATCAAGGAAAAGTACGTCTTCCATAAGATGGGCGTGCCCTTCCGCCAGCTGCACTCCTGGGACTACTCGGGCCCCTACCACGGAGTAGATGGCTTTGCCATCTTCGCCCGCGACATGGACATGACACTCAACAACCCCTGCTGGAGCAAGCTGACGCCGCCCTGGCGCAAGCAGGTGCCGCTAGCTGAGCAAAAAGCCGCTTGACGCCCGCGCCCGCCCTCCCCCGAGGGTGGCGCGGCCCTTATGCCAACTTGCGTGCGTATCCACGGATGGGTGGTGCGCGCAAAGGAGATCGAGATGCAAGACGTAGAGAACATCAAGCCCTGTTACCCCCTGTTCCGCAACGACGATTACAAGGCGTCGATCGCGGCCAAGCGGGAGCAGTTCGAAGAAAATCCCGGCAAGGCCAAGGTGGATGAGGTCTTTCAATGGACGACCACCAAGGAATACCAAGACCTCAATTTCCAACGCGAGGCGCTCACGGTAAACCCCGCCAAGGCCTGCCAGCCGCTCGGCGCCGCCCTGTGCGGCCTAGGCTTTCACAAGAGCCTGGTGTACATCCACGGCTCCCAGGGC
>JAOAIO010000054.1 GCA_026414665.1 Azovibrio sp.
GGCTCAAGCTGGCCGCGGGAAGCTCGCTCGCGCGGATCCTCCGCCGCGCCACCGCCGGCCCGGGACGGGCCTTGGCCAGCGGGGTGCTGATCACCGCTCTCGTCCAGTCCTCGAGCGCCGTGACGCTCGCCACCATCGGCTTCGTCAATTCCGGCCTGCTCTCCTTGCGCAACGCGCTCTGGGTGATTTTCGGCTCGAACGTCGGCACCACCTTGAACGCCTGGCTCGTCGCCACGCTCGGCTTCGGCTTCAAGATCGATGCCTTCGCCCTGCCCTTCGTCGGCGTCGGCGCCGTGCTCATGCTCGCCGCCCGAGGCGCGCGCAGCCGCGCTCTGGGGCAAGCGCTCGCCGGCTTCGGCATCTTGTTCCTCGGCATCGACGTGCTCAAGGACGGCTTCTCGGCGCTCGGCGCCCGTGCCTCGATCGCCGACTTCGTCCGCCCTGGCTTTGTCGGCTATCTGCTCCTCGTCGGCATCGGCACCCTACTCACGGTGCTCATGCAAGCCTCCGGCGCCGTCATCGCCATCGTCATCACCGCCGCAGAAGGCGGACTGCTCAGCATCGAAGCCGCCTGCGCCATGGTGATCGGCACCAACATCGGCACGACCTCCACCGCCATCCTCTCGGCCTTGGGCGCCACCCCCAACGCCAAGCGGGTGGCCGCCTCACACGTCGTCTTCAACCTCATCACCGGGCTCGTGGCTCTACTCCTGCTCCCCTTCTTGGTGAACTTCCTCGAAGACATCCAGGCGCTGCTCTCCCAGCCCGCCTCGCCGGCAGTGATGGTGGCCTTGTTCCACTCCATCTTCAACTTACTCGGCGTCGCCTTGATGGTGCCCTTGGACCCGTGGCTGATGCAGGGTTTATCCCGGCGCTTTCGCAGTCACCACGAAGAAGCCGCCGCCCCGCGCTACCTCGACCGCAACATCTTGAGCGTTCCCGATTTGGCCTTGCGCGCTCTGCGCCTGGAGCTCGGCCGCAGCCAGAGCCTAGCAGCGGAATGCCTACGGCAAGCCGCCGCAGCGCCGCCGGACATGCACCAGCTGGCGCGGCTGCGCGATACCCTCGATAGCCTGGCGCGCGCCATCAATGACTACATCCGCCGCATCAGCGCCGCTGCCCTGCCCGCCACCTTGGTGGAAAGCCTGGCCCGCTGCCTGCGGGTGCTGCGCTATCAGCAGGCGGTCTCGGATCTCGCCCAGCATGGCGCGACCTTGGCCCTGGACGACACCTGTCCACAAGACGGCCAACGCTTTCGCGCCGCGCTGGAAAAGCTGTGCCAGGCGAGTGACGCGGCACACCACGAATTCAGCCCGACGGCGCTCGAGATCGCGCTAGAGAGCACCGAACGCGACTATGCCGCCCTAAAGGAAGGCTTGCTCGTCGCAGGCGCCGCCGGACAGCTCGACATTCGCAGCATGGAAAGCTGCTTGCAGCAAGCCAGCCTGCTACGCCGCGCCGCGGAACAGCTCGCCAAGGCACAACGCCATCTGTCGGCGCTGGCCACCCCCACGCCGGACATGCCTGACGAAGAAAGCCACGAAGCCCTGGTAGGCTAAAACGATCGGCACAGCCGGAATCTTTTCCGGATACTGTGGTCTTTGGGTAAAAATACCGCTTTTGCGCAAGAAGGCCTCTCATGTCTGGTCTGCTATTCATCGTCGCCGCGCCGTCCGGGGCCGGCAAAACCACCTTGGTGCGCCAGTTGCTGGCCTCTACGGCGGGCATTAGCCTGTCGATCTCGCATACCACCCGCGCGCCGCGCCCTGGCGAGGTGGATGGGCGCGACTATCACTTCATCGACGTAGCACGCTTCAAGGCCATGATCGCGGCCGAGGATTTCCTCGAATGGGCGGAAGTGCACGGCAACTATTACGGCACGTCACGCCGCTGGATCGAATCCGAACGCGCCGCCGGCCGCGATGTGCTGCTCGAAATCGACTGGCAGGGCGCCCAGCAGGTGCGCCGTCTCTTCCCCGACGCCATCAGCATCTTCATCTTGCCGCCCTCGCTCGCAGCGCTGCGCCAGCGCCTCGAAGGCCGCGGCACGGACAGCCCGGCGGTGATCGCCCGCCGCCTGGCCGCGGCACACGAGGAGATGCGCCATGTCGGTGAATTTGGCTATGTTATTATTAACGATGATTTAGCGACCGCACTGGCGGACCTCGCCGCCGTCGTCCGCGCCGCGCGCCTGCGGCTCGACACCCAGCGCCTGCGGCACGCCGCCCTGTTCGCCCAACTGACTTGAACCCATTCGAGAACGCATCATGGCCCGCATTACCGTCGAAGACTGCCTGAAGAACATTCCCAACCGCTTCGAGATGACCCTGGCTGCCGCCCACCGCGCCCGTCAGCTCGCCTCCGGCGCCACCCCCTTGGTCGAAGACGAGAAGGACAAGCCCACCGTCATGGCGCTCCGGGAAATCGCGCTGAACAAGGTCGGCCGGGAAATTCTGAATCGCGGCCAGGCCTAAAGCCCCGAGGCGAGCGTGACCCATGGCCAGTTCCAGTGTCCCGACATCGCCTCCCTCTGCCCCACCTGCGTCTTGTGCCGACGATGAGGGCTTTTGCGCCCTCTCGCCCGACGATCCGGCTTACCGGGTCTTCATCGACAGCCTCGATTACCTGACCCCGGAAGAAATCGAACGGGTCAAGGCCGCCGTGCGCTTCTCCGACAAGGCGCACGAACATCAAACTCGCCTCTCCGGTGAGGCTTATATCACCCATCCGCTCTCCGTCGCCGGCGCCGTGGTCGAATGGCACATGGACGCCGATGCCATCTGCGCCGCGTTATTACACGATGTGCTCGAAGACACGGGCGTCACCAAGGCCGAACTGGCCGAGCGCTTTGGCCAGGGAGTCGCCGACCTGGTCGATGGCCTCTCCAAGCTCGACAAGATCGAGTTCGCCTCGCACCAGGAGGCCCAGGCCGAAAACTTCCGCAAGATGCTCCTGGCCATGGCCCGGGATCTGCGCGTGGTGCTGATCAAGCTCGCGGACCGGCACCACAACCTACAGACCATGGCGGCGGTACGCCCCGAAAAGCGCCGCCGCATCGCCCGCGAAACGCTGGAGATCTATGCCCCGATCGCCAACCGCCTGGGCCTCAACAAGCTCTTCCGCGACTTGCAAGACACCTCGTTCCGGCTCATTTATCCGATGCGCGCCCAAGTGCTGGCCAAGGCCATGCAGGCCGCGCGCGGCAACCGCAAGGAACTCTTGTCGCGCATCCTCGAGAGCATTCGCGCCAAGATGGAGGAAGTCGGCATCCTCGCCCAAGTCTTTGGCCGGGAGAAAAGCCTCTACTCGATTTATTCGAAAATGGAGGAAAAGCACCTATCCTTCTCCCAGGTGCTCGACATCTATGGCTTTCGCGTCGTGGTCAAGGACATTCCCACCTGCTACTTGGCCTTGGGCGCCTTGCACGCCCTGTATAAGCCGGTGCCCGGCAAATTCAAGGATTACATCGCCATTCCCAAGGCGAATGGCTACCAGTCACTGCACACGACGTTGATCGGCCCCTACGGCACGCCCGTCGAGGTACAGATCCGCACCGAGGCGATGCACCACGTCGCCCAGGAAGGCGTGGCCGCGCACTGGCTTTACAAAGACGCCGAGCATAGCGGCGCCGATTTGCAGATCCGTACCCATAAATGGCTGCAATCGCTGCTTGAAATGCAAGGTGGCGACTCCTCCGAGTTCTTCGAGAACGTCAAGATCGACCTGTTCCCGGACGAGGTCTATGTCTTTACCCCCAAGGGTAAGATCCTCGCCCTGCCGCAAGGCGCAACGCCCGTGGACATGGCCTACGCCATCCACACCGATGTCGGCAACTGCTGCATCGCCGCCCGCATCAACCACGAGCTCGTGCCGTTGCGCACCGAGCTCAAGAACGGCGACGTAGTCGAGATCATCACCGCCGCGCACGCCAACCCCAATCCGGCCTGGCTTAGCTACGTCAAGACCGGCCGAGCGCGCAGCAAGATTCGCCACTTCTTGCGCACGGTGCAGAACGAGGAATCGGCCGCCTTGGGCGAGCGCCTGCTCAACCAGGAGCTGCACAGCCTAGGTGTCGCCCCGGCGGAAATTCCGGCTGCGGCCTGGGAGCGGCTCGTCAAGGCTTCCGGCAACCGCTCGATCAAGGAAGTATTTACCGACATCGGCCTCGGCAAGCGCCTCGCGGCCGTAGCGGCGCGCCGGCTGATTGCCGAAGACGCGATTCCCATTGCCACGACCCCAGGCAGCCTCACCATCCGTGGCACCGAAGGCATGGCCATCCAGCTCGCCAAATGCTGCCAGCCCATCCCCGGCGACCCCATCATCGGCTCGATCAAGAAGGGCCAGGGCTTGGTCGTGCATACCCATGATTGCCCAGTAATCCGCAAGTCGCGCTCGCACGAGCCGCAGAAATGGATCGACGTGGAATGGGAGCCTTCCCCCGGCGCCCTGTTCGACGTGCGCATCGATGTCGAAGTGAAAAACGCCCGCGGCGTGCTGGCTCAGGTGGCGGCCGCCATTTCCGACTCCGGCTCGAACATCGAGAACGTCTCGATGGAAGGCGACCCGGAAAAGCTTTATACGCTCTTGCATTTCACCGTCCAAGTCGGCGGGCGCTCGCACCTTGCCCAAGTCATGCGCAATCTGCGCCTCATCCCGCATGTGGTGCGCATTCACCGCGCCCGGCTGGAGGCCGAGCCATGAAGGTCCTGGTGCTCGGCGCCGGCGTGGTCGGCACCGCCACCGCCTGGTATCTACGCCAAGCCGGTTGCCAGGTCACGGTGTTGGAACGGCAGACGGCCGCCGGCATGGAAACCAGCTTCGCCAACGGCGGTCAGATTTCCGTTTCCCACGCCGAGCCCTGGGCCAATCCGCACGCCATCGTCCAAGTGCTGCAGTGGCTAGGCAAAGAGGACGCGCCGCTGCTGTTCCGTCCTCGCCTCGACCCAGCCCTGCTGCGCTGGGGCCTCGCCTTCTTGCGCAACTGCCTGCCCGGCCGCACCCGGCAAAACATCGGCGCCATCGTCAGACTCGCGCTCTACAGCCGGGAACGACTCCAGGCCCTGCGCCGGGAGCTGGGAGAAGAGTTCGGCGCCCGCTATGACTGCCTGGAAAAGGGCATCCTGCACATCTATACCGACCGGCGCGAATTCGCCCGGGCCGTGCAGGCGGCGCGCGTGATGCAGGATTTCGGCCTCGACCGCCACCCTATCGAGGTCGACGAATGCCTCGCCATCGAGCCCAGCCTGGCGGCGGCCCGGCCGCTACTCGTGGGGGGCGACTATACGGCCTCGGATGAATCCGGCGATGCGCACCGCTTCACCCAGGCGCTAGCCGAACGCGCCGCGGCGGCCGGGGTCGAATTTCGCTACGGCAGCGCCATCGCCGGTTTGGTCCTCGATCAAGCGCAAGTGCTCGGCGCCCGCCTCGCCTGTGGCGAGGTCGTGCCGGCCGATGCCTGCGTCGTAGCCCTGGGCAGCTACTCGGCGCCCTTCCTCGTCCCGTATGGGCTACGCCTGCCGATCTATCCGGCCAAGGGTTATTCCGCCACCTTAGCGCTCGGCGCCGATAGCGTCGCCCCCACGGTCAGCCTCACCGATGACGGCCACAAGCTGGTTTTCTCGCGTCTCGGCCAGCGCCTGCGCATCGCCGGCACCGCGGAATTCAACGGCTACGACTTGACGCTAAATCCGGTGCGCTGCCAGGCCTTGTTGCGCCGCGCCCACATGCTGTTCCCGGCGCTACGCCCCCAGGGCGAGCCTCTGTTTTGGTGCGGCCTGCGGCCGGCCACCCCCTCCAATGTGCCGCTCGTCGGGCGCGTCTCCACCTTACGCAACCTGTGGCTCAACACCGGGCACGGCACGCTTGGCTGGACCATGGCCTGCGGCTCCGCCGCCGCCCTCGCCGACCTGATGCAGGGCCGCCGGCCGGAACCCGACTTCCCCTTTCTCGGATGTGGATAGACAGCCACTGTCACCTGGATGCGCCGGAATTCGCCCCGGATCGGGACCAGGTCTGGCAGGCAGCCCGCAGCGCAGGCGTGCGCGCCGCCCTGATCCCCGCCGTCGATCTGGCCAACTGCGCCGCGGTCGATGCCTGCTGCCAACGCTATCCCGGTACCGCCCCAGCCTACGGCATCCACCCCCTCTACGCGCAGCACGCGGCTGATGACGACCTGGAGCGGCTCGCCCGGCGCCTAGCCGACCAGCGCCCAATCGCCGTGGGAGAGATCGGCCTGGACGGTCATGTGGCGCACGCGGAGTTTGCCTGCCAGGAACGCTTTTTCGTTGCCCAGCTCAAGCTGGCCCGGGAATTTGCCCTCCCCGTGGTGCTGCATGTGCGCCAAGCGGTGGATCCGGTGCTCAAGCATCTGCGCCGCATCCGAGTGCCGGGCGGCATCGCGCACGCTTTCAATGGTAGTCGCCAGCAGGCCGAGGCTTTGCTTGCGCTCGGCTTCAAGCTCGGCTTCGGCGGCACGCTCACCTATCGTGGCAGCACGCGCATCCGCAGGCTCGCCCGGGAACTACCGCTAGAAGCCTTGGTGCTGGAGACGGACGCCCCGGACATTCCGCCGAGCTGGCTGCCACGGGGGCGCAACAGCCCGGCAGAACTGCCGCGCATCGGCCGAACGCTCGCGGAACTCCTAGAAATGCCGGAAGCAGAGCTAGCCGCCCAGCTGCACCGCAACACGCTAGCCGTGCTGCCTGGCCTGGCCGCGGCGCTTGAGGCGGATACGGCGCCTTGATTCAGGCGGTGATGAATTGGGGCGGCTCGAACAAGGAACGAATCAGCACCTGACGCACCTCCGGTCGATCCGGCACGGCGAAGAGCACCGGATTGAGCAGCTCCTCGAAGATGCCGCGCAGACTGCGGGCCCCGGTTTTGTACTCATAGGCGATGTCGGCAATCTGTTGAAACACGATGGGCGCCACCTTGAGCTCCACGCCCTCCTGCGCCAGCATCTCGCGGAATTGCCGGTACAGGGCCTGGCGTGGCTCGACCATGATGCGCACCAGCATGTCCTTGGAGAGTTCGCGCAGCCGCGCCACCACGGGCAGACGCCCGGTGAATTCAGGAATCAGCCCGAACTCGAACAGATCGGTGGGCTTCACCCGGCTGTTGATGCGTTCGAGAATGCCCGCGTCCTCGCCCTGGGCGGTGCCGATGTAGCCGAAACTGTGGGTGCGGGCCATGATCTGCTCCAGACCGACAAACGCCCCGCCGCAGATGAAGAGGATGCCCGCCGTATCTACCACCCGCCCATCGTGTAAGCGCACCGGCGCGCCTTCCATGATCTTGAGTAGGGCGTGCTGCACGCTTTCGCCGGATACCTGGCGGGGCTGGCCGTCACTGCCGGCCTTGAGCTTGTCTACCTCGTCGATGAAGACGATGCCTTGCCCGGCCCGAGCCACTTCGCCATCCGCCTTTTCCAGCAAGCGCGCCATGATGGCCTCGATTTCCTCGCCGACGAAACGAGTTTGGGCAAGCGACGTGGCATCCGCGGTGACGAAGGGCACCTGTAAGAGCCGCGCCAGCGTCTCACACAGCAAAGTTTTGCCACAGCCTGAAGGGCCGATGATGAGCACGTTACTCTTATCCATGAACAGGGCGCCGTCTTGCGCCAAGGCCAGCTTACGGTAATGGGCATAGACCGCCACGGCCAGCACGCGCTTGGCCTCTTCCTGGCCGATCACGTATTGATCGAGATAAGTGACGATGGCACTCGGCTTGGGGATTTGCATGGCACTCACTTCGCGTCGGCATCATCCACGACACAAGGCAATTCCAGCAGCGCCTCGGGCGGACAGGGGCGGGCATACAGATAGCCCTGCAATTGGTCGCAAGACATTTCGAGCAGGCGCTTGCGCTGCGCCTCGCTTTCCACGCCTTCGGCCACCGTTTTCATGGACAGGGCGCGCGCCAGAAGGATGATGGCCTGCACCACCGAACGGGTCTCGCCCGCCTCTCCCAAGCCGCGCACGAAGCTCTGATCGATCTTGACCACATCCACCGGGAAACGCGACAGGTAGGCAAGCGACGAATAGCCGGTGCCGAAATCGTCGATGGCGATGCGCACGCCCCAAGCCCGCAACTGGGCAAAGAGCTGGAAGATGCGCTCCGGCTCCTCGGCTAGCGAGGACTCGGTCAATTCCAGTTCCAGACAAGCGGGCGGAAGCCCCGTTTCGCGCAAGATCTCGGCCACCATGTCGGCAAAGCTGGGGTTGCGCAATTGCCGGGCCGAGACATTCACCGCCACCTGCTGAATCGGCAGGCCCATGGCTTGCCACTGTAAGAGCTGGCGGCAGGCGGTTTCCATGCACCAACGCCCGAGCACGTCGATGTAGCCCGTCGTTTCCGCCAGATGGATGAAACGCCCCGGCAGCAGCAAGCCACGCCGCGGGTGCTGCCAGCGCACCAAGGCTTCCACCCCATGGATGAGCCCCGTGCGGGCATCGACCTGAGGTTGATAATAAAGACGCAGCTCGTTGCGGGCCACGGCATGGCGCAGATCGGTTTCCAGTTCGAGGCGTTCGAGCGAGTCTTCGTTGTCGCTTTGCAAGAAGAAGCGGAACGCCGAGCGCCCCGCATCTTTGGCGTTGTAGAGCGCCACATCGGCATGTTTGAGCAGGACCGCGGGTGTCTCGCCATCGCTGGGATAGACGGCAATGCCGATGCTCGTGCTGGTAAACACCTCGCGGCCATCGAGATCGAAAGGTTTTTCGAACTCGGCCAACATGCGGCTGGCCAGGCTCGCCGCATCGGCATGGGAGGAAATTTCCGGCAAGAGCAGCGCGAATTCATCCCCTCCCAGTCGGCCCAAGGTGTCGCCTTCGCGCAGCAAGCGCGTGAGGCGCTGGCTCACGGCCTTGAGCAAGGTGTCGCCGGCAGCGTGCCCAAGCGAATCGTTGATGGCTTTGAAGCGGTCGAGATCGAGCAGCATGAGGGCGAGCGGCCGCCGAGTGCGATGCGCCTGGTGCATGGCATTGTCGAGCCGGTCGTTGAAGAGCAGGCGGTTGGCCAGGCCCGTCAAGGGGTCATGGTAAGCCAGGTGGTGGATATAGGCTTCGGCCTGCTTGCGTTCGGAAATATCGGAAAACAGCGCGATATATTGGAGCGGCTGGCCGTCCTCGTCGCGCACGGCCGTGATCGACAACCACTCAGGATAAGTTTCACCGTTCTTGCGGCGATTGATGATCTCGCCCTGCCACTTGCCCTCCTCGGCCAAAGCGCGCCACATCTCGCGGTAGAAATCCGGGCCGTGCAGGCCGGAGCCCAGCAGGCTGCCCGGCTTGTGGCCGATGGCTTCGGCTTCGCTGTAGCCGGTAATGCTGGTGAAGGCTGGGTTTACCGACTGAATCCGCCCATCCGGCCCCGTGATGGTCATGGCCTCGGACAGGTTGTCGAACACGCGCGCCGCGAGCCGCAGCCGCGCCTCGGCCTGGCGCTGGGCGCTGATGTCGCGGAAGGAGGTGACGTAACCCTGCGGGCCGGGGCCGCCATCGAGACGCGGCAGCGGTCCGCCCAAGAAGGCAACCGGCAACAGCGAGCCGTCCGGCCGGCGCAGCGCTTCCTCCCCTTCGAAGGGGCGGCCGGCCGCAAGCGCTGCCCGAAACGAGGAGTCGCGCGCCGCCTCGGCCGGAAGGAGCACATCCACCGGCTGCCCAAGCAGCTCGCTTTCGCCTCTGCCGAGCAGCACCTCGGCGCGGCGGTTCATGAAATTGATGCGCCCCCCGGCATCAAAGCTGAGAATCCCCTCGCCGAGATGGTCGGCGACATTGTCGAGCAGGCTATGGCTGCGTGTTAGCTCTTGCGCCGTATGCCGTAAGCGCAGCATGACGAGGGCGACGAAAGCGATCAGGAATAAGGCGAATACCGCCAATAAGCGCCGATAATGCTCGGCCCGGGCCTCGGCCTGGGCATAGGCCCGGGCATAGTCGCCATAGGCGCGCTCGAGGTCCGCGGGAAAGTCGCTGCGCGCGATGTCTTGCATCAGGTTCTCGACCGGCAGGTGGTTATTGACGATCAGCTTGCCATGCGCCGCGAGCAGGCGCGCCTGGGTGGCAGCTGGCTCGGGCCAGCGTCGGCCTTCGGCTTCGATGCGATTCAGTCCGGCCAGGATGAGGAAGATGTCCTTGGTCTGCCGCTCGTTCAGGAAGATGAGCACGTCCCGAGTAACGGAATTGAGCAAGGCCACCGGAATGCGGGCATCGGAATCCCAATCCGAATGTAAGCGCATGGCCAGGTTCAAGAAGTGCTGCAAGGAATTGCCCAGCACGGCATTCTGGCGCTTGAAGTCCTCGATCGCCTCTCGCTTCTGGCGCCAGCTCGCCTGCGCGGCTTCTAAAGCATCGGGCAGCCCCAAGCGCTCGAAATCGCGCTGCAGGGCGGCCAGTCCCGCATCCACCTGCAGCGCCGCTTCGGTCAAGCCATCATAGTGCAGCAACTGGCGATGGCGCACGCGCAGCACATCGAGATTCATGCGGGTATCCAAGCCCAGGAGCTGGCGCACGCGCAGCTCGGTTTGCACCCGCTCATCGCTACCAATCTGGTTGCCAAGCAGGTAGAGCACGATCAACACACCAGCCAGGCCCACCGGTAGCAGCCAAGCCAGACGCGGGCGCCAAGACACTGGCCACTTCATGGTGACGGCACCTCTCCACTCAAGGCGTGCAAGAAGGCGACGATCAGCTGCACATCCTGCTTCGGCAGCTCGACGCCTAGCTGAAAGCGTCCCATCTGGCTCACCGCCTCTTCCAAGGTCGCGGCCGAGCCATCATGGAAATACGGCGCGGTGCGCGCCACGTTGCGTAGGCTGGGGACCTTGAAGACGTGCCGGTCCTCCTCCCGCCCCGTGACGTTGTAGCGCCCCAGGTCGGCCGCGCTGATGGCTGGCTTGCCGGCGAAGTAATCCTGCATCACCCCGAAACGCTGGAACAGGTTGCCGCCGACATTGGCGCCCTGGTGGCAAGCCGTGCAGCCATGCCGCTTGAAAAGCGCATAGCCGGCCAATTCACGTTCGCTCAAGGCCGCGTCATCGCCTGTCAGCCAGCGGTCCATGCGCGAAGGGGTGAGCAACGAACGCTCGAACTCGGCAATCGCATCCTGTACCAGCGCCGGCGCCGGCGGCGCCTTGTAAAGGGCGATGAACTGCGACTCCAGGCGCGCATCCTGCCTGAGCTTGGCAATCACCTCGGCCCAGCTCGAATCCATTTCGAGCGGGTTGTGAATCGGCCCGGCCACCTGATCCTCGAGGCTGGGGGAACGCCCATCCCAAAACTGCCGGAAATTGAGCGCTGCATTTAGCACCGTGGGCGCGTTGATGACGCCCTCGCGCTGCCCGACACCCAGCGAGCGCACGCGCCGATCCATGCCGCCGCGAGACAGGTCATGGCAGGACGCGCAGCTGACGCTGTTGTCGCGCGATAGGCGCGGATCGTGAAAAAGCTGACGGCCAAGCGCTACCTTGGCCGGATTGAGGTCGATGTTAGGCTGGATGGGCAGCAAGGGCTCGTTCGGGCGCGCCAGCGCGGCACGCGCCGGGACGCCGCCGTGGGCAGTCGTCACCACGCCGCCCTGCGCCGCCGAATCGGAAGAAGCAAACGGATAAAAAAGCACGAGGGCAAGCCCCAGAAAGCCAGCCACGCCCAGCAGCTTTTTCGACCGCGGCAAGACGAAGAAGGAAGATGGGGGCACGGCAGACATGGCCACCCGACGACACTTTGAAAAAGATGAGACCATTCTAGCCCGAAACGCCGAACACACCACAGCGGCATGTATCCGACGAAACGCTGGCAAGCCCCGCTCCAAACGAAAAAACGCCCGTCCGCAGACGGGCAAAGAACGCAAGTTGGGTAAGCGCCGGCGCAAGAAGCCGCGCCGGCTCGCAACGCCCCCCTACGGCCTGGCCTTATGGGCGCGGCGGGGGGTTCGGCTCATTCGAACTCGATGATGACCTCGTCTACCGACAGGCTGGCACCGGGCGCGACGGCAATCTTCTTCACCTTGCAGTCTTGTTCGGCCTTGAGGATGTTTTCCATCTTCATCGCCTCGATGACGGCGAGCTTCTCGCCCGCCTTCACTTCCTGACCAACCTGGACAGCCACCTCACGCAGCAAGCCAGGCATGGGCGAGAGCAAGAACTTGGACAGGTCCGGCGCCTGCTTCTCGGGCATCATGGCAAGCAGCTCGGCAGCGCGCGCCGACATGACCATCATGTCGGCGCGGGTGCCCCAGTGGAACAGCTGATAGGTCATGCGGTGCCGTTCGACCTGCAGCGTGAAGGGCTCGCCGTTGCAAGTACCGTTGAACAGCGATTGGCCGAGACGCCAATCGGACAAGATGGTGTAGGTCTCGCCGTTGTAGGTCACGGCATAGCCGCCGGCAACCGGCTTGGCCAGCACGGGAAAACGCTCGCCATTGCGGATCACGACCCACTCATCGCCAACCTTGCGCTCATGTCCGGGCAGTTGGCCCGACACTTGCGCGGCTCGGTCGATGTAGCGGCGGTGCACGAAGGCGGCGACGGAAATCAACAGCGCCGGATCGTCGTGCGGCACCATCGACGCATCGAAGCCCTTTGGGTACTCCTTGGCGATGAAGCCGGTGTCAAAGATGCCGGACTGAAAGCGCGGATGCTGCATGAGCGCCGCTTGGAACGGAATGTTCGAGGCAATGCCGCGGATCACGAAGGCATTCAAGGCATCGCGCATACGCGCAATCGCCTGATCGCGCGTAGCGCCGTGCACGATCAGCTTAGCGATCATCGAATCGTAGTACATCGAGATTTCGCCGCCTTCGTAAACCCCGGTATCGACCCGCACCTGGCCTTCGACTTCGGCCGGGGGCTGGAATTTGACGAGCCGTCCGGTAGACGGAAGAAAGCCGCGGAAGGGGTCTTCGGCGTTGATGCGGCATTCCATGGCCCAACCGTCGATGCCGACATCGGCTTGGGTAATCGACAGCTTTTCGCCATAAGCGACGCGGATCATCTGCTCGACGAGATCAAGCCCGGTAATCATCTCGGTGACCGGATGCTCGACCTGCAGACGGGTGTTCATTTCCAGGAAGTAGAACTCCTTGGTCGCCCCGGACACGACGAATTCGACGGTGCCGGCCGATTCGTAATTCACGGCACGGGCGAGCGCCACGGCCTGCTCGCCCATGGCCTTGCGCATCTCTGGATCTACGAAGGGGGAGGGCGCCTCTTCGATGACCTTCTGGTGCCGGCGCTGGATCGAGCAGGCGCGCTCGTTCAGATAGCCGTAGTTGCCATGGCTGTCGCCCAGCACATGGATTTCGATATGGCGCGGTTCGAGCACGTATTTTTCGATGAAGACGCGGTCGTCACCGAAGGAATTGCGCGCCTCATTGACGCAGGAGGAAAAGCCTTCGTGCGCCTCCTGGTCGTTGAAGGCCACGCGCAAGCCCTTGCCGCCGCCGCCGGCGGAAGCCTTGATCATCACCGGGTAGCCGATCTTACGCGCGATCTCGACGGCCTCATCGGGGCCGGAGATGGCATCGTTGTAGCCCGGGATGGTGTTGACGCCGGCCTCCATCGCCAGCTTCTTGGACTCGATCTTGTCGCCCATCTTGGCCACCGAATAGTGCTTCGGGCCGATGAACTTGATGCCCTCCTCTTCCAGACGGCGCGAGAACTCGGCATTTTCCGACAAGAAGCCGTAGCCAGGATGCACCGCCTCGGCGCCCGTCTGCTTACAGGCGGCGATGATCTTGTCGATGACGAGATAGGACTCCTTGGAAGGCGCCGGACCGATGCATACGGCCTCGTCAGCCATCTCCACGAACAAGGCATCCTTGTCGGCCTCGGAATAGACGGCAACGGTCTTGATGCCCATCTTGCGGGCGGTCTTGATGACGCGGCAAGCGATTTCGCCGCGGTTGGCAATCAGGATCTTCTTGAACATGTATTTATCCTCCCGGGGCGGTCAAAGGGGAATGTTCCCGTGCTTGCGCCATGGATTTTCCAATTTCTTGTCCTTGAGCATGGCGAGCGAGCGGCAGATGCGCTTGCGGGTCGCGTGCGGCATGATCACGTCGTCGATGAAGCCGCGGCTGGCCGCCACGAAGGGGTTGGCGAACTTGGCCTTGTACTCGGCTTCGCGCTGGGCGAGCTTCTCGGGATCGTTCTTTTCCTCGCGGAAGATGATTTCCACCGCGCCCTTGGGACCCATCACCGCGATTTCGGCAGAAGGCCAGGCGAGGTTCACGTCGCCGCGCAGGTGCTTGGAGCTCATCACGTCATAGGCGCCACCGTAGGCCTTGCGGGTGATCACGGTAACTTTGGGCACGGTGCATTCGGCATAGGCGTAGAGGAGCTTGGCGCCGTGCTTGATGATGCCGCCGTATTCCTGAGCGGTGCCGGGCATGAAGCCGGGGACATCCACGAAGGTGACGACCGGAATGTTGAAGGCGTCGCAGAAGCGCACGAAACGGGCCGCCTTGATCGAGCTCTTGATGTCCAAGCAACCGGCCAGCACCAGCGGCTGGTTGGCGACGATGCCGACCGTCGAGCCTTCCATGCGCGCAAAGCCGATGACGATATTCTTGGCGTAGTCAGGCTGAATCTCGAAGAAGTCGCAATCATCGACCACCTTGATGATTAGCTCCTTCATGTCATAAGGCTTGTTCGGGTTATCCGGCACCAAGGTGTCAAGCGAATAATCCATGCGGTCGGCCGGATCGTTGGTCGGCTGCACCGGCGGCTTTTCCCGGTTGTTGCTGGGCAGGAAGTTGATCAAGCGGCGCAGGTAGGTGAGCGCCTCGACATCGTTTTCAAAGGCGAGATCGGCTACGCCGGACTTGGTGTTATGGGTCACGGCGCCGCCTAGCTCCTCGGCGGTCACTTCCTCATGGGTCACGGTCTTCACCACATCGGGGCCGGTGACGAACATGTAGGACGAATCCTTGACCATGAAGATGAAGTCGGTCATGGCCGGCGAATACACGGCGCCACCGGCGCAAGGCCCCATGATCATCGAGATCTGCGGGATCACGCCCGAGGCGAGCACGTTTCTCTGGAACACTTCGGCATAGCCGCCGAGCGAGGCCACGCCTTCCTGAATGCGCGCGCCACCTGAGTCGTTCAAGCCGATCACCGGCGCGCCGACTTTCATCGCGTGATCCATGATCTTGCAGATCTTCTCGGCGTGGGTTTCAGACAGCGAGCCGCCGAACACGGTGAAATCCTGCGAGAACACGAACACCAGACGGCCATTGACGGTGCCGTACCCCGTCACGACCCCGTCACCGGGGATTTTCTCGCCCTGGTCCATGCCGAAATCGGTGCAGCGATGCTCCTTGAACATATCCCATTCTTCGAAGGAGCCCGGATCCAGGAACAGTTCGATGCGCTCGCGCGCGGTGAGCTTACCCTTCTTGTGCTGGGCGTCGATGCGCTTTTGGCCGCCACCGAGACGGGCCGCGTCCCGCTTCTTTTCCAGCTGGTGGATGATGTCATGCATGTAGGAATCTCCTCGTTGAAATCAGGATTCGGGATTCAGAAACTTGAGCAGCCCGTGCGCTGCGGCTGCTGGAGTCATGCGCCCGGCCTCCACCGCCTGGGTGAGTTCGGGCAGCGCCGCCCGCACCGCGGGATGGCGCCGGAAATGCTGTTGCAGGCCGAAGTGGATGAGTTGCCACATCCAATCCACCGCTTGGCGCCGGCGCTTAGCGGCGAACTCACCGCTGGGCGTGAGCGCGGCGCGGTAGTTCTGCACCTGGGTCCAGAACTCGGCGATTCCCTCCTTCTTCAAGGCGCTCAAGGTGAGCACCGTGGGCGCCCAGTTCGGCGAAGCATGGCGTAGCAAATGCAGCGCGTTGCTCCACTGCGCCCGCACCACTTGCGCCGCGCGCGGGTCGATATCGGCCTTGTTGATCACCACTAGATCAGCGATTTCGACGATGCCTTTCTTGATGGCCTGCAGCTCGTCGCCGGCATTGGGAAGCTGCAAGAGGACGAACATGTCCACCA
>JAOAIO010000055.1 GCA_026414665.1 Azovibrio sp.
ATGTCGAGCAAGGTACCCTGAGCGCCCTCGAACAGCATGTTGTGGCCAGCCCGGTTGGCGGCATGAATGGCGGCCGACACATCCGCCACCAGAGGCTTGAGGCGCTCGGCCTGGGCCATGGCCTGATCCAGCACTGACTGGTAATCGACGAGCGGCGCGCCCAGGTATTGGGTCAGGACGAAGTTGTGGTAGTCCATGACCTCGGCCAGCTTGGCGGCAAAGCGCTCAGGATGAAATAGGTCATAGACGCGTAGGCCGCGCCGGGCCACCTTGTCTTCATAGGCGGGGCCGATGCCCTTGCCCGTCGTGCCGATCTTGGCATCGGCATTCTTCTTGGCCTCGCGCGCCCGGTCCAGCGCAGCGTGGTAGGGCAGGATCACCGGACAGCCGGGGCTCACCTTGAGGCGGCTTCTGACTTCAATGCCGCCGGCTTCGAGGCCGTCGATCTCGGCGAGCAGGTGGCCGATATCGAGCACCACCCCGTTGCCGATGTAGCAGTTTACGCCCTCCCGGACGATGCCAGACGGCACCAGGTTGAGCTTGTATTCGCGCTGGGCCGCGCCCTGTCCCACCACCAGCGTGTGGCCGGCATTATGCCCGCCCTGAAAGCGCACCACGCCTTGGGCGCTGTCGGTGAGCCAGTCTACGATCTTGCCCTTGCCTTCGTCGCCCCACTGGGTGCCGACGACTACTACGTTCTTGGCCATGATGCCTCAATCCTCGTTGATTGCTTCGATAATCCATTGCTCCCCGAGATGGACCAGCTTACGGTCGCAACGGGGGCCTTCACAGGCGATTTCTCCCGGCAAGAGCTCGACCACCACCTCGCCCTGCTCGCGCAAGGCGGCAATATGCGCGGCCAGGCGAGCATCGTGCCCGACGTGGGGGGCGAGAATGGCGCCTTTTTGCCGCTCTGGCGGCACCAGCCGCGCCAGCTCGCGCAAATCCATGGAAAAGCCGGTGGCCGGCCGAGCCCGACCGAAACTGCGGCCCACGCCATCGTAACGCCCGCCCAGCGCCACCGCCGCCGGATAGCCGGGACAGTAGGCGGCAAATACCACGCCGTTGTGGTAGTGATAGCCACGCAGATCGGACAGGTCGATCGAGAGCGGCAGTTCCGGCACGGCAGCGATTAGATGCGCCAGGGTATCCAAGGCCGCCGTCACCTGCGGCAAGGGCGGCAGGATGGCGCGGGCCCGCTCGAGCACCTCGGCGCCGCCGTAAAGGTCAGCCAGCGCGAGCAGCGCCTTGCCATAGGGCGCGGGCAGATCGGCTGCGAGCGCCTGCAAAGCAGGGACGTCCTTGCCTTGCAGCAGGTTGAAGAGCGCCTCTTCCCTATCGGGCGACACGCCAGCGGCCTGGGCGAGCGCCCGGAATAGGCCAACGTGGCCAAGATCGACGCGATAAGCCTTGAGCGCGATCTTATCCAGCACAGCGCCCAGCAAGCGCAAGATCTCCAGGTCCGCCTCGACCCCGGCATAGCCATACAGCTCGGCGCCGATCTGGATCGGCTCACGGCTCGAAGCCAGGCTAGCCGGCAGGGTGTGCAGAACGCTACCGCAGTAGCAGAGTCGGGTAACGCCCTGGTGGTTGAGCAGATGCGCGTCGATACGCGCCGCCTGCGGCGTCATGTCGGCGCGTAGCCCCAAGGTACGGCCGGAGAGTTGGTCGGCGAGCTTGAAAGTGCGTAAGTCGAGATCCTGGCCGGCCCCGGTGAGTAGGGATTCGAGATATTCGAGCATGGGTGGCTGCACCAGCTCGAAGCCACGCACCCGGAACAGGTCGAGGATCCGACGGCGCAAGGATTCGATCTGGGCGGCCTCTTGTGGCAGGGCATCGGCCAGATGTTCAGGCAGGAGCCAGTTCATTTATTTGAATACCATGAGCAGGATCAAGCCGACGAGCATGGAGGTCAGCCCCACGAAGCGGATTTGGCCATCGGAAAACTGGACCAGCCGCTGAAAGGTCTCCCGCCAGGCAGACGGCATGAGGAAGGGCATCAGCCCTTCCAGAATCAGCATCAGCGCAAAAGCCAGGAGCAGGCTCTCGGTCATTTGACGTTCTTCAGGTACTTGAAGAAGTCGGAATTGGGCTCGACCACGAGCACGTCCTGCTTGCTGTTGAACGTGTTGCGGTAAGCCTCGAGGCTACGGTAGAAGGCATAGAACTCGGGGTTCTGGCTGAAGGCCTGACCGTAGATGGCGGCCGCCTTGGCATCGCCCTCGCCCTTGATCTTCTGCGCTTCGCGGTAAGCGTCGGCAATGATGACCTCACGCTGACGGTCGGCATCGGCGCGGATCTTCTCGGCCTCGGCCGCGCCTTCGGAACGCAGCTCGTTGGCGACCCGCTTACGCTCGGCCTCCATGCGGCGGTAGACCGCTTCGGACACCTCCTGAGGCAGCTCGACCCGCTTCAGGCGCACGTCGATGATCTGCACGCCGATCCTACGCGCGTCGAGGTCGGCCTTGCCGCGCATTTCTTCCATGATCTTGTCGCGCGCGCCGGAGACGACATCATGCACGGTGCGCTTACCGAATTCGCCGCGCAAGCCGTCGTTTACGGTCTGCGCCAAGCGCGTGCGGGCACGCGACTCGTCGCCGCCGACGGAAACGTAGTAGAGCTTGGGATCGACGATGCGCCATTTGACGTAGGAATCGACGAGCACGTTCTTCTTCTCGGACGTGATGAAGCGCTCCGGTTCTTGACTATCCAAGGTCTGGATGCGGTTATCGAAGAAGCGCACGTTTTGAATCAGCGGCCACTTCACGTGTAAGCCCGGCTCGGTGATGACCTGCTTGACTTCGCCTAACTGGAAGATGAGCGCATATTGGCGCTGATCGACGGTAAACAGCGACATGGAAGCCACGATCAGCAATAGGCCGACGGTGGCGCCGATCAATTGGAATTTGGGATTCATCAACGGCCCTCCCGGTCACGGGAACGAAGGTCACGCGCGCCGGCTTCCGGGCCCCGCTCGACCTGGGGCGGCACGTCGCCGGCAAAGCTAGAAGAGGCGCGCGCCGTGTTGCGCGGCGCGGCTTCGGCGGCATTGGCCGCCGGTGTCGCCGGTTGCTGCGCCACGGCGCCAGCGCTTACCTGCATGAGTTTATCGAGCGGCAAGTAGAGCAGATTACCCTGCCCCTTGGCATCGACCATCACCTTGCTGGTATTGGCATAGACCTGCTGCATGGTTTCCAGATACATGCGCTGCCGCGTCACTTCGGGGGCCTTGGCGTATTCGGCGAGAATTTGCTTGAAACGGCTTGCATCACCCTCGGCCGTAGCGATGATGCGCTGCCGATAGCCGTTTGCCTCTTCCAAAAGGCGGGCTGCCGTACCGCGCGCCCGGGGAATCACGTCATTGGCGTAAGCCTGACCCTCGTTCTTCTGCCGCTCCCGGTCCTGCCCCGCTTTCACGGCATCGTCGAAAGCGGCCTGTACCTGCTCGGGCGGCTGGGCATTTTGCATCGTCACCTTGGAGATGATGATGCCAGTCTTGTAGCGATCGAGGATTTCCTGCATCAGAGTGGTGGCCTGCGCCGCCACCTGTTCCCGACCCTCATAGAGCACGAAATCCATCTTGCTCTTACCGACGATCTCGCGCACGGCGGTCTCGGCCGCTTGCATCACGGTTTCGTCGGGATGGCGGTTTTGGAACAGATAATCGGTGGGATCCTTGAGGAAATACTGGACGGCGAATTGAATATTGATGATGTTTTCATCGTCGGTGAGCATCAGCGCTTCTTTCAGCACCTTGTTGCGCTCGGTGCCGCGATAGCCGATTTCGAGCGTGCGCACGCCGGTGAGGTTGACGATCTCATGCGACTGGATCGGGTAAGGCAGGCGCCAGCGCAAGCCGGGCTCGGTGGTCTCGACGAACTTGCCGAACTGAAGCACGACGCCCCGTTGCGAGGCATCGACGATGTAAAAGCCGGAGGCGAGCCAAACCAACACGACCAGCCCGGCGAGAATGCCGATCCCTCCCCCAACGGCGCGTGGATCGAGATCCACGGGCGGCAGGTTGCCGCCGCCGGAATTTCCGCCCCGGTCGGCGCGGCGGCCGTTCTTGCCCAACATGCCGCTCAAGCGACGATTGAAATCGCGCCAGATTTCCTCGAGATCGGGCGGCCCTTGGTTGGGACGACGGCCGCCATTGCCCGGTTCGTTGTCGTTGCCACCACTCCGACCGCCCCATTGCGGATCGTTGATGGACATGAGGATGCCTAGGGTTGGAATCATGGAACGTCCGTAAGAAACCAAGAAACTCAATGAAGGGCGGGCGGCACGCCCGTCGCCTCGCCGAAATCCGGCGCCGCGGCCAAGCCGGCCCGGATGCTTTGTTTTTCCCGGGCACACTCCCCGAGCACATCGCGCAGCAGGGCGACACCCGCGCCGGTGCGCGCGCTCAATTTGACGCGCACGATTCTACCATAGCCATCCCGCTCTACCGCCGGCGCCACCCCCGTGAGGTCTACCTTGTTCCAGACCAGGATTTGCGGCACGTGCTGGGCGCCGATTTCCTGTAGCACTTTGTTTACTTCGGCCATTTGCTCATCGCGGGCGGTACTGGCGCTATCGACCACATGTAAGAGCAGGTCGGCATCGGCAGTGGCCTCGAGCGTAGCCTGGAAAGCCGCTACCAGAGCGTGCGGCAAATCGCGGATGAAGCCGACCGTGTCGGACACAATCACCGCTCCCGCGTCTTCGACCCAGAGCTTACGCGAGGTCGTCTCGAGCGTGGCGAACAACTGATTGGCGGCATAGGCGCCTGCGTGAGTCAGGGCGTTGAAGAGGGTGGACTTGCCGGCATTGGTGTAGCCGACCAAGGAAACATTGAACACATCTCCCTTCAGACGCGCTTTACGCTGCACGTCGCGCTGACGGCAAAGACGCGCAAGGCGCTCCTTGAGCAGCTTGACCCGCTTACCGAGCAAGCGCCTATCTGTCTCCAGCTGGGTTTCACCGGGACCGCGCAGGCCAATGCCGCCGCGCTGCCGCTCCAGGTGCGTCCAGCCGCGCACCAAGCGGGTGGCGAGATGTTCGAGCTGGGCCAGCTCGACTTGCAGCTTGCCTTCCGCGCTTTGAGCGCGCAGCGCGAAAATGTCGAGGATCAGGCGAGTTCGATCGATCACCCGGCACTTCAAGGCCGTTTCGAGATTGCGCTCCTGCACCGGCGAGAGCTCGTGATTGAAGATGACGAGGTCGCCTCGCACCGCCGCGAGGGTGGCGGCGATTTCCTCGACCTTGCCCTTGCCCGCGAAGGTGCGCGGGTCCGGGCGGCGCCGCGGCCCGGTAATCTCGGCGCAGACGACGCCGCCGGCCGACTCGGTGAGCAGACGCACCTCTTCCAGACGCTCCTTAAGATCGGGTTCGCCGAAATCGAGCTGCACCAAGACGGCACGCTCGCCGGCCGCCGGACGGTCAAGCATGGGCTGAACAAAACAAAAGCGGGGACGCCGGCATCGGGGTCCCCGCTTCCGGGAACATGGCGAATCTCAAGCGAACTCAAGCCTCGGGGGCCGCGTCCTGCTGCTGGATATTGACCGGCCGAGCCGGCACGACGGTGGAAATGGCATGTTTATACACCATCTGCGTCACCGTATTCTTGAGCAGCACCACGTACTGATCGAAGGACTCGATCTGTCCCTGGAGCTTGATACCATTGACCAGATAAATGGAAACCGGCACATGCTCGCGGCGCAGGGTGTTGAGGAACGGGTCTTGTAAGAGTTGGCCCTTGTTGCTCATGGCGTGGACTCCAGGAATCATTGTTATCGAGAATCTAATTTACCCAATTTCACCCCAGGGCGCCAGCAAGATTTGGGCCTTGCCCACCCCGGCCGCGCTCTCGCCTTGGCCCTACCCCTTGTCGGCATAGGGGTTGTGACTGGTGTTGAACTGAATGCGCAGCGGCGTGCCATAGAGGCGAAAAACCTCGCGGAAGATATTTTCCAGGTAGCGCCGGTAACTGACCGGGATCTTCTCCAAGGCATTGCCGTGAATGACGATGATCGGCGGATTCGATCCGCCCTGGTGGGCATAGCGCATCTTCGGTCTAAACGGCCCCTGGCGCGGCGGCGCCTGGCGTGCCACGGCATCGAGGAGCACGCGAGTGAGCTTGGGCGTCGGCAGCTTCGCCATGGCAGCGGCGTAAGCGGCATCTACGGACTCGAAAAGCTTGTCGAGGCCCTGGCGCTCGCGCGCCGAAATGAAGTGAATGCGGGCGAAATCGAGAAACTTGAGCTTGCGTCCTATGGCCGCGCGCACCTGCTCCCGAGCGTAGGCATCCAGCCCATCCCATTTGTTCACCGCCACCACCAAGGCGCGGCCGGAGCGCACGACGAAATCGGCGATATGCGCATCTTGATCGGCAATGTCCTGGCGGGCATCGAGCATGAGGATGACCACATGCGCCGCCTCGATCGATTGCAGCGTCTTCACCACTGAGAACTTCTCGATGGCCTCGAATACCCTGCCCTTCTTGCGCAAGCCAGCCGTGTCGATGAGGCTGTACGGCTTGCCGTTGCGCTCGAAATCGACATAGATGGCGTCACGGGTGGTGCCGGGCATATCGAAGGCGATGACCCGCTCCTCCCCGATCAGGGCATTCACCAGCGTCGATTTACCGACGTTGGGGCGCCCGGCAATCGCCACTTTGAGCACATCTGGACGTTCCGCCTCGGATTCTGGCGCGGGCTCGGGAAAGCCAGACAAGGCCATGTCCACCAGGTTGCGCACCCCATCGCCATGCGCGGCCGATATGGCGATGGGCTCTCCCAGGCCCAGCTCGTGGAACTCGGCGGCCACCATGCCACGGTGCATACCTTCGCTCTTATTCACCGCGACGAACACCGGCCGCCCGAGGCGACGCAGCTTGTCGGCAATTGCTTTGTCCTGCGGCGTCAAGCCGCCACGGCCATCGACGACGAAGATGATGACATCGGCCTCGGCGATGGCCTGTTCGGTCTGACGCGCCATCGCATGCAGGATGCCCGCCTTCACCAATGGCTCGAAACCACCGGTATCGACCACCAGAAAGGGCTTGGGGCCGAGGCGGCCATGACCGTAGTGGCGATCGCGGGTGAGCCCGGGAAGATCAGCAACGAGGGCATCACGACTACGGGTGAGGCGGTTGAAGAGGGTCGATTTGCCGACATTGGGCCGGCCCACCAAGACTACGGTCGGTTTCATTGCACTTCCAAGGCATAGACACCGCCTTGCCGGGTCTGGAGCACGATCTGGCCGTTGCCGAGCTGGGGCGGGGCCATGATCGGGCTGCCGTCGGTGGTAAAGCGCGCGGCAAAGTCGCCGTCGTCGCGCCGCAGCAAATGCACGACCCCCTGTACATCGCCCAGAGCAAGGTAGCTGCGATTGACGACGAGCGGCGCCGTCAAGCGCCGATGCGACAGCCGGTCTTGCTTCCAAAGACTAGCGCCGCTCTCGACGGCGAGCGCATGTAGGCTGCCCTCGTCATCGCTGACATAGACCCCGCGCGGATCGACGGCGAGCCCGGCTGCCGAAGACAGCTCACGGGTCCACAAAGTCGTGCCGCCTTGCGCGAAGTCAAAGCAAGTGAGCCGCCCCTGAAAGGCCACGGCGCAGCCGAGTGGCCCGGCAGTGGCCGGCGCGGCCACCACGTCGGCGAGCCGATCGAGCTCGGTCGCGCCCTTGGGCGTGGCGACGGTGCCCTCCCAAACCGGGGCGCCGTTGTGGCTGGCAATCGCCACCAGCTTGCCGCCCGGGAAGCCGACCAAGACGAACGGCTCGACCAAGAGCATGGGCGCCGTGCTGCGCAGGAACAGCGTCGGCGTGGGGCGCTGGTAGAGCCACTTGCGCTGCCCCCGGGCATCGAAGGCCACGACTCGGTTGTCGCCGCTCCTGACCACCACCAGATCGCCAACCACCAAGGGCGGCGCGAGCACTTCGCTACTGACGCGCGCTTGCCAGAGCGGCGCGCCATCCCGAGCAGAGAAGGCGAGCACTTCCCCGGCGGCGGTGCCCACCACCACCGTCACCCCGTCACTGCCGACACCGGCCGAGAGCGGCTTGCCCGCCTGGATGCGCCAGACCGGTTGGCCCTGGTCGAGCCGGGCGAGGCTGCCGTCGGCCGCGGCGACATAACCCGAATGGCCGACGATGGCCGGGTAAAACACCGCCATGCCGGCTTTGCCGATCTGATAGCTCCAGACCTGGCGCAACGTCGCGCTGGCCTGGATCGGCGTGAGCTCGGCCATGCGCGGCCCCTTGCTGGCAAACGGATTGAGACTGTCCATCGAGGGCATGAGGGAACAGCCGCCGAGCAGCCCAGCCATGAGGACGAGCGCCGGCAGGGTGCGTGCGCCGGCCATCAGACGGTCTCCCCGAGCGCTTCGAGCTTCTGGCGTAGGAGCGTCAAGCCCGGCGCTGGCGCATCGGCCTTACCCATGGCATCGAGCGCAGCCTGGTAAGCGGCGCGCGCCTCGCCGGATTTGCCTTGCGCCACGAGCACATCGCCTTTCAGTTCGGCATAGGCGGCGGCAAAGGCCGGCAGCGGCGCGTTGGCAAGCTCCTTCAGAGCCTCATCGTAGGCCTGCTCGTCGAGCAGCACGGCGGCCAGGCGCAGGCGAGCGATGTCGCGCAGCTCGCCCTTGGCGTGGCTCACCACCCAAGCAAGCTGGGTGCGCGCCGTCTTGGTGTCGCCGGCGTCGAAAGATTGGCGCGCCGCCATCAGCGCGCCCATCGGCGCGTAGGCCGTCCCCGCGTATTTCTCGGTCAGCTCGCCGGCCAGGGTCCGCGCCTTCTGCGCCTCACCTTTGCTCACGGCCTGCTGTAAAGCCGCAAATAGGGCGCCGGCCTCGGCCGCCTGGCGGTTCTGGTACCAGGACCAGCCCTGCCAGGCCAGGATCAGCACAGCCAGACCGGCCACGACCCAGGTAATCAGCGTGCCATGCTGCTTCCACCAGGCCTTGAGATTCTCGATTTGCTCTTGCTCTTCCAGATCATAGACGGCCATGTCAGCTTTCCTCTTCTTCGGTATCCACGAGTTGATCGATGATGCAGCCCGCAACGCGGTCGGCTGCCAGCCGTCGCTGCGGCACGTCCGGGTCGCGCAGGGCCTTGAGCTGCACGTCACCGCTGGCCGCCTCGTCGTCGCCGATGATCACGGCGTAAAGCGCGCCCGAGGCATCGGCTTTCTTCATTTGCGCCTTGAAGCTGCCGCCACCGCAATGGAGGATCACATCCAAGCCATTGTCGCGCAATTGCTCCGCCACCCGGAAGGCGAGCCGCGTGGCGGCCTCGCCCTGGTGCACGACATAAACGTCGGGGCCGCGGGGCGCCGGCTCGCCGCCCGCATCCCGAATCAAGGCGATGAGCCGCTCGACCCCCATGGCAAAGCCGCAGGCCGGGGTGGGCCGCCCGCCGAGCTGCTGCACCAAGCCATCGTAACGGCCGCCAGCGCAGACCGTGCCTTGCGCCCCCAGGCGGTCAGTCACCCACTCGAACACGGTGAGGTTGTAGTAGTCGAGGCCGCGCACCAGACGCGGATTGACCACGAAAGGGATGCCTGCATCCCTAAGGATCTGCTGCACCCCCTGGAAATGGGCCAGGGAGGCTTCCCCGAGATAGTCGATCAGCTTCGGCGCCGCGGCGCAGATGTCCTGGAGCGCTGGATTCTTGCTATCCAAAATCCGCAATGGATTGGTGTAGAGCCGTCGCTTACCATCCTCATCCAGGACCTCCTGATGCTGCTCCAGGTAGGCAATCAAGTCGGCCCGGTGCCGGGCCCGCTCCTCGGGCTGGCCCAGGCTGTTGATCTCGAGGCGGATGCCTTCCAGCCCGAGATCATCCCAAAGCCGGGCGGTGAGCAGGATCTGCTCGGCATCCACATCGGGGCCGGCAAAACCGAAGGCCTCCACGCCAATCTGATGGAATTGCCGATAACGCCCCTTCTGCGGCCGCTCGTGGCGGAACATGGGACCCATGTAGTAGAGCCGCTGAGTAGCCTGGTTGGCCAGGCCGTGCTGGATCACCGCCCGCACGCAACCGGCCGTGCCCTCGGGCCGCAAGGTCAGCGGCTCGCCGTTCAGGCTATCGATGAAGGAATACATTTCTTTCTCGACGATGTCGGTCACCTCGCCGATGGCGCGCTTGAATAGGGGTGTTGGCTCGACGATCGGCATCCGGATCGGCTTATAGCCATAGCTTTTCAGGCGTTCGGCGACGATGGTCTCGAACAGCTCCCAGAATTCGGCTTCGGCCGGCAGGATGTCGTTCATCCCCCGGACGGACTGCAAGTTTTGACTCATTGGATTTTCTTCGGATACTTGCGGGCCACATAGGCCTCGATGATCTGGATGAATTCAGCGCCGATCTTCTCGCCCTTCAAGGTAACGGTCTTCTCGCCATCCTCATAGACCGGGGCGGACGGCGCTTCGCCGGTGCCCGGGAGCGAGATGCCGATGTTGGCGTGACGCGACTCGCCGGGGCCATTGACGACACAGCCCATCACCGCCAAGGTCATGTTCTCCACCCCGTCGTACTGCTTGCGCCACTCGGGCATACGCGAGCGCACATGCGCCTGCACATCACGGGCAAGCTCTTGGAAGAAGCTCGAAGTCGTGCGGCCGCAGCCGGGACACGCCACCACCTGGGGAGTAAACGCCCGCAACCCCATGGTCTGCAAAATCTCCTGCGCGACGATGACCTCCTGAGTGCGCGAGCCGCCTGGCTCCGGCGTGAGCGAAATGCGGATGGTGTCGCCGATGCCCTGCTGCAAGAGCACGGCAAGCGCCGCGGTAGAAGCCACGATGCCCTTCGAGCCCATGCCCGCTTCAGTGAGCCCCAGATGCAGGGCATAGCTCGAACGGGCCGCGAGCTCCTGATAGATGGCGATCAAATCCTGCACGCTGGAAACCTTGCAGGACAGGACGATACGCTCTCCTGGCAGCCCCCACGCCTCGGCTTGGGCGGCGGACTCCAGGGCCGAGGCGATCATCGCCTCGCGCATGATGGCATTGGCATCGAGCGGATCGGCCCGGCGGCTATTCTCATCCATGATGCGCGCCAACACCGTCTGGTCTAGGCTGCCCCAGTTCACCCCGATGCGCACTGGCTTCTCGTAGCGGCAGGCCAGCTCGATCATGGCGGCGAATTGCTCGTCCTTCTTCTTGCCGAAGCCGACGTTGCCGGGATTGATGCGGTACTTGGCCAGCACCTCGGCGCAAGCCGGATGCTCCTTGAGCAAGCGGTGGCCGTTGTAATGGAAATCGCCGATCAGCGGCACGTTGCAGCCCATGCGGTCGAGCTGCTCGCGGATCTTCGGCACCGCCGCAGCCGCTTCCGGCGTATTCACGGTGATGCGCACGAGCTCGGAACCGGCCCGGGCCAGCTCGGCGCACTGAATGGCAGTCGCCACATAATCGGCGGTATCGGTATTCGTCATGGATTGGACCACGACCGGAGCCTTGCCGCCCAGGGTGACGTGGCCCACCTGGCAGGAACGGGTGGCCGGCTGATCCGGCCGCTTGCCGTGCAATATCGTCATGGAAAAATCGAACTCAAGGAAGGGTAAGACGCGCCACATCGCTCTCGGCGTTGGGCTGCAGGGGCACGTCCTGTCCCTTGTAGCGCAGCTTCACATGGCTGGCGTTGCCGATCACGAGTGAGAGCGGCGCGGCGCCGCTGATGTCGCGGCGGGTGCCACCCTGATGCAAGCGCGACACGATGATCTGGCCGTCCTTATCGCGCACCTCGACCCAGGAATCGCGGCTAAAAGTGAGCGCTACGGTCGCCACATCGGCAGCCGCTGGAGCGCCCTCGCCGGCCGGGGGCGACGCCTGTGCCTGGGTCTGTGCCTGTGCCTGTGCCTGTGCCTGTGCCTGCGTCTGCGCCTGTGCCTGTGCCTGTGCCTGCGCCGGTTCCGTTACCGGCACGGGCACAGGCGTCGGCGCGCCGGTTGCCAAAGCAGTAGGCGCCGCCGTCGCGGACGGCGACACGGGCGCCGCGGCCGGCGTTGGCGCTGCCGTATTTCCTGGCGCGTCAGGCTTTGCCGCAGTTGAGACAGGCGTGGCGGCTACCGGCCTTTCAAGCCAGAACGCATCAGGCAAAAAGAAATAAGCGAGCAGCGCGGCCAGCACCAACACCAGCCCCGCGAGTACCGGCAGCAGGTCCTTGCTGCGCCGCCGACCTTGACTGGGCATGGTGACATGGGTCGATTCCGGCAATTCCAAAGCCGGCGCGACAAGCCGCGTTTCCTGCTCGAGCTGCATCAAGAGAGGCTCGGGTTCGAGGTGCACGGCCCGAGCATAATTGCGCACGAAGCCGCGCACGAAGGTGCTGCCTGGCAGCGCCGCCCAGTCGCCCTCCTCGAGCGCCTCGATCTGACGCTCGCCAAGACGCAGCTGGCGTGCCAATTCGGTACGCGACAAGGCGAGCGCTTCGCGCCCAGCGCGCAGCCGCTCGCCTACCGTGGGCCCGGCCGGCGCGGCGGCAAGCGCCGCGTCCTCCGCCTCGAGTACCGCCTCGCGTTGCGCCAGGCTGCTCATTCGTATTTACCCATCAAGAGTTCCTGGAATTCGGGCGAGGTCGGATACAGACGGCGCAATTGCGCCGTGAGACTTTCTTCTTCCGCCTTGTTGCCCATCTTGCGCTCGATGCGGATGCCCAGCCACAACAGCTCCGCGGGCGGCTCGCCGATGCCGCGCATGACTTCCAGGAAACGGTTACGCGCCTCGACCAGATTGCCCTGGACGTAGGCCAGATTGGCGAGCTGCATCTGCGCCAGCAGGCCGCCATCGCTCGCCAAGCGCAGCGCCTGATTCAAATAATCGCGCGCCGCATCGTAGTCGCCAGCCTTGATGGCGCAGGCGCCGGCATTGGTGTAAGCCCGCTCGGGCGTGCTATAGAGCGGATTGCGCACGGCGCTGAGAAAGTACGGGATGGACTCCCGCGCCCGGTCGCGCTGGCACAGGAACCAACCATAGTTGTTGCTGATATCGGGGTCGCCGGGCGCCAGACTCAAAGCTTTCTTGAAATCGGCCTCGGCCGCGGCGAATTCCCGCAGCCCGGTATGGACCAGAGCCCGGAGGCTATAGGCGGAGGCATAGCCGGGGTCGGCCTCGATGGCGATCTTGGCTTCTTCCAGAGCAACCGCCATGTTGCCATCCTGAAAATACATGGCGCCCAGCTCCGTATGCAGGCGCGCGCGGGTGCGGGCGTCGGTGGCGACTTGGGTGGTATGGGTGGATTCCGGCACCACCACCTGGGCCATCAGCGCCGGCGCGGCCTGGCCCAGCAGCAGGAGCGACAGAATCCGCACGATAGCGGCTCGCTTCACGATTTCGACTCCTCCAGCATGATGATGCGCCGCCCAGCGCGCCGGGTTTTGTCTTGTACCTGGCCGGCCAATTGGCCGCAGGCGGCGTCGATGTCATCCCCCCGGGTCTTGCGGGTCGTCGTGACCACTCCTGCCGCGATCAAAATCTCCGCGAAACGCCGGATGCGCTCCGGCCGCGAACGCCGGTAGGGCGAGCCCGGAAAAGGATTGAAAGGAATGAGATTAAACTTGCAGGGCACATCCCGCGTCAAGGACAATAATTCCCGAGCGTCATAATCGTGGTCATTCACCCCGTCGAGCATGACGTATTCGAAAGTCACGAAATCCCGCGGCGCCTTTTCCAGATAGCGGCGGCAGGCCGCCATGAGTTCGACGAGCGGATATTTCTGGTTGATGGGCACTAGCGCGTCGCGCAGCTTGTCGTTGGGAGCGTGCAAAGACACCGCGAGCGCCACCGGGCACTCGTCGCGCAGCCGGTCCATGGCTGGCACGAGGCCGGAGGTGGAAACGGTGACCCGGCGCCGCGACAAGCCATAGGCATTGTCGTCGAGCATCAGCTTCAGAGCGGCCACGGCATTCTCGAAGTTGGCGAGCGGCTCGCCCATGCCCATCAGCACTACGTTGGAGATGATGCGCTCACCCTTGGGGTCGCGCCCCAAGGCTTTATTCACCTGCCAGAGCTGGCCGATGATCTCGGCCGTGCTCAAGTTGCGGTTGAAGCCCTGCTTGCCGGTGGAGCAAAAAGAACAGTCGAGGGCGCAGCCCGCCTGGGTGGAGACGCACAAAGTGCCCCGGTCATCCTCGGGGATGAACACGGTCTCCACGGCGTTGCCGTTGCCCACATCGAAAAGGAACTTGCGCGTGCCGTCGTCCGAGCGCTTGTCCGAGACGATGGCCGGCGGCGCCACCACCGCTTCCGCCTTGAGCGTTTCCCTAAGGCGCTTGGCGATGTCGGTCATGGCATCGAAATCGGACTCCCCGAAACGGTGGATCCAGCGCAGCACCTGGGTGGCGCGGAAGGGCTTCTCGCCCCGGGCGGCAAACCAGGCGGTCAGTTGGGCAGGATCGAGATCGAGGAGGTTCTGCATGGATGAACCTGATGCCGGCAGGAAACCCGGGCGACCCTCCGGGACCTCCTGCCGAGGATGCGCAGCGCTCAGCGGCCGCTATAGACGTTCATGCCGGGGAAGAAGAAGGCGATTTCCACGGCGGCGGTGTCAGGACCATCGGAACCATGCACGGCATTGGCGTCGATGGATTCGGCGAAGTCGGCGCGGATGGTGCCCGGCTCGGCCTTCTTGGGATCGGTAGCGCCCATCAGCTCGCGGTTCTTGGCGATGGCATTCTCGCCTTCGAGCACCTGGACCATCACCGGGCCGGACGTCATGAATTCGACCAGGTCTTTGAAGAACGGGCGCTCCTTATGCACGGCGTAGAACTGGCCGGCTTCTTGGGCCGACAGCCAAACCATCTTGGCAGCGACGATCTTCAGACCGTTGGATTCGAAACGGGAGTAGATCTTGCCGATGACGTTCTTCTTGACGGCGTCGGGCTTGATGATGGACAGGGTGCGTTCGATAGCCATGAAAATGCTCCGCAAAACGAAGGGTTAAAAAAATTGAGATTTTACCAGAGTGGCAAAAAAACGCCCCGGACCAAGCCGGGGCCAACAACGCAAGGAAGACTTTCGCGCCTTACATCATGCCCAGCGCCCGCGGCAGCGCCAGGGAAATCTCGGGAATGTAGGTAATCATGATCAGGAACACGAGCATGGTATAGAGCCAGGGCAGCACGGCCTTGCTCATTTCGGTCATGCCCGCGTGGGTGATGCCGCTGGCCACGAACAGGTTGAGGCCGACGGGCGGCGTGATCATGCCGATCTCCATGTTCACCGTGATCATCACACCAAAGTGGATGGGGTCGATGCCCAGGGCCACGGCCACCGGGAACAGGATGGGCGCCAGGATCAGGATGATGGAAGAAGGCTCCATCAGCGCGCCGGCGACGAGAAGCAGCAGGTTTACCACGATCAAGAAGCCCACCGGACCCAAGCCGCTGGCGACGATGGCATCGGCCATGCGCTGCGGGATCTGCTCCGAGGTGAGAATGAAGGAGAACAGCACGGCGCTGGCGATGATGAACAAGAGCATGGCGCTCATGTTGGCCGAATCGAGCAGCACCTTGGGAATTTGCTTGAAGCTGAGGTCTTTATAGACGAACACGGCGATGAAGAAGGCATACACCGCGCTCATGGCCGCCGCCTCGGTCGGGGTGAACATGCCGGAATAGATGCCGCCCATCACCACCACGATCAGCATCAAGCCCCAGATGGCGTCCTTGAAGGACTTGAGGCGCTGGCCCCAGGTAGCCTTGGGCATGCGCGGGTAGTTGAACTTCTTGGCCCGGTACCAGGTGGTAAAGCCCAGGAAAGCCGCCAGCTTTTGCTCCAACTCCCGATGGATGTCCTGGGTTCCGCAAATGAAACGTACGGAGGCCATGCCGAACCCGTGCGTGTCCATCACGGCCTTGGCGGCCTTCACCAGTTCCGGATGGTTGGCCAGTCCCAGGT